>NZ_JBQFOW010000002.1:0-408206 GCF_056533855.1 Ruegeria sp. F11 | reverse complement strand
CTGCGGTCAGCGTCGTTTTACCATGGTCAACGTGGCCAATCGTGCCGATGTTGACGTGCGGTTTTGTACGCTCAAACTTTTCCTTTGCCATGATGGCCTCCTTTGTCGGTAATGACAGGAGCCCGCTAACCGGGCTCCCTCAAATCTTCGCTTACGCGTATTTCGCCTGGATCTCGTCCGAGATGTTCTGCGGAACCGGATCGTAGTGGTCGAACTGCATGGTGAACTGGGCACGGCCAGACGACATCGAACGCAGAGTGTTGATGTAGCCGAACATGTTCGCCAGCGGAACGAACGCGTCGATCGCGATGGCGTTGCCGCGTGGTTCCTGACCAGAGACCTGGCCACGACGCGAGGTCAGGTCGCCGATGATACCGCCGGTATATTCTTCCGGGGTGATCACTTCGACCTTCATGATCGGTTCCAGCAGCTTGGCGCCAGCTTTGCGCATGCCTTCACGCATACACATCCGCGATGCGATTTCGAACGCCAGAACGCTCGAGTCAACGTCGTGGAACTTACCGTCCAGCAGGGCAACCTTGAAGTCGATCACGGGGAAGCCAGCCAGCGGGCCGCTGTCCATGACCGAGTTGATGCCCTTTTCAACACCCGGGATGTATTCCTTCGGAACGGCACCACCAACGATGCGGCTTTCGAACGAGTAACCTTCGCCCGGCTCGGTCGGCTGAATCTCAAGCTTGACTTCCGCGAACTGACCCGAACCACCCGACTGTTTCTTGTGGGTGTAGGTGTGCTCGACCGGCATCGAGATGGTTTCACGATAGGCCACCTGCGGTGCACCAATGTTCGCTTCAACCTTGAACTCGCGCTTCAGGCGGTCAACCAGGATGTCCAGGTGAAGTTCGCCCATGCCCTTCATGATGGTCTGACCGGATTCCAGATCAGTTTCCACACGGAAGGACGGATCTTCGGCGGCCAGACGGGCCAGACCCTGGGACATCTTCTCTTGGTCGCCCTTGGTTTTGGGCTCAACCGCGATCTCGATCACCGGATCGGGGAAGGTCATGGTTTCCAGAACCACCGGATCCTTCGCGTCACACAGGGTGTCACCGGTGGTGGTGTCTTTCAGACCCGCCAGCGCGATGATGTCGCCTGCAAACGCTTCTTCGATCTCTTCCCGGTTGTTCGAGTGCATCATCATCATACGACCGATGCGCTCTTTTTTACCTTTGGTCGAGTTCAGGATCGAGTCACCCTTGTTCATGGTGCCCGAGTAGATCCGGGTGAAGGTCAGCGAGCCAACGAAGGGGTCGTTCATGATTTTGAACGCCAGACCCGAGAAGGCCATGTCGTCGTCTGCGCGACGTGCGATGTCACGAACTTCTTCCTCGTCGCCGGGTTTGAAGCCCATGTAATCAACAACGTCCAGCGGGCTGGGCAGATAGTCGATCACAGCGTTGAGCAGGGGCTGAACGCCTTTGTTCTTGAACGCAGACCCACCCAGAACCGGAACGAACGCGATGTCCAGAGTGCCTTTGCGCAGCAGGGCGCGCAGGGTCGGAACGTCGGGCTCATTGCCTTCCAGGTATTCCATCATCGCGTCGTCGTCCATTTCGACGGCCGCTTCGATCATCTTGCCGCGCCATTCGTCAGCCATGTCTTTCAGGCTGTCGCGGATCGGAGCTTTGATCCAGCTTGCGCCCAGGTCTTCGCCCTGCCACAGCCATTCTTCCATGGTGACCAGGTCAACCAGGCCTTCCAGCTCGGACTCGGCGCCGATCGGAATACCAACCGGAACAGCACGTGCGCCGGTGCGGTCTTCGATCATGTTGACGCAGTTGAAGAAGTCTGCGCCGATCTTGTCCATCTTGTTGACGAAAACCATCCGCGGAACCTTGTAGCGGTCAGCCTGACGCCACACGGTTTCGGTCTGGGGCTCAACACCGGCGTTTGCGTCCAGAACGCAGACGGCACCGTCGAGAACCGCCAGCGAGCGTTCGACTTCGATGGTGAAGTCAACGTGGCCGGGGGTGTCGATGATGTTCAGGCGGTGCTTGGGGGTATCGGCGGTCTGACCGTCCTCGGTGCGCTCCCAGAAAGTGGTGGTCGCAGCCGAAGTGATGGTGATGCCGCGTTCCTGCTCCTGCTCCATCCAGTCCATGGTGGCTGCACCATCGTGCACCTCACCGATGTTGTGGGATTTACCAGTATAATACAGGATACGCTCCGAGCAGGTGGTCTTACCTGCGTCGATGTGCGCCATGATACCGAAGTTACGGTATAGTTCGAGCGGATATTCGCGTGCCATTTTTGATAAGCCTCTGAATTACCAGCGGTAGTGGCTGAAGGCCTTGTTCGCCTCGGCCATCTTGTGGGTGTCTTCGCGCTTCTTCACGGCGGTACCGCGGGACTGTACAGCGTCCAGCAGTTCACCGGCGAGGCGTTCTTCCATGGTGTTTTCGTTGCGGCCGCGCGCAGCAGTGATCAGCCAGCGGATGGCCAGTGCTTCGCGGCGCTCGGGGCGAACCTCGACCGGAACCTGATAAGTTGCACCACCAACCCGGCGCGAGCGAACCTCGACCGACGGTTTGATGTTGTCGAGCGCTTCGTGGAACACTTCGACCGGTGCGCGCTTGATCTTGTTCTCAACGCGGTCAAAGGCGTTGTAGACGATGCGCTCTGCGACCGACTTCTTGCCGTCGATCATCAGGTTGTTCATGAATTTGGTCAGAACCTTGTCGCCAAATTTGGCGTCAGGCAGGACTTCGCGTTTTTCGGCGGCGTGACGACGTGACATATCAGCCTCTCCTTCTTACTTGGGACGCTTCGCGCCGTATTTCGAACGGCGTTGCTTACGATCTTTGACGCCCTGAGTATCCAGAACACCGCGCAGGATGTGGTAACGCACACCGGGAAGGTCTTTCACACGGCCGCCACGGATCAGAACAACCGAGTGTTCCTGCAGGTTGTGGCTTTCACCGGGGATGTACGAGATGACCTCGAACCCGTTGGTCAGGCGCACCTTGGCAACCTTACGCATCGCCGAGTTCGGCTTTTTCGGTGTGGTGGTATATACACGGGTGCAGACGCCGCGTTTCTGCGGGCACTGCTCCAGGTGCATGGACTTCGAGCGTTTTACTTTGGGCTGCCGCGGTTTGCGGATCAGCTGTTGAATAGTTGGCATTCCGGTTTCTTCCCCGTTTTGCAACACACATGACATGCACGCGGGCTGCGTGCGGTTAAACTTCGCTGCACTCATGCGTCCACAAGCGCAAAACCCGCGAGCGTTCCCATTCCGAGGTGAACGTCGCGGTTTGTTATCAGAGGGCGCGAACTGCAAAATTGTCCGGGCCTTGACCAGTTCATTACTGAAATCGGTTATGGGGCGGCCCCCGGTACCGAGATGTCGCGCGTAATAGGGGGAGTCGGCGCGCGTGTCAACAGCACTTGGCACCGTGTGCCCCCTGGGCCGGATTGCGCTGATTTATCAAAGCCTGCAGGCCCCTTCCACCGTTGCGGGTTCCGGGCCGCCCCGGCATAGTGCGCGCAGACTTCGGACATTGGATGACGCATGCAAGTGATAGGGCTCTGCCGGTTTTCCTTTCCGGCCCTTGGCAGCTTTCAGACCGAACATGAAACGCTGAAGGACCGGCGGAGGTTTCTTTACAGCCCTGAGCGGCTGGAAGAGCGATTCCGCCTGTTTGAATCCTCGACCCTGCCCTGCTTTCGCGAACATACGGACGAGGATTTTGAGCTGCTGGTCGTGGTCGGCCACTGCCTGCCCAAACCGGCCTTTGACCGGCTGCAAGACCTGACCACAGACGTGAAACAGGTGCGGATTGTGCAAAGATCATCGGATACAGACAAACGCCACCGGCATGTCATGAAAGACATCCTGAACGAGGCCCGTACCCGTCCCGACCAGCCTTGCCTGCAATTCCGGCATGATGACGATGATGCCGTGTCCGTCGATTTTGTGGAACGCCTGCGCGAGGCAGCGCGGGACAGCAAGGCACTGATGGATCGGCATCGACTGGTCGGGATAGACTTCAACAAAGGGTTTTTCGCCCGCCTGAACGCCGAGGGGATTTTGGCGACCGAGACGTTCAAACCGCTACTCGGGGTCGGCCTCGGTATGCATGTCCGGGGGGGCTGCAAACAGACGATCATGAGCTTCACCCACCACAGGGTCGGTCGCTTCATGCCCGTTGTCAGCTACCCGGATGCGCCGATGTGGGTACGATCCCTGAACGGCTTCAACGACTCCAGAGGCGCGCGGAACAACACCAAGGAATTGCTGCCCCTGACCCCCGAGCAGGAGGGCGAGTTCATCGCTCGCTTCGCCATTGATCAGAACGTGGTCCGACAGGTTCACTCTGCCGCCTGATGTGAGCGTTCGCGGAACAGGGTGAACACCCCAGCGGCCACGACCAAGGCGGCCCCGAGCATGGTGATCACATCCGGCCACTCTCCGAAAACGGCCCAACCCAGCCCCAGCGCCCAAAGCAGGCTGGAATACCGGAAAGGGGCAATAAACCCAACGTCGCCTTCGCGCATGACCATGACGCTGCACAGATAAGCCACCAGAACAAACACCGCCGCCGAGGCCACAAGCACGCCGCCGCCGGGCGATACAGGTGACCACCCCTCGAAGACCGAGACGAAGCCGGCGGTTAGCGTGATCGACAATGATGCGGCCAGCGTAACGACCATCGAAGGCACCTGCGCCGACATCCGACGCGTGATCAGATCGCGCACTGTCACCGAAATCACCGCCGCCAGCGCGTAGGCGGCATAAAGGCTGAACCCGTCCGGCCCCGGGCGTACGATCAGCAGCATCCCGGCAAAGCCGACGCCAATGGCCAGTATCCGCCGCCAGCCGATCTGTTCCGAGAAAAACAGCGCCGCCCCCAGCGTGACCGTCAGCGGCAGGGCCTGCAAAACCGCCGTCACATTCGCCAGCGGCATGTTCTTCAGAGCGGTCAGAAAAAAGAAGGTGGCCGCCAGTTCGGCAACACAGCGGATGGCGATCAACCACTTGTCATGACTCGGAAAATTCAGATGCAGCGCACCAAGGTACCGAGCGAGAAAAAAGATCAACCCAGTGGCCAGAACCCCACGCATCGCAACCAGTTGGAACAGCGGCAATTCCTGCAGCGCCACCTTCACGAACGTGTCGTTCACGGTAAACGCGGCCATGCTGCCCATCATCAACAGGGCACCTTTGACGTTGGGGGTCATTCCGGTTTGGTCCGATCGCAAGTGAACAGGACCATTGGCCTGTCGGGTCGGCCTAATGTCAACTTATTAATGATCGCCCGCCCGACACAGCCTTTTCCAGCAAAGGGTGCCGCGCTCGGACATCAAAGCCAGGTCAGCTTTACGGGCTAAAGCTGCAGTTTGATCTTGAACGAATGCGTGTAAATTCAAGGATAATGGAGGCCGTTTTGATCCACATCTCGAAAACATCCGCCGCATCGACAATCACGCACCCTAAAAACTAACGCCACAGCCCCGGAGGACGACATGACAAAGATGACCAAGCTGGCCCTGGCTGCCTTACCCTTTTTGGCCATGAGCGGGCCGAGCCATGCACAAGATGTCACAATCACACTGCAATCGGCTTTTCCGACCAGCCTTCCGGTCGTCGACACGATCCGGCAGTTTGAAGCAGATGTCGAGGCAGCCTCCGGCGGGACGATCCAGATCGAGCTGGCGGAACCTGGCGCGATTGTCCCACCGTTCGACATTCAACAGGCGGTCTCTTACGGCGAGATCCAAGCGGGCTATACCGCTGCGGCCTACCTTCATGGGTCCTTGCCCGTCGCGTCGTTTTTCACGTCGATGCCGTTCGGGCCGCAGGCGCTCGATTATATGGCATGGTTCTACGAAGGCGGCGGGATCGAGCTCAATCAGCGCATGTATGACGATGCGGGCTTTGACCTCGTGACTATGCCAATCACCTTCACCGGCATGGAATCGGGCGGCTGGTTCAACACACCCATCCATGGGGCCAACGATTTTGCCGGGCTCAAGCTGCGCTGGACGGGGCTGGCCTCGGAAGTGCTGGCGAGCCTTGGGGCGGATACCGTGCTGAGCGCTGGCGGAGAGATCTTTCCATCGCTTGAAAGTGGCGACATCGACGGGACCGAGTTCAGCTTTCCCCAGGTGGATCTTGCGCTGAACTTTCCACAAGTGGCTTCGTACTACTATTTCCCCGGCTGGCACCAACCCTCGACCATGATTGAGTTGGTCATCAACCGCGACGTTTGGGACGGCCTGACAGACAGTCAACGCACGATCATCGACATGGCGGCCAGAACCAACGCAATGCGTTCGGTCTTGAAGATGGAATACTCACAAGCCGCTGCCGTCGCGCAAATGGCGGAACAGGGCGTGGAGGTCCGACTTTACAGCCCCGAGACCCTGGACAGCCTCCGGGTTGCCTGGGACGCGCTTGTCTCCGAGATGGCCGCGGCCGACCCCTTTGTGGCAGAGGTTTGGGACAGCTTGCAGGCCGCGCGAACGCAGGAAGACGCCTGGGACGCGTTAACCGAAACACCTATGCAGCGCCCATGATCTGCCGTCTTAGCGCGATTCTTGGGCTTCTGCGCCTCGGGGACTGAGTCGAACCTCTGCTCAACATGAGCCGGGCCACAATGGGCTCAGTGCCATCATTCGCTCTGCTTGGCGTGAACGGTCGCAATGCGAGCGAAGCAGTCGCTCGTGCTTACGGACAAATCTGCACTTCGCCCTCGATTTCCATCGCGAAACCCAACGGCAGCCCCGAAACACCAATTGCCGATCGCGCATGTCGGCCCACCTCTGGTCCAAACACTTCCACTACGAGATCGCTGAATCCATTTACCACCAAATGTTGCTCGGTGTAGCCGGGACTCGAGCTGACCATTCCGAAAACTCGTGTCCAGCCGACAATCCGGGACAGGTCACCAATTTCAGCTTTAATGTTTGCCAACACCGAAAGTGCAATTTCGCGAGCTGCATCATAGGCTTGTTCAGTTGTTAGCTCAGCACCGACCATGCCATATGGACCTGCAATACTGCCGTCCATTGCGGTCTTGGGGCTTCCAGAAAACAGGAGACGGTCACCCCGAATGTTAACGAATGCGAACGGCAGGTGCACGCCTACAGGCGGCTTGGCAGCGGCGGGCAAGCTCAATCCGAGTTCACGCAGTCTTTCTTCTGGCGCTGCCATCTCAATCCTCATGAGGTCAGCATCTCGGAAGCACCATATCAGACACCGGAGCACCTGTCTGCTTTGGGCTCGAAGTCGTTAATCACATTGAATCCATAGCCCGCAGCAAATCCCCTGCCGGCATCCTTCCAAATAAGAAAAGGCCCCACAAAACTGCGGGGCCCTTTGATCCGTTTGTGCCGCTGCGGTTATTCGCGGCTTTCCGGGGTTTCCACCAGAACGTCCAGCTCATCCCCGACCATATCGTCGTCCATGACCGGCGCAGCCAGAGCAGCGGCCGCTTCGGCCTCTTCCCGGCGGGCTTCGATGACCACATTGTCACGCGACTGCGCGATGTGGCGGACGGCTTGCGTGGCCCCACCGGTCCCGGCGGGGATCAGGCGACCAACGATGACGTTCTCTTTCAGGCCAACCAGCTTGTCCTTCTTGCCCTGTACTGACGCTTCGGTCAGCACGCGGGTGGTTTCCTGGAACGACGCCGCCGAGATGAACGAACGCGTCTGCAGCGAGGCCTTGGTGATCCCCAAGAGGATCGGCTCACCCTGTGCCGGGCGACCGCCACGGTCGAGGGTCTTCTCGTTGGCCGCGTCGAACTCTTGCTTGTCGACGTGTTCGCCTTTCAGCAGGGTGGTGTCGCCTGAATCCAGGATCTCCCACTTCTGCAGCATCTGGCGCACGATGACCTCGATGTGCTTGTCGTTGATCTTCACACCCTGCAGACGATACACGTCCTGCACCTCGTCGATCATGTAATCCGCCAGCGCTTCGACACCCATGATGGACAGGATGTCATGCGGAGCCGGGTTACCGTCCATCAGGTATTCACCCTTCTGGATGAAGTCCCCTTCGGCGACCGGGATGTGCTTGCCCTTGGGCACCATGTACTCGATGGTCTCCATGGACTCGTCCGCCGGTTCGATGCTGATGCGACGCTTGTTCTTGTAGTCGCGGCCAAAGCGCACGTAACCATCGGCTTCTGCGATGATCGCGTGATCTTTCGGGCGACGGGCTTCGAACAGTTCGGCCACACGCGGCAGACCACCAGTGATGTCCTTGGTCTTGGCGCCTTCACGCGGGATACGCGCGACAACGTCACCGGCTTCGATGGTTTGGCCATCTTCAACCGACAGGATCGCATCCACCGACATCGGATAGTGAACCGGGTTGCCCGCATCGTTGCGGACCGGCTCGCCATCTTCGCCGACCAGAATGATCTCGGGCTTGAGGTCGCTGCCTTTGGGGGCGGCGCGCCAGTCGATCACGATCTTCTGGGTCATACCGGTTGCATCGTCGGTCTCATCCCGGACGGCAAGGCCCGAAACAAGGTCAACGTATTTCGCGGTACCGGCTTTCTCGGCGATGATCGGCAGGGTGTAGGGATCCCATTCGAACAGCTTGTCGCCACGGGCCACTTTCGCGCCGTCCTTGACGAACAGCTTGGAGCCGTAGCCCAGCTTGAAGCTGGCGCGTTCCTCGCCGTGTTCGTCGTTGATCACCAGCTTCATGTTCCGGCCCATGACCAGGCTTTCGCCTGCGGCATTCACCAGGATCTGCGGGTTCTCGAACGCGACAACACCTTCCTGGTTTGCTTCCTGGAACGACTGCTGACCACCTTGCGCAACACCACCGATGTGGAAGGTCCGCATCGTCAGCTGCGTACCGGGTTCACCGATGGACTGCGCGGCGATAATGCCGACAGCCTCGCCTGTGTTCACCATGGTGCCGCGTGCAAGGTCACGACCGTAGCAGGTTGCACAAACGCCTTCCTCGGACTCACAGGTCAGAGGCGAGCGGATGCGCATCGACGCAACACCGGCTTCGTCGATGGTGTCAGCCATACGCTCGTCGATCAGCTGACCTGCAGCCACGATCACCTCATCGGTGCCCGGACGCAGAACATCGTCAGCGGCCACACGACCCAGCACACGTTCGGCCAGCGAGGCAACAACCTCACCGTCGTTTACGGCTGCTTCGGCAGTGATCGCACGCTCGGTGCCACAGTCGATCTCACGAACGATACAGTCTTGCGCCACGTCCACCAGACGACGGGTCAGGTAACCCGAGTTCGCCGTCTTCAGAGCGGTATCCGACAGACCCTTACGGGCACCGTGGGTCGAGTTGAAGTACTCGAGAACGGTCAGACCTTCTTTAAAGTTCGAGATGATCGGCGTCTCGATGATGTCACCGTTCGGCTTGGCCATCAGGCCGCGCATACCGCCCAGCTGTTTCATCTGAGTGACCGAGCCACGCGCGCCCGAGTGGGCCATCATGTAGACCGAGTTCGGTTCCTGCTCGGACCCGTCCTCTGCCCGATCCGACGACGAGATCGTCGACATCATCGCCTCGGTGACGCGGTCGTTACACTTCGACCAGGCATCGACAACTTTGTTGTACTTTTCGCCCTGAGTGATCAGGCCGTCCATGTACTGCTGTTCAAAGTCCTTCACCTGACCGCGGGTGTCATCAACGATGCCCCACTTGTCGTCGGGAATGACCATGTCGTCCTTACCGAACGAGATGCCCGCCTTGAACGCTTCTTTGAAGCCCATCGACATGATCTGGTCGCAGAAGATGACCGACTCTTTCTGACCGCAGTAACGGTAGACGGTGTCGATCACCTGCTGCACTTCTTTCTTCCGCAGCAGGCGGTTGACCAGCTCGAACGGCGCCTTGTTGTTCATCGGCAGCAACGCACCCAGCCGCAGACGGCCCGGCGTGGTTTCATAGCGCTTCTGAACTTCGTTGCCTTCGTCGTCGATCTGCGTGATCCGCGCGGTGATTTTCGAGTGCAGATGTACTTCACCCGCGTCCAGCGCGTGCTGAACTTCTTCGATCGAACCAAAGACCTTGCCTTCGCCAGGCATGCCTTCGCGTTCCAGCGTCACATAGTACAGACCCAGGATCATATCCTGCGACGGAACGATGATCGGCGCGCCGTTTGCTGGCGACAGAACGTTGTTCGTCGACATCATCAGAACACGGGCTTCCAGCTGCGCCTCAAGGCTCAGGGGCACGTGAACGGCCATCTGGTCACCGTCAAAGTCGGCGTTAAAGGCCGAACAGACCAGCGGGTGCAGCTGGATGGCTTTACCTTCGATCAGGACCGGCTCGAACGCCTGAATGCCAAGACGGTGCAGCGTCGGCGCACGGTTCAGCATGACAGGGTGTTCGCGGATCACCTCGTCGAGGATATCCCACACTTCGGGACGCTCTTTCTCGACCAGTTTCTTCGCCTGCTTAACAGTCGAAGACAAACCCTTGGCTTCAAGGCGCGAGTAGATGAACGGCTTGAACAGCTCCAACGCCATCTTCTTGGGCAGACCACACTGGTGCAGCTTGAGTTCCGGCCCGGTTACAATGACCGAACGGCCCGAGAAGTCGACGCGTTTCCCCAGAAGGTTCTGACGGAAGCGACCCTGCTTGCCTTTCAGCATGTCCGACAGCGATTTCAACGGACGCTTGTTGGCACCGGTGATCACGCGGCCACGACGGCCGTTGTCGAACAGAGCATCCACGGATTCCTGCAGCATCCGCTTTTCGTTGCGGACGATGATATCCGGCGCGCGCAGTTCGATCAGACGTTTCAGACGGTTGTTCCGGTTGATGACGCGGCGATACAGATCGTTCAGATCCGACGTTGCAAAACGGCCACCATCCAGCGGAACCAGCGGACGCAGTTCCGGCGGAATGACCGGGATCACGGTCATCACCATCCATTCGGGCCGGTTGCCCGACTCGAGGAAGGATTCAACAACCTTCAGACGCTTGATGATCTTCTTGGGCTTCAGCTCGCCGGTTGCTTCGGCCAGATCAGCGCGCAGCTGCTCGGCTTCGGCTTCCAGATCGATCTGGGCAAGCATTTCGCGGATGGCTTCGGCACCGATATTGGCGGTGAACGCGTCCATGCCATAGGCATCCTGCGCGTCCATGTACTCTTCTTCGGTCAGCATCTGGCCGTAGGTCAGGTCAGTCAGGCCGGGCTCGATGACGACGTAGTTTTCAAAGTACAGAACGCGTTCCAGATCGCGCAGCGTCATGTCCAGCATCAGACCGATACGGGACGGCAGCGATTTCAGGAACCAGATATGTGCGACGGGCGCGGCCAGTTCGATGTGGCCCATACGCTCGCGGCGGACTTTCTGCAGGGTGACTTCCACACCGCACTTTTCGCAGACAACGCCGCGATACTTCATCCGCTTATATTTGCCACACAGACATTCGTAGTCTTTGATCGGGCCAAAGATACGCGCGCAGAACAGACCGTCACGCTCGGGCTTGAACGTCCGGTAGTTGATGGTTTCGGGTTTCTTGATCTCGCCATAGGACCAAGACAGAATCCGCTCAGGGCTGGCCAGCGAGACCTTGATCTCGTCGAAAACCTTCGGGGGCGTCAGCGGGTTGAACGGGTTGTTGGTGATTTCCTGGTTCATTTGTTACCTCAAATCTTGCGGAAGGGGGGAGAGGGGAGCGGAAACTTTAAAAGTTTCCGCCCAAGAATTTTTTCAAAATTCTTATTCCTCAACCTCCGCATCCAGGAGTTCCATATTCAGGCCGAGGCCACGGACTTCTTTCACCAGAACGTTGAACGATTCCGGTACGCCCGCTTCAAAGTTATCCTCGCCCTTGACGATCGACTCATAGACCTTGGTCCGGCCCGCGACGTCATCCGATTTCACGGTGAGCATCTCCTGCAGGGTGTAGGCGGCGCCGTAAGCTTCCAAGGCCCAGACTTCCATCTCACCAAAGCGCTGACCACCGAACTGCGCCTTACCACCCAGCGGCTGCTGGGTGACCAGCGAGTACGGGCCAGTCGAACGCGCGTGGATCTTGTCATCCACCAGGTGGTGCAGTTTCAGCAGGTACTTGATGCCTACGGTCACCGGACGGGCGAATTGCTCACCGGTACGACCGTCGAACAGAACCGACTGACCGCTTTCCGAGAAGCCCGCACGCACCAGCGCATCGTTGACGTCAGCTTCTTTGGCACCATCAAAGACCGGGGTAGCGATCGGAACACCGCGGGTCACGTTGCCCGCAGCCTCGATCAGGCCATCCTCGTCCAGACCGGTGATGCCTTCTTCGTAGACATCTTCGCCATAGGCCAGCTTCATCGCTTCGCGTACCGGGGTCAGATCGCCGGAACGGCGGTATTCACCCAGCGCGTCGTCGATGTTCAGACCCAGACCGCGTGCGGCCCAACCCATGTGGGTTTCAAGGATCTGACCAACGTTCATACGCGACGGCACGCCCAACGGGTTCAGACAGAAGTCAACCGGAGTACCATCGGCCAGGAACGGCATGTCTTCCATCGGAACAACCTTGGAGATCACACCCTTGTTCCCGTGACGACCGGCCATCTTGTCACCCGGCTGCAGCTTGCGCTTCACGGCGATGAAGACTTTGACCATCTTCATCACACCCGGCGGCAGGTCGTCGCCACGACGGACCTTCTCAACCTTGTCCTCGAAACGGGCATCCAGAGCACGCTTCTGCACTTCGTACTGCTCGTTCAGAGCTTCGACGATCTGTGCGTCCTGCTCGCCTTCCAGCGCCAGCTGCCACCACTGACCACGGGTCAGGGTTTCCAGCAGGTCCTCGGTGATCACCGACCCTGCCTTGACGCCTTTCGGGCCTTTGACAGCGGTTTTACCCAGGATCAGGCCCTGCAGACGCGCATAGATGTTGCGGTCAAGGATCGCCAGCTCGTCGTCCCGGTCACGGGCCAGACGTTCGACTTCCTCACGCTCGATCTGCAACGCACGCTCGTCTTTCTCGACGCCGTGACGGTTGAAGACGCGAACCTCAACGACCGTACCGTAATCGCCCGGCTTCACGCGTAGCGATGTGTCGCGCACGTCAGATGCTTTTTCACCAAAGATGGCGCGCAGCAGCTTTTCTTCCGGGGTCATCGGGCTTTCGCCCTTCGGAGTGATCTTGCCGACCAGAATATCGCCCGGCTCAACATCCGCGCCGATGTAAACGATGCCCGCCTCGTCGAGGTTGCGCAGCGCTTCTTCACCGACATTCGGGATGTCGCGGGTGATCTCTTCCGGGCCCAGCTTGGTGTCACGGGCGGCGACTTCGAATTCCTCGATATGGACCGAGGTAAAGACGTCATCGCGCGCGATACGTTCCGAGATCAGGATCGAGTCTTCGTAGTTGTAACCGTTCCACGGCATGAACGCGACGACCACGTTCTTACCAAGGGCCAGTTCACCCATATCGGTCGACGGACCATCGGCAATGACCTCGCCCTTCTGGACGGTGTCACCCACCTTGATCAGCGGACGCTGGTTGATGCAGGTGTTCTGGTTCGAACGCTGGAATTTGCGCAGACGATAGATGTCAACGCCGGCATCGCCCAGTTCCAGATCTTCGGTGGCGCGGATAACGATACGCTGGGCATCGACCTGGTCGATGATACCGGCGCGTTTCGCCTGGATCGCAGCGCCCGAGTCGATCGCAACCTTTTCCTCGATCCCGGTGCCAACCAGCGGCGCTTCGGCGCGCAGCAGCGGAACCGCTTGACGTTGCATGTTCGAGCCCATCAGAGCACGGTTGGCGTCGTCATTTTCAAGGAACGGGATCAGCGATGCAGCGACCGAGACCAGCTGCTTCGGCGACACGTCGATCAGGTCCACATTCTCACGCGGGGCAAGGGTGTAGTCACCGGCCTGACGAGTCGAAACCAGATCGTTGATGAACTTGCCATCAGCATCCAAGGTCGCGTTCGCCTGCGCCACGGTGTGACGCATTTCCTCGGTCGCGGACATGTAGTGAACCTCATCGGTCACCTCGGCGTCTTTGACAACGCGATAGGGTGTTTCGATGAAGCCATACTTGTTCACACGGGCAAAGGTGGCCAGCGAGTTGATCAGACCGATGTTCGGACCTTCGGGCGTTTCAATCGGGCACATCCGGCCATAGTGGGTCGGGTGTACGTCGCGCACCTCAAAGCCCGCACGTTCACGCGTCAGACCACCGGGGCCAAGCGCCGAGAGGCGGCGTTTGTGGGTGACTTCCGACAGCGGGTTGGTCTGGTCCATGAACTGCGACAGCTGCGACGAGCCGAAGAATTCTCGAACAGCAGCCGCAGCCGGTTTCGCGTTGATCAGATCCTGAGGCATGACGGTGTCGATTTCGACCGACGACATACGCTCTTTGATCGCGCGCTCCATGCGCAGCAGGCCAACGCGGTACTGGTTTTCCATCAGTTCGCCGACCGAACGCACACGACGGTTGCCGAGGTGGTCGATATCGTCCACGTCGCCTTTGCCGTCACGCAGTTCAACCAGCGCCTTGATGCAGGCCACGATGTCTTCGCGGCGCAGCGTGCGCAGGGTGTCCGGCGCGTCCAGAGCCAGACGCATGTTCATCTTCACGCGACCAACGGCGGACAGGTCATAACGCTCGCTGTCGAAGAACAGCGTGTCGAACAGGGCCGAGGCCGCTTCGACGGTGGGCGGCTCACCCGGACGCATGACGCGGTAGATGTCCATCAGCGCGCTTTCACGGTTCAGGTTCTTGTCCTGAGCCATGGTGTTGCGCATGTAGGGGCCAACATTGACGTTGTCGATGTCCAGAACCGGGATGTCGGTGATGCCCGCATCCATCAGATCCTTGACGGTGCCACCGATCAGGTCGCCGTCTTTGTCATACTCAAGGGTCAGCTCATCACCGGCTTCGACATAGATCGCGCCGTTTTCTTCGTTGATGATGTCCTTGGCGACGTACTTGCCGACAATGTTATCGAAGGGCACCAGCAGGTCGGTGACAGCACCTTCGTCGATCAGCTTTTTAACTGCGCGCGGGGTGACTTTCTTGCCTGCTTCGGCAATCACTTCGCCCGACTTGGCGTCAATCAGATCATAGGTCGGACGGGTGCCGCGCACACGCTCGGGGAAGAAGGGCGTGACCCAGCCTTTCTTCTTGTCCAGCTTATAGGACACGGTGTTGTAATACGCGTCCATGATCGCTTCCTGATCCAGACCCAGCGCATACAGCAGGGTCGTCACAGGCAGTTTGCGGCGACGGTCGATACGGGCGAAGACGATGTCTTTGGCGTCGAACTCGAAGTCCAGCCAGCTGCCGCGATACGGGATGATGCGGCAGGCAAACAGCAGCTTGCCCGAAGAATGGGTCTTGCCCTTGTCGTGGTCAAAGAACACACCGGGCGAGCGGTGCATCTGGCTGACGATCACACGCTCGGTGCCGTTCACGATGAAGGTACCATTCGGCGTCATCAGGGGCATGTCGCCCATGAACACGTCCTGTTCCTTGATGTCTTTGACCGATTTCGCGCCGGTGTCCTCATCGACATCAAACACGATCAGACGCAGAGTGACCTTCAGCGGTGCGCTGTAGGTCATGTCGCGTTGCATGCACTCTTCGACGTCGTATTTGGGTTTTTCCAGATCGTATTTCACGAACTCCAGAACGGAGGTTTCGTTGAAATCCTTGATCGGGAAAACCGACTGGAACACACCTTTGATGCCTTCGCCGTCCGTGGGCTGTTCTGCATCGCCGGAGCGCAGGAAAAGATCATAAGAAGATTTCTGCACCTCAATGAGGTTCGGCATTTCCAAAACTTCGCGGATTTTGCCGTAATATTTACGAAGACGTTTCTGGCCAAGGAACGTTTGAGCCATGTCAGATGTCACCTTTCGATGTTCTCAGCGGGCAAAGACACCGTCGGGCCCCGGCATCTTGCACAATCGAGACAACACGTCCGGATCAATTCGTGGCCACCGTCCCGAAGGCGGCCTCCCGATCCGAAAACCGTGTCTTAGAAAACGCCCCCGGATTGAGGCCCTTTCTAAGACAGGTTCGGCTGGACCCGGATTTCTCCGGACCCAGCCTGAACTTTTGGGCACCAACCGGAGTTCGATACGAACTCCGGACCGCTTTCTTTGAAAGAAAGCGGGTCCCTGAGCAAAAGCGCTTAGGCCAGTTCGACCTCGGCGCCAGCTGCTTCCAGCTTGCCTTTGACTTCTTCGGCTTCGTCTTTCGACACGCCTTCTTTGATCTTGCCGCCAGCTTCGACCAGTTCCTTGGCTTCTTTCAGGCCCAGACCGGTGATGCCGCGAACTTCTTTGATCACGTTGATTTTCGAAGCGCCGGCGTTCTTCAGAACGACGTCGAATTCGGTTTTTTCTTCCTCAGCTGCGCCACCGGCGTCGCCACCGGCTGCGACCATTACGGCGCCACCAGCTGCGGGCTCGATGCCGTATTCGTCTTTGAGGATGGTTTTCAGTTCTTGTGCTTCCAGCAGGGTCAGACCCACGATGCTTTCTGCGAGTGCTTTCAGATCAGCCATTTTATCAGCTCTTTCCGTTTACAGTGTGTGTTCCAACGTCAGGGAGTGTTCCCTACGCAGATCATTCAGTGCCAACCGCTTACGCAGCTTCCGCCTTCTCTTCGATGGTGGAAAGGATGCTTGCGATGTTGCTTGCAGGTGCGCCAATCGCGCCGGCGATGTTCGAAGCAGGTGCGCCAATGCAGCCCACGATCGAAGCAATAAGCTCTTCACGAGACGGCATTTTCGAAACGGCTTCAACGCCTTTGCGGTCCAGAGCGTTCTCGCCCATTGCACCGCCAAGGATTTCGAACTTCTTGTTCTCCTTGGCGAAGTCCTCGGCCACCTTGGCTGCTGCCACGGGATCCTCGGAATAGGTCAGAACGGTCATACCCGTCAGCAGGTCAGCGATGCTTGCACAAGGCTTTCCGTCGAGGGCGATTTTGGCGAGCCTGTTCTTGGCAACACGCACGGCACCACCCGCGTCACGAGCACGTGCGCGAAGGTCCTGCATCTCGGCAACTGTCAGACCGGCGTAGTGCGATACCACTACGACGCCAGAGCTTTCGAAGATTTGGCCGAGTTCCTCGACCACTTTCTCTTTCTGGGCTCTATCCACAGTTCTCTCCAAGTTAGGGGCGATATCTCACCCCGGCTCATATTTGCCGAGGGGTTAACCCCGGCGTTCAGGTCCGTTGTTACGGGATTAGCCAAAATGCGCCCGAGGATCGTGACCCTCAGAATTCTTTGGTCTTACCCGTCTCAGGCAGGGAATTAAGGGGCCGGATGGCACCACCCACCGTCTTGGACGAAACAAAATAAAGCGCACGACGAATCGCACGCTTTATTCCGCAGGTCTTATTAGGGCAGATGGCAGGGGTTTCCAAGGGGTAAAATCACCGGTCGCGCCGATGTTTCTACCCCCGAATTTGAATGTCCTGACACCATAACACGTTCGCCTTGGCGCCAATAGAAAAAATTGCCCTGAACAACCGTATCGGATGCAGCCGCAATTGACTTGGGCATCGTCGTACAGTCCATTCAGGGCCACAGGATCCACAACACAGACACGCGTATTTCCCAAGATGCAGGCCCTGACCAAAGACGAGCACGCCCTGGCCGCGGCCTGCGCGAGAGAATTCGCGCAAAACGGCATCCACGGGGCCGTTCCCGGGTTCGAATGCGTCTACCGGTCTCACGATTTTCCGGAAACCCGCTTCCTGCTGCGGGTGACGACGGAGTCGCAGTACTATGCAATCAAGATCGACACCACATCTGCCGAGACCGGCAGGCTGCAAAAGGAATTCGCGCTTCTGCAGGAGCTGAGCACCTATTTCGAGCGCAACCAGACTTCGCGGGTCATTCGACCTGTTTACCTGTCACAGGACGGGACATTCTTTGCCTCGGAATTCATCGACCGACCGACCGCCGTCGATCTGATCTACAACAGCACCGACGCCGATCAGGTCGCCCAGATCTACCGCCGCGCCGGGGCCTGGCTGCACGATTTCCACAGCTTCCGCCCGCCAACGCAATACGGCTTTCGGCCAAGATGGATGACCGCCAGCTTTCAGGAGCTTGCCGCGTCCCTGCCCCACCCCCTCGCCCGCAAAAGCGAGGTCATGATCAACGTCATGCGGTCCGAGGCGGACCGGCTGAAAGGCCAGCCCGACCTGCGGGTCTTTGCCCATGGCGATTTCCACGGCCTGAACCTGATCGTAGGCCATGGCAAAACCATTGGCCTGGATTTCACCGAAACGCGCGAGAAACTCGCGGCTTATGACATCGTCGACTTCCTGAAGGCGGATATCTTCCTCGATGGCCCGGCCTCCGAGGTCGACCGCAGCGGCATCCTGAAAAGACACAAAGAGATGTTCTTTCGCCGCTATCGCCATCCGATCAACATCGACATTCTGGATTTCTGCATCCGGGGGCGGTTGCTGAAAGACTGGCTGTTTCTCAGCCGCAGCGACTATGCCTGCAGCCCGCAGGAAGACCACCGCCGCGCGCGGCTTGAGCTGAGGCTGCAACAGGCGTTCCGGCAGGCCGCCGACTAGTGCCAAAAATGAAAAACCCGGGCAGTTCGCACCGCCCGGGTCTGTTCTGTCTGACAGCTCAGAGCTTATTCGCCCGAAGCAGCCGCCACATCCAGCGTCACGCCCGGGCCCATGGTCGAGCTCAGCGCGATTTTTTTCATGTAGGTACCCTTGGCACCCGACGGTTTCGCCTTGGCCACGGCCGAGACAAAGGCACGGACGTTTTCAACCAGTTTGGCTTCGTCAAACGACGCTTTGCCAACACCAGCGTGCACAACGCCGCCTTTTTCCGCCTTGAACTGAACTTCGCCGCCCTTGGCTGCTTCCACGGCCGCTTTCACGTCCATGGTCACGGTGCCGACCTTGGGGTTCGGCATCAGGTTGCGGGGGCCCAGAACCTTACCCAGACGGCCAACGATGGGCATCATGTCCGGGGTGGCAATGCAGCGATCGAATTCGATGGTGCCGCCCTGAATGGTTTCCATCAGGTCCTCTGCGCCAACGATATCCGCGCCAGCTTCTTTTGCTTCGTCAGCCTTGGGGCCACGAGCGAACACAGCGACGCGCATCGCTTTGCCGGTGCCGTTGGGCAGGCCGACAACGCCGCGCACCATCTGGTCCGCGTGACGGGTGTCAACGCCCAGGTTCATCGCGATTTCGATGGTCTCGTCGAATTTCGAGGTCGCATTGCCCTTGACCAGAGCAACCGCTTCTTCAACCGACAGGTTTTCCTTGCCGGCGACAGCTTCGCGCGCAGCGCGGGTACGTTTACCGAGTTTTGCCATCTTACTTCACCTCGATGCCCATAGAGCGGGCCGAGCCCAGGATGATCTGCATTGCGCCTTCGACGTCGTTGGCGTTCAGATCTTTCATTTTGGCTTCGGCGATTTCGCGAACCTGCTTGGTGGTCACGGTGGCCACGGTCTCACGACCGGGGTTCTCGGCACCACGGGGGCGGTTCCGCTTGCCAACCGGCTTCAGGCCAGCTGCTTTTTTCAGGTAATAAGACGCGGGCGGCGTCTTGATGTCCATGGTGAAGGACTTGTCCTGATAATAGGTGATCACGGTCGGGCAAGGGGCACCCTGCTCCATATCTGCGGTCTTGGCGTTGAACGCCTTGCAGAATTCCATGATATTGATGCCGCGCTGACCCAGAGCGGGGCCAACTGGAGGCGACGGGTTCGCCTGACCTGCAGGAACCTGCAGTTTCATTGTACCAGCAAGCTTCTTGGCCATTTGGTTTTCCTTTCAACTCGGGCGAAACGCGTTTCGCCCAGACTATGTTGCGTGGTCCGGCCCGGGATCGCGATCCCGGCAACCTCCCACGAGAGAATCTCGCCCGAAGACGATAGAGGCGGCGTTTATAGGGGAATGTGGGGGTTGGCAAGGGGGCGGCTTGCAGTTTCGAAAGCTGAGTTATGCCCACTCCTGACAGCTTGTGTCACAAAACCGTCCAGATGGGTCTGCGGCGCGGCGGGCACCACAGACCGTTGGTTTCGCGCTTATGCTGCCGCGTTGTGCAAACGGTGCGTAAAGATGCCCCGGTCGGTCAAGGTCCGCAGGCCTTTCGCGCCAGCCAGAACGGCCAGGTCGGCCAGCGGCTCGATCAGGATCACCAGCAAGTACGCCATGCCAAAGCTTGTCACCGCCGAGATGTTCTCGGCCCCAACGCCTTGCCCGTAGATTGCCCAGAAGGCTACCCAGGCAACCACGCCACCCTGATACACAGCGGACAGTTTCAGCACGTCCGAATAGCGCAAATCGACATAGCTGATGGTTTGCGGGATGATTTTTCTGGCCAGCGCGTCCACTGCAAAAAGCGGAAAAAGCAGGGTCGAGATGTTGACGAAGTACATTGGTACATCAGACGGTGCAAACAAGAAACCCTGAATTGCCAGACCGCCCGCTAGACCAAGGGCTGCCGGACCGGCCCCGAGCAGCAGAAACAGGGTTGTACCAAGTATGAAATGCACCTCTGAGATGCCGACAGCAAAGTGCGGAAAGACTTCGAAGAAGATAAAAACGCCGATAGCGGCCACAACCGAGCGCACGCAAAATGACGCTATGGAATGAGTTTTCAAATCATCGCCAATCAACTTCAAAGAATAGCCAGCAGCGGCTGCAGCCGTACCATAGGCGAGGACCATTTTCGCGCCGTCGACGACGCCAGGTTCGATGTGCATTATAGAGTTCCTTTCGCGTCCACCCGACGCATATAGAAGGGCCGGATTTCCGGCGGTTGCATTAAGATGGCAGGTATCCTGACTCGTAGCTCTGATAGTTCGGCTACTTACAGTTGCGGGGGCAGTCCGGGCATCTCACCCGGTTCCCAATTAAGACCTCCTCTCGAAGGCCACCATCAACGCGACACTACATGACCGCAGGCTGCGGGCAAGCTCTGTCTGCGACATGTAAGCGTACGCCCGCGAATCTTAAAAAACATTTGGCGTGAACGTCTCGGGCAACGTAATTCCGTAACGCTGCCGACAAAAAAAGCCGCGATGCCCTAAACATCGCGGCCGAAAGCAATTCCTTGCGGGGCGCCTCAGCCCTGCTTCGTAACCTGCGTAAAGTCCAGTTCCACCGGCGTCTCGCGGCCAAAGATCGAAACCGAGACTTTCAGCTTCTGCGCCTCGTCGTCCACGCCTTCGACCATGCCGTCGAAATCCTCGAACGGGCCGTCGTTGACCTTGACCTTTTCGCCCACCTCGAAGGTGATCATCAGCTTGGGCGCTTCTTCGCCTTCCTGAACGCGGTTCAGGATCTGGTTCACCTCGGCATCGCGCATCGGCATCGGGCGACCCTGCGGGCCCAGGAAACCGGTGACGCGGTTGATCGAGTTGATCAGGTGGTAGCCCTGATCCGACATTTCCATATGCACCAGCACATAGCCCGGCATAAAGCGGCGCTCGGTGGTGACCTTCTTGCCCCGGCGCACTTCGATCACCTCTTCGGTGGGCACCAGAACCTCGTCGATATCGTCCTCAAGGCCCTGCTCGGCCACCGACGTGCGGATCTGCTCTGCGATCTTCTTTTCGAAATTCGAAAGAACGCTGACCGAGTACCACCGTTTCGCCATGAACCTGTCGTCCTTGTTTGCCTTCGGTCGCATCCTGTTGGCCGGATGCACCGGTATTGAAATCCTATCGCGTGACCCGGAATAAAAAGCGGCGCGCGGTCCGAATCGCCGCACGCCCATTCCGAATAGTCCCGCGTCACCTACTAGCACATTGCGCGGGGCGCAAGGGGGCAGTGGTGTTTGGGCGCTTAGCTGAATGCGCCCAGAATAAGCTGCAGACCGCCGCGAATGCCCAGATCGACCAGAGCGAAGAACACAGCCGTCAGCGCGGCCATGATGAACACCATAACCGTGGTCAACAGCACCTCGCGCCGGGTCGGCCAGACGACCTTGGAAACTTCGGCACGGACCTGCTGAATGAACTGGATCGGGTTGGTGGTAGCCATTTGGCGTATTCTCTCTGCTAGCGGATGGGCCGGACATAACCGGGCATTGCGGCAATTTCAAGGGCAGTCGGGACAACTGTGAAGTTCGGGCATGGCCCGGTTACGGCTTGGGCTTGTCGTCCCATTCATCGCTCAGAATCCGGCGGGCATCGCCCTCGGGGTCTTCGTACTGGTTCGAGCGCACTGTGTAGATGAACGCAACCAGTCCAACACCGCCCAGAAACAGGGAAATCGGGATCAGGTAGGCCAGCACTTCCATCGTTCACCTCAGCCGCAATGCGTTCAGGGATACGGTAATAGACGAGGTCGACATCGCCAATGCGGCAATCAGCGGGGTCGCCAGCCCGATCACCGCCAAAGGCACGGCGATCACGTTATAGACGGTGGCAATCTGAAAGTTCTCGCGAATCCGTTTGGTAGCTTTGACTGCCGTATCGCAGGCCTCCGCAATCGGGGACAGATCATTGCCCAGCAGCACAATGTCCGAGGCCACCCGCGCCGCATCCAGCGCCGAGGCCGGAGAGATCGACACATGCGCCGCCGCCAGCGCCGCCGTGTCGTTCAGGCCATCGCCGACCATCAGAACGCGGTGGCCCTGATCGGTAAGGTTTTGGATATGCCCGGCCTTGTCCTGCGGCAACGCCTCGGCAATCCAGTTGGTGATGCCCAACTTGTCGGCCAGCGCCTCGACGGCTCCGCGTGTGTCACCTGAGATCAGGATCACCTGCTTGCCGGACTTGGCAAATGCGGCGACCGCCTCAGCCGCGCCGGGGCGCAGGGCGTCGGTGAATTTGAAGGCGACAGGCGCGTTTTGCCCCACGGCTAGCCAGGCAGAGGTTTCAGCCCCCTGCTCACCACCCACCCAAGCCGCGCGGCCCAGACGTACGCGTTGACCGCGATAGGTGCCTTCGGTACCATATCCCGGCACTTCGGCAATATCGCGCAGGTTGGCTGGTTTGATCCCGGCGGCCCGCGCGGCAGAGGCCAGCGAGACCGACAGCGGGTGCGCAGAGGCCTCGGCCAAGGCCAGCGCGATTTCCAGATCGGCGCGGGAATGGTCGCTCAGGTTGGTCAATTCCGGCGTGCCCGAGGTCAGCGTACCGGTCTTGTCGAACACGACCGTGTCCACCTCGGCCAGACGTTCAAGCGCGGTGGCGTGTTTGATCAGCATCCCCTTGCGGAACAACCGGCCCGAGGCCGCTGTGGTCACCGCTGGCACGGCCAGACCCAGCGCGCAGGGGCAGGTGATGATCAGCACCGCCGCCGCGATGTTCAGGGCCGTCCTCAGATCACCGGAATAGATGTACCAGCCCACAAAGCTGAGCGCTGACAGGATATGCACGCCGGGCGCGTAAAGCTTGGCGGCCTTGTCGGCCAGCGAGGTATAGCGCGAGCGCCCGGATTCCGCGATCGCCACCAGATCGGCCATGCGGTGCAGCGAGGTATCTTCACCCACCGCCGTGGCGCGAATGGTCAGGGGGCCGGTCAGGTTCACCTCACCGGCGCTGACCGCCTGACCGGTTTCAACGAAGACCGGCAGGGTTTCCCCGGTCAGCAGCGACCGGTCCAGTTCGGATTGGCCTTGGACCACTTCACCATCCACAGGCATCCGCCCGCCGGGGCGCACAAGGATCAGGTCGCCGACAGACAGCGCCGACACCGCGACCTCTTCTTCATGGCCTTGAGTGACGCGAATGGCGCGGGGCACTTCCAATGCGGTCAGTTCCTCAGCCGCGGATCGGGCCGCAGCGCGGGTGCGGTAGTCCAGATAACGGCCCGCCAACAGGAAGAAGGTCAGGGTCAGGGCGGCGTCGAAATAGGCATGCTCGCCGCTCAGCGCGGTTTCCCACAGCGAGGTGGCCAGCGCCAGAAGGATCGCCAGCACAATCGGCACGTCCATGTTCAGACGGCGAACGCGCAGGGCACTCCAGGCGTTGGCGAAAAAGGGCTGGGCAGAAAACGCAATCGCCGGCAAGGCGATGGCTGCAGAGATCCAGTGGAACATGTCCCGCGTCGCATCCGACGCGCCGGACCAGACCGACACCGACAGCAGCATCACATTCATCGAGGCGAATCCGGCCACAGCCAGCCGCATTAGCAGATCGCGCCCCGCCTTGTCGGCGCTGGTGGCGGACAGGGCACCGGGGTCAAGCTCGTGCGCCTCAAAGCCTGCGCGTTCCAGAACCGGGATCAGGTCAGCGGCGCGCGTCTCGGGCGCGGCTTTGATCATGGCGCGTTTCAGGGTCAGGTTGACCCGCGCATCTTCGACACCGGGATGGGCGTTCAACTCGCGCTCGACAGTCGCGATACAGGCCGAGCAATGGATTCCCGGTAAAGACAGCGCAATCTGGACGTCCTGCGGGATAGGCCGCGCCGGTTCCGCCGGGGCCGCGATGCACCCCGGACAGGCCGCCGTGCCAGATGAAATCCGCGCCGTCACACCCCTAGCCTTTCACAAACAGGGGCACGCGCTGCGCAAATTCGGCCCCTTCGCTGTCGCGGGCCACAAGGCGGATGTTCCAGTTGCCCT
This sequence comes from Ruegeria sp. F11, assembly GCF_056533855.1. Classification (NCBI taxonomy): domain Bacteria; kingdom Pseudomonadati; phylum Pseudomonadota; class Alphaproteobacteria; order Rhodobacterales; family Roseobacteraceae; genus Ruegeria; species Ruegeria sp. F11. The sequence goes on along the minus strand of NZ_JBQFOW010000002.1, from coordinate 383,703 downwards.
TGCCCAGCGTGGCGGGTGTCGCATAAGCGGTGCCGTCAAAGGTGAAATCGGGCGAGAAATCCTCGCGCACATGGGTTGCACGGCCCACCACGGCCTGCAGGTCAGCGACCCGAACCGGGTCGCCGCTGGCATCGGTGATGTGCAGGATCAGCAACCCGCCTTTGGATTCGGCGCGCACCTCCCACCCCAGGGCCTGATGTTCCTGCAGGCGTTCATTGAACTCCTGACTGGCGACATACGAGTTCTTGACCTCCAGCCCCGGAAAGGTTTTGACCGCGCTGTAAGCCAACACCAGATTCACCGCGATGATCACGCCGAAAGCGCCCACAAACACCGCCAAGGCGTGTTTTCCCGTGAATTTACGTTCCGCCATAATCAGTTCCCCCGCCCGTTGAACGTGGTGTCCTTCGACGCGCGCTCACCACTGCTGAGGTCCTCGACCCAGATTCGTACCGGGGTCGTATCCGCCCCGGCAGGTACCGTGTCTCCGGAGGCCACGATGTAAACGCGGGTCAATTGTGCCGTATCTGCGGTGACATTCACAGTATCAATATCGGTGCCCTCAATCTCGATCCGCAGCGCCGGATCACCGGCCAGAGACAGTTTGAACAGCCGGTCTTCACCATGTTTGTTGCGCAGACGCACATCGTAAGTGTTGCGGATCGTACCATCCGACAGGGTCACGAAAGTCGGGTTGCGCACCGGCGCGACCGTCAGATCAATATCCGAGCGGATGAACAGGGCAAACAACAGGGCAATTCCCACCAGCGACCACAGGGCCGTGTACATGATCGTGCGCGGACGCAGGATATGCGTCCACACGTTTTTGGGCGATTTGCCCGCGCGTTCGTTGGCCTCATCGCTGAGCGCCATATAGTCGATCAGGCCGCGGGGCTTGCCGATCTTGGCCATCATGTCATCGCAGGCGTCGATACACAGGGCACAAGTGATGCATTCCAGTTGTTGGCCATCCCGAATGTCGATCCCCACGGGACAGACATTCACACAGGCCATACAGTCGATGCAGTCCCCAAGCTCGGAATCAGCCGTGCGCTTGCCCTTGCCGCGCGGTTCCCCCCGCCACTCGCGATAGCCGACGACCAGAGTGTCCTCGTCCATCATCGCCGCCTGAATGCGGGGCCAAGGGCAGGCATAGATGCAGATCTGCTCGCGGGCGAAGCCGCCGAAAAGGAACGTTGTGCCCGTCAGGATCAGCATCGTGGTATAAGCCACCGGATGCGCGTTGCCTGTCACCAGATCGCGCGCCAGCGTGGGCGCGTCGGCAAAGTAAAATACCCAGGCCCCGCCGGTGGCGAGGCCGATCAGAAACCAGGCGGTCCATTTGGTGACGCGTAGCCGGGCTTTGCGGAAGTCCAGTTTCTTTTGCCGGTGCAGCCGCAGACGGGCGTTTCTGTCGCCTTCGATCCAGCGCTCGACCAGAATGAACAGATCGGTCCAGACGGTCTGCGGGCAGGCATAGCCACACCACACCCGGCCCAAAGCCGAGGTGAAGAGGAACAGCCCCAGACCGGCCATGATCAGAAGACCGGCGACAAAGTAGAACTCGTGCGGCCAGATTTCGATCCAGAGAAAGTAGAACCGACGGTTTGCCATATCCAGCAGCACCGCCTGATCCGGCAGGCTGGGGCCGCGATCCCATCTGAACCACGGGGTTACGTAGTAGATGCCCAGCGTCACCACGAGGATGATCCATTTCAGGTTACGAAACGGGCCTGATACGCGCCTGGGGAAGATCGGTTCGCGGGCGGCATATAAGCTGGGGGCGGGGTCGGAATCGCTCACTGGCTGGCTCCAATACAGGGTCTTCTGAAAGCGAGTTGTTCCAGATCACGCCCGTTCGAACTTTGACATGGGTCAAAACGCGCATCGAGCAAACATCTTTTGTCAATCGCGCGCCAATTGCCTGAGCCATCCGACAAAGGCTTTAACCGCCGGTCTGAGCGGAGTTTTAGCGGTTACAATATGATAGCCGCGTGTATCGGGCTCGGCATACAGCTCGACAATGCGCCCGGCTTTGATATCCGCCTCGACGAAATGTCGCACGGTGACGGTGACGCCCTGCCCCGCCCGCAACCCGTCCAGCACCAAATTGCCCGGCAATTCCGTGCGCCCTGCCCCGCGCGCAGGCCCCGCGTCATGTTGGGCCAGCCAGGTGGTACCCTCAGTGGTGCCGATCTCTTCTAGCCAGGGCAATTGGGCCAGTTCGGCTGGCGTCCATGTGGTTTTGCCGCCCAGCAGCTGCGGGGCCGCGACGATCACCATGGGCGTTTGCAACAGCATATCGGCCTCAACCCCGGGCCAGCCGCCCGCGCCATACCGGATCGCGACATCGACGCCGCCGGGGCGCAACTCAACCATGTCCGGTGACGGGTCCAGCACCAGATCGATGTCCGGGTGCGCTGCCCGGAACATCGGCAGGCGTGGCATCAGCCACGAGGCCGCAAAGGACGGTGTCAGGGATACGTGCACCGGCCGCTCGGTCCCCGAGCGCGCGATGTCCCGAACTGCCGTGTCGATCGCGCCAAACCCCAGATGCAGGGCGCGGGCCAGATGTTCGCCATCCGCCGTCATGGTCAGGGCCTTGCCCGACCGATCCAGAAGCGCCACGCCAAGGTGCTTTTCCAGCGCCCGCAATTGCTGGCTGATCGCAGCGTGACTGACATTCAGCGCCGCGCCCGCCTCGACCACATTGCGGTGTTCGGCAAAGGCTGCAAACGCCCGGAGGGATGCCAAGGGGGGCAGTGCCAGCCAATTCATATGTAACCTCAGATTACATGACGGAATTCCAATTGAGTCGCATTCACCGCCGCAAAGGTCAATCCTGATGTCAGTGATTTCAGCGTATTGGAGACTGACGATGCTGAACGTTTTTGCACGATCCTTCATGACCGCAACCCGGATCGACGCCCCGCACATCCGGGACATGCCCAAGGCAAAACCCCGCAAGGCCCGCTGGTTGCCCGAAAGCCATTGGTGGAGACAGCCGCGCCGCGATGTCGATCTGAACAATCTGTGAAGCGTCGCAAACCGGTTCTGGACCGATCGGTGCCGGAACTCTAGTTTGGCAAAATCAGCACCGGCTGTTCAGGAAACGCGCGAACAGATGGAACAGCCGGTGCCTGGGCCTTCGGGCGGCGAACCGCCCGGAGGTTTTCTTTGACCCTTACTGACCGCCACCCAACTGGTGGACATAGGCCGTGACAGCACGGATCTGTGCGTCGGTCAGACGGTTTTCCCATGCGGGCATCACGCCAAAGCGGCTGTAGGTGATGGTCTCGGTCAGCGTCTCTTCGCTGCCACCGTAAAGCCAGATCGCGTCGGTCAGGTTCGGTGCGCCCTGGGCCAGATCACCCTTGCCATCTTCGCCGTGACAGGCCGCACAGTTGTCTTCGAACACGACCTTGCCCGCCTGGGCTGCCGCATCGTCAGTCTGCGCATTAGTCAGCGACATGACATACTGAACCACTTGCGTGATCTCATCATGCTCAAGGATTTCGCCGAAAGCCGGCATTTCGGAATAGCGCGCGTCGTCGCTTTCTTCGTTCCGAATACCGTGGGCAATTGTATATTCGATATCCTCAAGCGAACCGCCCCACAGCCATGCATCGTCCAGCAGGTTGGGGAAGCCCGGCGCACCCTGCGCGCCGGACCCATGGCACTGCGCACACCAGGTACGGAACACGGCGCTGCCTGCGTTCACTGCGTATTGCTGTAGATCGGCATCGGCAGAGACTTCCTCCAACGGAGTTTCCACCAGCTTGGCATTCCAGGGCGCGTTGGCTTCTTCGAAGGCCACCAGTTCCTGTTGCACTTCCCCACGCGAGGACCATCCGGTCACACCCGCCGTTGCGGATTGAACCAGCGGCCACGCAGGATACATGATCGTATAGATCACGCCCCAGAAGATCGTGACGTAGAAGGTCCATAGCCACCAGCGCGGCATCGGGTTGTCGAACTCTTCCAGACCGTCCCAGCTGTGTCCGGTTGTCTCAGGATCGCCCGGCAGTTTTTCAGGTGTATTGCTCATTGCCGCGCCTCCTTGGATGTGGCGGGTTTGTCGTCGCCCCCGAGGGGCGCTGGGGCATCAACGTGCCGAAACGGGATGTTGGCGGTGTCCTTGTATTCCTTGCTGGCACCGGGGCGGAACACCCAGATCACGATACCAACGAAGAAGGCAAAGAGCAGAAGCAGCATCCAGCTATCCGCGAACTGCCTTAGGAGTGTATATTCTTCCATCACACCCTCCTTAGCGGCTTGCGTCCGGGGTGAAGGTCGAGAAATCGACCAGCGTGCCCAGCATCTGCAGATAGGCGATCAGCGCGTCAGCTTCGGTCAGATCAGACTGACCATCGAAGTTGCGTATGTTGACCTTGTCGCCATAGCGTTCCAACAGCCCGTCATAGTCGCTGTCCGGATCGGCCTGCGCCCGGAAGTCGGCTTCGGCATTGGCCAGCATCTCTTCGGTATAGGGCGTGCCCACAACCGCGTTTGCCGCCATGATGTCGCCGATATACTTGCCGTCCAGCTTGCGGTGTTCGAGGAAGCCATATTTAGGCATCACCGATTCAGGCACCACGGATTGAGCATCGCGCAGGTGGCGCACATGCCAGTCATCCGAATAGCGGCCACCGACACGGGCCAGATCAGGCCCCGTGCGTTTGGACCCCCACTGGAACGGGTGATCATACATCGATTCAGCCGCCAGCGAGTAGTGGCCGTACCGTTCGACCTCATCCCGCATCGGGCGGATCATCTGACTGTGGCAGACATAGCAGCCTTCGCGCAGATAGATCTCACGGCCCGCCATCTCCAAGGGGGTGTAGGGGCGCATCCCCTCCACCTTTTCGATGGTGTTCTCAAGATAGAACAGCGGGGTGATCTGAACCAGGCCACCGATGGTCACGACCAGAAAGCTGAAGATCAGCAGGAGGGTCGCGTTGGTCTCGAGGATCTTATGTTTGTCGAGAATTGCCATTGCTCCGGCCCTCCCTCTATTCAGCCGGGACCGCGACGGACAGGCTGGCCTCTTTGGCCGGTGCCTTCCGCACAGTCATCCACAGGTTGTAGCACATGATCACCGAGCCTGCGACGAACAGGACACCGCCCAGCGCACGTACCACGTACATCGGGAACTTGGCGGCCACGGTGTCGGCGAACGAGTTCACCAGGAAGCCATTGGCATCCACTTCGCGCCACATCAGGCCCTCCATGATACCGGTGACCCACATCGACGCCGCGTAGAGCACGATGCCGATGGTGGCGAGCCAGAAGTGCCAGCTGACCAGCTGCAGCGAATACAGGCGTTCCCGCTTCCACAGGACCGGCACCAGGAAGTACAGCGCACCAAAGGTGATCATGCCGTTCCAGCCCAGCGCGCCCGAGTGCACGTGGCCAATGGTCCAGTCGGTGTAGTGGCTCAGCGAGTTCACCGCGCGGATCGACATCATCGGACCTTCGAAGGTGGACATGCCGTAGAAGCCGACCGAGATCACCATCATCCGGATCACCGGGTCAGTGCGCAGCTTGTCCCATGCGCCCGACAGGGTCATCAGACCGTTGATCATACCACCCCAGGACGGCATCCACAGAATGACCGAGAACACCATGCCCAGCGTCGAGGCCCAATCAGGCAGCGCGGTATAGTGCAGGTGGTGCGGACCGGCCCAGATATACAGGAAGATCAGCGCCCAGAAGTGGATGATCGACAGCTTGTAGCTGAAAACCGGACGTTCCGCCTGTTTCGGGATGAAGTAGTACATCATGCCCAGGAAGCCCGCGGTCAGGAAGAAGCCCACAGCGTTGTGGCCGTACCACCACTGGATCATGGCGTCTTGCACGCCCGACCAGACGATTACTGATTTCGAACCCCAGATGCTGACCGGGATGGTCATGTTGTTGACCAGGTGCAGCATGGCGACGGTGACGATAAAGGCCAGATAGAACCAGTTTGCCACGTAGATGTGGGGTTCTTTCCGCTTGATGATCGTGCCCAGATAGACGGCTAGGTAAGCTACCCAGACAACGGTCAACCAAAGGTCAACATACCATTCCGGCTCGGCGTATTCCTTGGACTGCGTTCCGCCCAGAATGTAACCGGTTGCTGCCAGCACGATGAACAACTGATAGCCCCAGAACACGAACCATGCGAGGTTTCCACCCCACAGGCGCGCCGCACTGGTGCGCTGAACAACGTAGAACGATGTCGCGATCAAGGCGTTGCCCCCAAAGGCAAAAATCACCGCCGAGGTGTGTAGCGGACGCAAACGCCCGAAATTCATGTACCCCTGTGCCCATTCGAAGTTCAGCACCGGAAAGGCCAACTGGAACGCAATGAAGGTTCCCGCCAGGAACCCGACCACACCCCAAAAGGCGGTTGCGATCACGCCATACCGGATCACGCTATCCATATACTCGCCAGAGCGATCAACAAGGATATCTGGCTCATCTGTGTTTCGCAGCGTCCAGATGAACAAACCACCGGCGATAAGCATCACCAGCAGAGCATGCACCTGATACGCCAAATCGCGTGCATAATTGGTCCCGATCGCTGCGAACAGCACAACGAGACCAAGCACGATCAGCTTGATATAATTCGACATATTGCGTCCCTTTGCCGTGCTCCGCGCAATTTCAATGTCGCGCGAAACCTTTTTGCCTGTGTGCTGTAATGAAGAAGAGCACGGAACCCTGCTTTGATCTGAGTCAAGACGACAATCCGTTTTCTATGACACGCATAGAATGAAGACAGAGGCCAAACGGACATCGCGAACCAGAGGCCCGAACCACGAGGTCGAAATGGCGTACAAATCTCTTCTCTCGATCATGACCGAAAGTCAGGGCACCCAGGCGGCGCTTGGCCAGATGGCGGCGCTGGCTAACGCGCAGGATGCCCATGCCGAGGTGCTGTGCCTGGGCGTCGACCGAAGCCAGACCGGCTATTATTATGCCGGGGCCAATGCCCTGATCCTTCAGGAAACGCTGAGCCGGGCCAATGCCGAAGCGGATGAGCTTTTGGGCTTTGCCAAGGACTATCTGGGCAAGACCGGCATCCGCTGGTCGGCCGAAAACGGGGTAGCTCAGATCGCGGATCTTGGCCGCCATGTTGCCCATCGCGCACGGTTCTCGGATCTGGTGATCCTGCCGCATCCCTATGGCGAGGATCGCGGGGCCGAGGCCGAACCCATCCTCGAGGCCGCCATGTTCGAAGGTCACGCGCCGGTACTGGTTGTTCCCAACGACAGCCGACCGTTTTCGGTGCCGCAAAATGTCATCGTTGCCTGGAACGAGAGCGTCGAGGCCATGCGGGCCGTGCGCCGCGCCCTTCCGTTCCTGCAACAGGCCGATCTGGTGCGTATCGTGGTGATCGACCCGCCGCGCCACGGCCCTGACCGCTCGGACCCCGGCGGGATGCTGTCGCAGATGCTGGCCCGGCACGGGGTGAAATGCGAGATTGATGTTCTCAGCAAGACCATGAGCCGCGTTTCGGACATTCTGAACCGTCACGCCACTGACACGGAATCGGACCTGATCGTGATGGGGGCCTATGGGCACTCGCGCTTTCGCGAAGCCATACTGGGCGGCGCGACCCGCAATATGCTGGAACAATCCGCAGTTCCGGTTTTCCTGACCCACTGATCGGTCAGGTACGACGGAAAAGCCGCCCCGCTCGGGCGGCTTTTTGCACTCAGCCTTTTCGGATCAATCCGATCACGAACAACAGGATGATCGCCCCAACAGTTGCGAAGAAGATCGAGGACAACAAACCGCCGCCCACTGCAAACCCGAGGGCCGGGAATATCAGCCCGGCCAGAAATGCTCCGACAATGCCGACGATGATATTGCCAAACAGGCCAAAACCACGGCCTTCCATGATCTTGCCCGACAGCCAACCGGCAATCGCGCCGATAAACAACATCGCCAAAAGGCTACTGAATTCCATGGCTTGCTCCTGCAGCTCGGTGTCTCAGTAACAGTAGATCACGATTGCAGCTTGGGGTCACGCAGGAAGGTGATCAGACCAGGAAACCACCATCCGAGTCGTCGCCTGCCTCTTCCATCAGCCGTCGCATATCCGGGATCGTGACGTGGCGCTTGCCCTCAAGTGCGATCACGCCTTCTTTCTTCAGGGCCGAAATCTGACGGCTGACGGTTTCCAGCGTCAGGCCTAGGTAATCCGCCATCGCCTCGCGCGTCAGCGGCAGGTCGAACACGATAGGGCCGGACAGGCCTTTCTGCCCGATCGTGGCATCCCGGCGCGCGATAATGGACAACAGGCTGGCAATCTTCTCGCGCGCGGTCTTGCGACCCAGCACCAGCATCCATTCCCGCGCTGCGTCCAGTTCGTCCAGCGTCATCTGCAACAAACGGTGCGCGATGTGGGGGGTCGAGCTCATCATCTCTTCGAACGGCTTCTTGCGGAAGCAGCACATCACCACGTCAGTGGTTGCCTGCACGTCATAGGGGGCCGATTCGCGCCCGGGGCGACCGACAAAGTCGCTGGGCAGCAGCAGGCCCACCATCTGGGTCCGTCCGTCCTCCATCGTCTGGGTCAGTGACGCGATGCCGGAAACGACCGAGCCCACAAAGTTCATCTGATCGCCTGACCAGATGATCGTCTGTCCCGCCTCGAAGCTGCGATAATACTTAATCTCTTCAAGGACTTCGAGCTCATCCGCATCACAACGGGCACAGACCGCCCGATGGCGTATCGGACAGTCTTCGCAGTTGGAATGATCGAAATGTGCTTTAACAATCATGCGCGTTTCCACTTGATCTCTGTCAATGCAGCCAAGTTACCCAATGCCTAAAGGTTTCTGTATGATAGTGAAACCTCAATTGGCACGGCTTGGACTATTTGACGCGAAAGTACCGCGTTATACAAGCTATCCCACCGCCCCCCACTTCAGCAATGACGTGGGGGCCGATTTGTTTGGCGATTGGATTTCGGGAATCAAACCCGGCAGCGCCATCTCGCTGTATATCCACGTTCCGTTCTGCCGCAGGCTGTGCTGGTTCTGCGCCTGCCGGACGCAAGGCACGCAAACCGACAACCCGGTGATCGCCTATGCGGACGTGCTGAAGACCGAGCTGGATCTGCTGGCCGCGCGCCTGCCCAAGGGCGTGGTTCTGTCCCGTCTGCATTGGGGCGGCGGCACCCCGACCCTGCTGCAACCGGACCTGATGCGGGATCTGGCGGGCCATATCCTTGGGATCGTGCCCTTGGGACAGGATGCCGAATTTTCGGTCGAGATTGACCCCAACGAGATTGACGAGGCCCGTCTGGATGCGCTGGCCGAGGCCGGGATGAACCGGGCCTCGATCGGGGTACAGGATTTCGACGACGAGATTCAAAAGACAATCGGGCGCATCCAGAGCTATGACACAACCCGCGATGCGGTGGATATGATTCGTGCCCGCGGCATCACCAGCCTGAACGCCGATATCCTCTATGGCCTGCCGCACCAGACCAAGACCCGGATGACCGAAAGCGTGCAAAAGCTGCTGTCGCTCAGCCCCGACCGGGTGGCGCTTTATGGCTATGCGCATGTGCCGTGGATGGCGAAACGCCAGCAATTGATCCCATCTGAGGCGCTGCCCACGCCCGAACAACGGCTGGACCTGTTCGATACCGCCCGCCGTCTGTTCATGTGGGACAACTACGCCGAGATCGGCATCGACCACTTTGCCACGCAGGATGACGGACTGACCCGCGCGCTGCGTGAGGGTCGGCTGAAACGGAACTTCCAAGGCTACACCGACGATCAGGCCCAGGTTCTGATCGGCATTGGCGCCAGTTCGATTTCGCGGTTCCCGCAGGGTTACGCGCAGAACGCGCCCGCAACCTCGGCGCATACCAAGGCAATCCGCGACGGCAGCTTCTCAACCTCGCGCGGGCATCTGTTCAAAGGTCAGGACATCCTGCGCGCGCGCCTGATCGAGGCGTTGATGTGTGATTTTCAGATCAACTCGGTTGAAATCCTGCGCGACTATGATGTGACGGCGGCAGAGCTGAACGCGATGTACCAGAGCGTAAACAACGCATTTGACGGGTTGCTGCGCGTCACCGATGACGGTTTGTTCATTCCGCACGAAGCGCGCCCGCTGACCCGCATGATCGCACGCCGTTTCGATGCCTATGACCTCAGCAAGGCCGGGCACAGTTCCGCAATTTGACCTCTTATCGGCGGGCCTGTTTTCCGGCCCGCCCTTCTCATACCGGCACAGGGGCTTGACGCAGGCCTCTGGTTTTCTCCACACTCGGGACGTGCCATTCGCACCCTGAGGCAGGCGAATTCGCAGACAGTTCTTGCCAGCGCATCCGTGCGCGGCAGCCCTTTTCGTGCAGGTATATCTGCAACCTGAAAGAGGGACAGCACTCATGCGCGTTTTCACCGTCCTCGGCCCCAGCCAATCGGGCAAAACCACTCTGGTCGAGGCTATCAGCCGCCTCGACGGGCGGCCCACCACATTCGATGTTTCCGGAACCGTGCATTTGCACGGTTTTTCTTACTTGGACGAGCCATGGTGCGCGATTGACGTGGATGGCGGCGGCGATGCACTGGCCTATGTCGGCCCGGCCATGGCGATCTCGGACGCCGCTGTCGTCGTCGTGCCGCCCGACCCGGACGCCGCCGTTCTGTGCGCGCCATATCTGCGGCTGGTCGAAGAGGCTGGCATTCCCTGTTTCCTGTTCATCAACCGGATGGACAGCCCCAACGGGCGAATCCGCGATATCATCGCCGCGCTGCAGACCTATTGCACCCATCACATCGCCCTGCGTCAGGTTCCGATCCGCGACGGCGACACGATCATCGGCGCGGTTGATCTGATCTCGGAGCGGGCATGGAAGTATCAGGAAGGGCAACCCTCGGCCCTGATCGAACTGCCGCAGTCGGTTGAGGATCGTGAACAGGAAGCGCGCACCGAGTTGTTGGAGACGCTGTCGGATTTCGACGATAACCTGCTGGAGCAACTGATCGAAGACAAACAGCCCCCCAGCGCCGAGGTCTATGATCTGGCCGCGCAGGTGCTGCAGAATCACCAGCTGATCCCGGCCTGTCTGGGTGCGGCGAGCCATGGCAACGGCCTGACCCGCCTGATGAAGGCCCTGCGGCACGAAGCACCCGAGTTCAACATCGCCGCAGATCGCGACGAGGCCGCCGAAAGCGCCCGCGCCATTGCCGGGTTTGCGGATGTCAAAAAGCACATCGGCAAGATCATCGTCCTGCGCGGTCTGGGCGACGGGGTGAAAGCGCATGAAAGCCTCGGCGGAGAAACCGTCGGCAACCTGAGCACGCTGGACGCCAAAACCCAGATCGGCGCGCTGGAGGCGGGCCAGATCGGGCTGGCGGTGAAGTCGGATCACCTGAACCCCGGTTTCCTCTATGACAGCAGTTCGGCAACGCCTCTGCCGGAATGGGCGGCCTCGCACCCAGTGGCGCATCGGCAGGTGGTGTCCCCGGCCCATGAACGCGACGATGTGCGCCTGTCGAACGCGCTGTCCCGGCTGGTCGAGATCGACCCGGGCTTGCATCTGGAACAGGACGAACTCAGCGGTCATGCGGTGCTGGGCTCGCAAGGGCCCCAGCACATGCGCCGCGTGACCGCCAAGCTGGACGAGGATTTCGGGATCGAGATCGAGGCCGCACCGGTCGAAACCGCCTATCGCGAAACCATTCGCTCGACCATCGAACACCGCCACCGGCACCGCAAGCAATCCGGCGGCGCGGGGCAGTTCGCGGATGTCGTGATCTCGATCGCGCCGATGCCGCGCGGGTCGGGGTTTCAGTTCGACGAAGTGGTCAAGGGCGGAGCGGTTCCCAGAAACTACATCCCCTCGGTCGAACATGGCGCAAAGGACGCGCTGGTCGAAGGCCCCGAGGGCTTCCCGGTCGTGGACGTCAAAGTCACGCTGAGCGACGGCAAGCACCACAATGTCGACAGTTCGGACTATGCCTTCCGAACCGCAGGCAAAAACGCCGTGCGCGAGGCGCTGCCGCAGGCCAAGCCGGTTGTGCTGCAACCGGTTCTAAACGCCGAGATTCACCTGCCCTCGGACTTCGTGGGCGATCTGGTGCCCACGATCAGTTCGCTGCAGGGTCAAGTTCTTGGGTTCGAGGGCAACCCCAACGCCTCGGGCTGGGAAATCTTCAACGCCCAGCTGCCCGCTGTGGCCGAGGATGAACTGCACCGAACGCTGGCCAGCGCCACTCGCGGCACCGGCTGGGTCAAGCTGACCTTCGATCATTATGAGGAATTGCGCGGACCAGTTCCCACATCGGCCAGAAACAAGGAAATGGCCTAAGTTCCAAGGCGCGGGCTGTTCTCAGCCCGCTGCCGCAATCAGTTCGCGGGTGTAGTCCGTCTGGGCATTCTCGAACAGGTCTTCGGCGGCCCCCATTTCAATCACATCGCCGTTCCGCATGACGATGACGTTGTGCGACATGGCCCGAACGACTTTCAGGTCATGGCTGATGAACAGATAGGCCAGCCCGTATTTCCGCTGCAGTTCACGCAGCAGATCGACGATCTGCACCTGGACCGTCATATCCAGCGCGCTGGTGGGTTCGTCCAGCACCAGCAGTTTGGGCCGCAGCACCATGGCGCGCGCGATGGCGATGCGTTGCCGCTGACCGCCCGAAAACTCGTGCGGATACCGGTCCATTGATGCGGGGTCGAGACCCACTTCGGTCATCACCTCGGCCACCAGTTCTCGGGGCGCGCGGTGGGGGTCCACCTTATGAATCGCCAACCCCTCGGCAATGATCTGCATACAAGTCATGCGCGGGCTGAGGCTGCCGAACGGATCCTGAAACACGATCTGCATATCCTTGCGCAACCGCCTGAGTTCGCGCGTCGACCAGCGGCGCACGTCCTTGTCGCGGAAGGTGATGCCGCCCTCGGACGCAATCAGCCGCATGATCGCCAGCGCCAGAGTCGTCTTGCCTGACCCGCTTTCGCCCACAATCCCCAGCGTCTCACCCGCGCGCACGCTGAGCGTCGCGTCGTTGACGGCCTTCACGTGGCCGACGGTCCGTTTCAGGAACCCGCGCTGGATCGGGAACCAGACTTTCAGGTGATCGGTGCGGGCGACTTCTTCGGCATCTGGCTGCACTGGATCGGGATGGCCCGAGGGTTCAGCCGCCAGCAGCTTGCGCGTATAAGGGTGCTTCGGGTTGTCGAAGATTTCGGTCGTCACGCCGGTTTCGACAATCTCGCCATCCTTCATCACACAGACCCGGTCGGCAATGCGGCGCACGATACCAAGGTCATGGGTGATGAACAGCATCCCCATATTCTCGGATTTCTGCAGCTCGGCCAGCAGTTCGAGAATCTGCGCCTGAATGGTGACGTCCAGCGCTGTTGTCGGCTCATCCGCGATCAGGATATCGGGCTTGTTCGCCAGCGCCATGGCGATCATCACCCGCTGCCGTTGTCCACCCGACAATTGGTGCGGATAGCTGTCCAGACGTTCTTTGGGGTCACGAATACCGACCTTGGTCAACAGTTCCACAATCCGGTCCCGCGCCGCGTCCCCGGTCAGCCCCTGGTGCAGGGCCAACGATTCAGCCATCTGTTTCTGGATCGTGTGCAGTGGGTTGAGCGAGGTCATCGGCTCCTGAAAGATAAAGCTGATATCGTTGCCGCGCACATCCATCAGACGCTGCTCGGATGCGCCGATCATTTCCTGCCCGTCATAGGTGACGGACCCTTCGACAATCGCGCTGTCGCCCAGCAACGACACGGTGGACAGCGCGGTGACGGATTTGCCCGACCCGGATTCGCCCACCAAAGCCACCGTCTCACCCCGATCCACGGTGAAGGACACGCCCTTGACCGCCGCCGACACCTGCCCATCCTGCCGGAACGAGACCTTCAGGTTGTTCACATCCAGCAGGCTCATGAGAAGGTCTTTCTGGGATCAAATGCATCGCGCACGCCCTCAAAAATGAAGACCAGAAGCGACAGCATGATGGCAAAGGTGAAAAACGCGGTGAAGGCCAGCCACGGAGCCTGCAGGTTTTGTTTCGCCTGCAAGGTCAACTCTCCCAAAGACGGGGCCGAGGAGGGCAGGCCAAAGCCAAGGAAATCCAGCGAGGCCAGCCCGCCAATGGTCCCGGTGACGATGAAGGGCATGAAGGTCAGCGTCGCAACCATCGCGTTGGGCAGCATATGGCGGAACATGATGGTCATGTTACCGACGCCCAGCGCCCGCGCGGCGCGCACATATTCAAGGTTGCGCGCCCGCAGGAATTCGGCCCGCACGACGCCGACCAAACCGGTCCAACTGAACAAGATCATCAGCGCCACCAGCAGCCAGAAACTTCGCCCCAGAATGGCGAACATGATGATGATCACGTAAAGCGATGGCGTCGCCGACCAGATTTCGATGATGCGTTGGAAGATCAGATCCAGCCAGCCGCCGAAAAAGCCCTGAATGGCCCCGGCGAAGATGCCGATCAGGCTGGCGGCCCCGGTGACGATCAGCGTGAACAGGATCGACAGGCGGAAGCCATAGATCACCCGCGCCAGCACATCGCGCTTGGTGTCATCCGTGCCCAGCAGGTTCTGCCCGTTTGGCGGCAGAGGGGCGGCTCCGGGGCGGTCCACGCTGGTATTGAAGGAATAGGGGATCAGCGGCCAGATCGCCCAGCCGCGTTCATATCCTTCGGCCTCGAACGTGCCTGCCTTGATCTCGTCGATGATGCCTTCGGGGTCGTCGAAACAGTCTTCCAGACCTCCGCTGTCGATCAGGCACATCACCTCGGGGTCTCGATAGATCGCTTCGGTCTGGAAATCACCGCCGAACTCGGTCTCAGCATAGAAGTTGAAGATCGGCGTGTAGAACTCACCCCGGTATTTGACGAGGATCGGTTTGTCATTGGCGATGAACTCGGCAAACAGAGACAGGCCGAACAGAACCGAGAAGATGATCAGCGACCAGAACGCCCGGCCATTGCGCCGGAAATTGCGCCAGCGGCGCTGGTTGAGGGGGGAAAGCGCCATCTACCCCTCCCGCTTTTCGAAGTCGATGCGGGGGTCGACCAGCACATACATCAGGTCGCTGATGATGCCGACGACCAGCCCCATCAGGCCAAAGATGAAGAGCGTGCCGAAGATCACCGGATAATCGCGCGCCACGGCGGCCTCGAACCCGAGACGGCCCAGACCGTCGAGCGAGAAGATGGTCTCGATAATGATCGAGCCACCGAAGAACACGCCGATGAACACCGCAGGAAAACCTGCGATCACGATCAGCATGGCATTGCGGAACACATGGCCATACAGCACCTTGCCCTCGCTCAGACCCTTGGCGCGGGCAGTCATGACGTATTGCTTCTTGATCTCATCCAGAAACGAGTTCTTGGTCAGCAGCGTCAGCGTCGCAAAGGCCGAGATCGTCAGCGCAATAATCGGCAGCGCGATGTGCCAGAAATAGTCGGCGACTTTACCAAACAGGCTCAGGCTGTCCCAATTGTCCGAGGTCAGCCCCCGCAGCGGGAAGATCTGCCAGTAGGATCCACCCGCGAACAACACCAGCAGAAGGATCGCGAACAGGAAACCGGGGATGGCATAGGCCACGATGATCGTGCCGCTGGTCCAGGTGTCAAAGGTCGACCCGTCCTTCACCGCCTTGCGAATACCAAGCGGGATCGACACCAGATAGGCGATCAGAGTCGACCACAGACCCAATGAGATCGACACGGGCATCTTTTCAAGCACCAGATCAATCACGCTGATCGAACGAAAATAGCTCTCACCAAAATCCAGCGTCAGGTAGTTGCCCATCATCTCAAAGAACCGCTGGACCGGAGGTTTGTCGAAGCCGAATTCTTTCTCGAGTTCCTCGATGAATTCGGGCGGCAGACCCCGGGCACCGATATAGCGGTCAGTGACGCCGCCGGTTTGCTGTTCGATATCACTGCCGCCTCCGGCGATGCCTTCGAACACGTCACCGCCGCCTTCCATCTGGGCGATGATCTGCTCAATCGGGCCGCCGGGGACGAACTGAACCAGCGTGAAGTTGACGATCATGATCCCAAGCAACGTTGGAATGATCAGTAACAGACGTCTTAGAATATAGGCTCCCATGAGGGCGGATTACCTCAACGCGCCCGAGGACTTCAACTCGGCTTCTTTCTCGGCATTGATCCACCACAGGTCTTCGACACCCAGCGCATAAGGCGGCAGGTTTTCGGGATGTTCGTACATGTCCCAATAGGCGACCCAGTATTTGCCCAGATACCATGTCGGCACCATGATCCGCTTGGCACGCAGCACGCGATCAAGGGCGCGGACATTGGCATAGAGTTCCTCGCTTTCGGTTGCGGCGACGATGTTGTCGATCAGCGGTTCAATATCGGGGCCATGCGCGCCCGAGGGGTTGAACACCGAATACGAGGCCGCCTCGGTCCCGAATTGCTGATACAGGCCGGTCGAAGGCTGCAGCGAGGTCGGGTATCCGCCAACGATCATGTCAAAATCGCGGTCGCGACGGCGCAGGGTAAACTGGGCATTATCCACCCGGTTGTATTTCGCGTCGATGCCCATGGCGCGCAGATTGTCTACGAAGGGCTGGATGATCCGATCCAGAGTCGGCTGATCCGACAGGAACTCAATCGACAGCACTTCGCCGCTTGCGTTGCGGCGTATGCCGTCATCGCCAACCAGCCAGCCGGCCTCATCCAGCAGTTTCATGGCGACCCGCAGGTTGCGGCGGTCGTTTTGCCGGCCCGGTCGGGATTCATGGGCCCTGACGGGTTCATCGGTCAGAACAGCCGGGTCCACCGCATCGCCGAGGGCCTGCAGCACCTCAAGCTCGCGCCCTTCCGGCAGGCCGGTCGCCTCAAGATGCGTGCCTTCCCAGAACGAGCTGCGCTGCTGGAACAACCCGTATTGCAGGCTTTCGTTGGTCCATTCGAAATTATAAGCAAGCTGAACCGCTTCGCGCACGCGGGGGTCCTGAAACTGCGGGCGGTCCAGGTTCATCACAAAGCCAGATGCTGTCGGGACGCTTCCATCCTCAAGCTCGGCGCGGATCACAAATCCATCCGACAGCGCCGGAAAATCATAAGCGGTGGCCCAGCTTTTCGAGTTGTTTTCCTGACGCAGAGTGAATGTCCCGGCCTTGAACCCCTCCATCGCGGCGATCGAGTCGCTGAAATACTCGATGCGGATGGTGTCATAGTTGTTTCGCCCGACATTTACGTTGATGTCATCGCCCCAATAGTCGGGGTTGCGCTTGTACACGATGCGTCGGTTGATGTCATAGCTGTCCAGAAGATACGGGGCCGATCCGATCCCCGGCACCAGACGGGATTTATCCAGACGGCGGTTTTCCGGGTCGGCTTCGAACCACGCTTTGGAAAACACCGGTGTACCGCCCACCTGCGAGATCAGCGCCCGGCGCGGAATGTCCGGGGCAAAGTAGAATTTCACCCGATGCTCATCCAACGCTTCGGCGCGGGGAATGCGCTTGCGCACGGCATCCGCGTAAGATTTCAGCCCCTGATCAAGCAAAAGGTCATGCGAGAACACAACATCCTCGGCAGTCACCGGTGTGCCGTCTGAAAACCGCGCCTCGGGGCGCATGTTGAAGATCACCCAATCCTGACTTTCCGGGTATTCCAGGCTTTCCGCCAACAGCCCGTAATAGGATGCGGGTTCGTCATAAGACGGAACCAGCAGGGATTCGTACTGATCCGCCGACCGCGCCCCGGCCCGGCCCTGCCGTGTGAAAGGGTTGAAGCTGTCAAACGTGCCCTGTGCGGCATAAGACAGCTCTCCGCCCCGTGGGGCGTCAGGGTTCACATAGTCGAAATGGGCGAAACCCTCGGGGTATTTCAGATCGCCAAATTCCGAGAAACCGTGACTTTTTATGATCTTTTCTTCGGCAAACACCTGCGTTGCAGCCAGCAAGACCAGGATCAGCCCAATCACCGATGCATGAGCCACCCTTCTGAAATCCAATACGCGCGCCTGTACGGAAACTCTGTCGGATCTCATGGTGCTCATCCCCTGCTTCGCCTTTGCCTTTAATCTTATAAGCGCCAGCTAAATGACCAGCACTGTCAGGTTCAAGTTTAGAATGCGTGAACGCTTTGTGAAGATGTGTAACAGACAAAAAAAGCCGCTGCACAAGGCAGCGGCTTAAAAACTTTCAAGCTCGGTCGCGCAATCAGTTGCCGATTGTCTGCAGATAAGCAATCAGATCGGCGCGCTCTTCCGGCTTTCTCAGACCGGCAAAGCTCATGGATGTGCCCGAGATATAGGCGCTTGGGCGTTCCAGGAAGGCGTCCAGTGCTTCGGGTGTCCAGTTGCCGCCATGCGCCTGCATCGCTGCCGAATAGCCGGTGAAGCCTTTGGCAGAGGCAACCGGGCGGTCCACGATGCCGAACAGGTAGGGGCCCGTGCCGTTGGCGCCGTCTTCCAGCTTGTGGCAAGCGGTGCATTTGCGGAACACGCGCGCGCCTTTTTCCGGGTCCGCTGCGGCCAGCATATCCTCGAACACCACTTCTTCGCCGTCAGCGCTTTCACCCGCGCTTTCGGTTTCGATAATGTAAGCGGCTTCGGCATCGCCATGACCACCGCCATGATAGAGGATGTCTGCCCCCCATTTGGCCAGAAGCAACACCAGGAAGGTGCCAAACAGGCCTGCGGCGGCCTTGGTAACTGTCATCGTGTCGAACATTGATCGCGAGTCCATTTCAGCTGTCTGCGGGGTGTCTAAGGCTTCCCCTGACAAGAGGCAAGGTATAGACACCGCGACTAAACGCCCAATTCAAGAACTTGTTGCACGGAATCGACCAAATGACCAAACGTATAGCCTTTCAGGGGGAACCCGGCGCCTATAGTCACGAGGCCTGCCGCAACGCACGTCCCGACATGGAGGCCCTGCCCTGCCGTACGTTCGAGGATGTGATCGAATCGGTCCGCTCGGGTCAGGCCGATCTGGCGATGCTGCCGGTCGAGAACACGACCTATGGCCGGGTGGCCGATATCCACCGGCTGCTGCCCCACAGCGGGCTGCACATTATCGACGAGGCTTTTGTGCGGGTTCACATCAACCTGCTGGCCGTGCCGGGCGCAAAACTGTCGGATATTACCGAGGCGCATTCTCACCTCGTCCTGCTGCCGCAATGCGCCGGGTTCCTGACCGAACACGGCATTCGCGGCCGGGTCAGCCCCGACAACGCCCGCGCCGCGCGCGAGGTGTCCGAGGCGGGCGACATCCACTCGGGCGCATTGGCCAGCGAATTGGCGGGTGAGATCTATGGGCTGAACGTTCTGGCACGCCATATCGAGGACCATGACGACAACACGACCCGCTTTCTGGTGATGTCGCGGCAGGCGAATCTGACGCGCCGGGGCGATCACGGCATGATCACCAGCTTCGTGTTTCAGGTGCGCAACATTCCGGCGGCGCTGTACAAGGCGATGGGCGGGTTTGCGACCAACGGTGTGAACATGACCAAGCTTGAAAGCTACATGCTGGATGGCTCGTTTACCGCGACCCAGTTCTATGCTGACATCGTCGGCCACCCGGATGATCGCAATGTGCAACTGGCGATGGATGAGCTGGCGCACTTCACGACAAATGTTGAGATTCTGGGGGTTTACCCGGCGGCGCAGCCGCGGGGGTGACAGCGTTTTTGTGCGTGCCAAAGCAAAGCCAGATCGACCCGCCAAACCGAAAATCCGGGTTGGGTCCAAATCATTAACCAGGCAGTTGACGGCGGGGCTGGAAGCAACGCTCTAGTCCTGAAGTCGAAAGGCCTTTGAAACCGTTCCCGCGCCCAGACGGTATTGCCTGAACCCCATTGCTTCGTAGTAAGCCAGCCCCTCGGCGTTACCCGCGCCAATTGTCGCGTCAATTGCAGGTAATCCCTGCTGCCGGGCTACCTCTAAGGTTCTTGCAAACAAAGCGCGCCCAACACCGCGTCGGGCTGCAGAAGGTCGGATATGTGTCCCGATCACACCCCAGCCGACCGGCGCACCATACGGGTTGTTCTCGGTCGCGTTCTTCATGGACTGAAATCCGAGGACGACCCCGCTTGCATCCGTTGCTACCGTGCATTGGATTTGGTCATCGTGACCAATGTAATGGGTCCGAGCGAACTCTGTCGTACTTGGCTTGTGACGTTTACCGGCTGTTACCAGTTCCTGAAGAACGTCAGCGATCCCTGCCGCGTCTTCCAAACTGGCTTGTCTTATGATCACGCGGTCCAAATGAATTTCCGTCCCGACTGAGGGCCTCAAGACCCATAAAGATGCCGCTGCTCCAGTTCCCTCGCAAACTCACTGAGCCGCACCTGAAACTGCTTGCGAAAGCGCGCCTGCCCCAGTTTCAGAGATTGCAGCAACAGCCGCGCGGGCAGGGATTTGGCGGCCAGGGACATCTCGACATTCAGCCGTGTTCTGCGCTGCGACAGGGCAAGGAAATCCACGGTCGTGACCCCGGCCATGCCTTTACTGTTGGCCTCGAACCGCATCTGGGTGGGCCGGTCGCAATCGGTCATCAGGACCGACATTTGCCGGGGTTTGCCGCGCAGTTTGAACTCGGTATGCCAGGCGGTTCCGGTGTCGAACGGCGCGCCGCCTGCCGTCCGCCGCACCTCGATCCCCCGGCGCATGGCCAGACGTTCGAACCGTTCGAAATCAGAAACCATCTCGAACACTGAATTGATCGGGGCCTCGATATCTTCGCGCGCTGAAAACTGCATGTTGTCCTTTGCCGCCCGTGCATTGGGGCCAGTTTTTCCTCAGTCCAGCGTATCTGCAAGCCAGTTTTGCAAAAGGAAATGCGCAATCGCGCCTTTGCGGGCGGGCAGCAGACTGGGATGCTCGCCCGCGAAGGCCTGCATCATCTCGGTTTTGCTGACCCACATCGCCTGTTCGATCTCGACCGGATCAATCTCGATCTCGCGCGACAGCGCTTCACCCGCGCAGCCGAACATCAGCGAGGCCGGGAACGGCCAGGGCTGGCTGGACAGGTACGACACCGCACCGACGGGCACGCCCGCCTCTTCCATCACTTCACGGCGCACGGCGGCTTCGAGCGTTTCACCGGGTTCCACAAACCCCGCCAGCAGGGAAAACATCCCCTCGGGCCAGCCGGGGGACCGCCCCATCAGGACGCAATCGCCATGGGTGATCAGCATGATCACAACCGGATCGGTGCGGGGAAAATGCTGACCGCCGCAGGACGGGCAACTGCGCTGCCATCCGGCCTGAGACAGCTCGCTTGGCGCACCGCAGCGGGCGCAAAAGCGATGCGTCTGATGCCAGCCGATCACGGCTTTGGCGGTCGCCGCCAGTTCCGCGTCGCGCGCGGACAGGCGGGTCATGATCCGGCGCAACTCGGCAAACACATACCCTTCGGGCAGGTCCGGGTGCTGCTGTTCGGACTTATCGACGAATTCGCCCAGCCCAGTCAGATCAAGCCCTTCCGCCGCCCAATCCGAGATATCGGCGGCAAAAACCGGCGCGCCCGCCTCGGTGCATCCCAGAAAAATTGGTGCTTCCACCACCCCGCCCGGACCATTGCAAATCAGATCATGGCTCATCGGGATCAGTGCAAGCTGATCCAGCCCTTCCCCCCGCACCAAAAGCTTTCCGCGCCAGACCAGCGCGCATCTGGCCATCGGATCACGACGCGCTGCATCCAGCTTGTCACCATCACCGCGAAGATGTGCCGCCCGGTTTAGGCCCGAGCCGCCAAATGTCACCAGTTCCGCGTTTTTCATTGAACGTCCTTTGGGTCTTGCGCACAGGGCTGCCACGTCTCACCCGGCGTTGCAATGGCAATTCACGGCCCCGAAGCCTCGGTATTGCCACGGAAAGGTCGCAAGGCAGCCCCGGAAAATTCATCTATTATACTTCCTAGTGAATTTGATTAAGAAACAGCATCCAAAAGTAGAAAATTGATATTAAACAAATCTTTAACTGGGCGAGAGCTCGAAAAAAAACTTCGGGCCAAAATCCGTATTCTTGCGACCACCGACCTGCATATGAACCTGACCGGCTTTGATTACTACGCCGACCGGCCCGATCCGGCGATTGGTTTCACGCGAACGGCCACGCTGATCCAGCAGGCCCGGGCGCAAGCGGGCGATGCCCTAACCCTGCTGTTCGACAATGGCGATTCCCTGCAAGGAACACCGCTGGGTGAATGGGCAGTGACCGAGGCGGAACGCCATCCGTTGATGCAGGCATTCGCGGTGCTAGGCTATGATGCAATCGGGCTTGGAAACCACGACTTTGAGTTTGGGTTGCCGGTACTCGACCACATTCTCGCGCAGGCCCCCTTCCCGGTGGTCTGCAGCAACATGCACCGCCGGGGCGCTCGGCAGGGTTGGGCAGACAGCACAAGTCTTGAGCGCACGGTATCCCTGAACGGAAAGCCTGCAACCATCCGGATCGGAGTGGTGTCCGTTCTGCCGCCGCAAACCACCCGCTGGGCCTCTCACTTGTTGCTGGACGAGGTTGTCGCCGAGGACATTCTGGAAGCAGCACGGAAGCAGGTGCAACTGCTGCGTGCTGAGGGTTGCGATCTGGTCATTGCGCTGTCGCATTCCGGCCTCGGCGGGTCAGAGGCCACGCCCGGATTGGAAAACGCCACCATCCCTCTGGCCGCGATTGACGGTATTGATGCGGTCATTGCCGGTCATACGCATCTCACCCTGCCCGGCCCGGCGCATGACGGGCTTGCGCATGTGGAACCTCTGGCCGGGCGCATCTATGGCAAACCTGCCGTCATGGCCGGATCGGCGGGCTCTTATTTGGGAGTGATCGATTTGTCGCTGTCTCAGGACCACCGGGGCATCTGGCGGGTTGAAGAAAGCCACGCCGACTTGCACCCGGTCTTGCCCGACACCGACCCCGTTCCCGAACACCCCGATTTGGTCCGGCTTTTTGCACCAGCGCATGAGGGGACGCGGGCCATGGTCGCCGAACCGGTCGCCCGAATTGCCGATGATCTACACAGCTATTTCAGCCTCTGCGCACCGGATCGGGGGCTGGCGTTACTGGCGGCGGCGCAGGCTGCAGCGTTGCGCCCGCACCTGATTGGCCCCGATCTGGCCTGCCTGCCGGTCCTGTCGGCTGTTGCGCCCTGCAAAAGCGGCGGGCGATCCGGCCCGCGCTGGTACAGTGACGTCCCCGCCGGGGAAATCTGCCTGCGCCACATCGCGGATCTGCATTTGTTTCCCAACGAATTGCGGGGGATCATCGCGACGGGCGCTCAGGTGCAGGAGTGGCTTGAGATGTCGGCGAGCGTCTTCAACCAACAGGCCCCCGGTCAAACCCGTGATCTGATCGATTCCCGGCGCGTGGGATACAATTTTGACGTTCTTTTTGGCCTCAGCTACCGGATCGACCTGTCCCAACCCGCGCGTTTCGATGCCGAGGGGGCCTTGACGGACCTCACCCACCAACGGGTCAGAGAGGTTGAGTTCCAAGGCAAGCCAATCGATCCGGACCAGAGATTTGTCGTCGCGCTGAACAATTTTCGCGCCAGCGGAGGCGGGAATGTCCGGGCGCTGTTAAATGCGCGACTCCTTGACCTGCCCAAGGTGGACATAAAAGAGGTTCTGCGGGCTTACCTGTCCAAAAACCTGCCGCAGGACCCGCTTGAAAATGCTCGGCACCCTTTCTCGTTTTCCCCTATTTCAGGAGCCTCTGCCATCCTCAGAACCGGTCCCGGCGCGATCAAGTATCTGGACGAGCTGGACATCTTTGCCCCTGAACAACTGGGGCGCGACGGGGACGGGTTCGAGCAGATACGCCTGACACTCTGACGGGTTGTCTTTTGCCCGGCACCTGCCTATACCGGGGATTGAGAGGTTGGCGCGGGCGAGCGCCTCGCCAACCTGGTCAGGTCCGGAAGGAAGCAGCCACAACGAGCCCCGCTTGGGTCGATGTCCAACCTCTCACTTATTCAAACCCGAGCCGCAGGAGGGCTTTTATGAGTGTAGCAAAGACCCTTCGGGCAGAGCGGTTCTGAACCCTATCCACGCGACTGCCTGAACCCATGACCGACGGATGCGCGCCCGCCATCTGTGGGTTTTGCTGTACCTGAACACAGGCAGACCAATGACTTTGACGCTTACGGATCTTGGATGGTCCTCTCACTTTGCCGCGCAGCACGCGGCCAATCCTTCGTGCAATCCCTATCGCATCACCGCCGTTCACCGCGACCGGCTGATCGGAGTGAATGCGGAGGGCGAAGCGCCTCTGCTGTCCCCGGATCGGCCCACGGGCGATTTCGCCGTTGGCGACTGGGTGCTTAGCGACGACCATAACCGAATCCGCCACCTGCTGGAGCGGCGTAGCACCCTGCAACGCCGCGCCGCAGGCACCGAGGCCGAGGCGCAGCTTATCGCCGCCAATGTGGACGTGCTGTTCATCGTCAGCTCGTGCAACGCCGATTTCAACCTGCCCCGGCTGGAGCGATATCTGGCTCTTGCCTATCAATCCGGCTGCTACCCAGTTGTGGTTCTGACCAAGGCAGACACCTGCGCCGATCCTTCGGACTATGCCGCCAAGGCACAGGGGTTGGCACCGTTTCTGACGGTTCTGACGGTGAATGCGCTGGAGGCTGATGACATGCAGCAGGTTCTGTCTTGGTGTCCAAAGGGACAAACAGCCGCGCTGGTCGGGTCGTCGGGCGTGGGTAAGACCACGTTAGCAAACGGGATGACCGGGCGACAGGACGGTACTGCCGACATTCGCGAGGACGACGCGCGGGGGCGGCACACCACTACCGCGCGCGCCCTGCACCGGATGCAAAACGGCGGTTGGCTGATCGACACGCCGGGCATGCGCGCCCTGCGCCTGCTGGACGCGCATGAGGGCGTGGATGAGGTGTTCTCGGACATCCTCGAACGTGCCGCCTTATGCCGGTTTTCGGACTGTCAGCACGAGGCCGAGCCCGGTTGCGCCGTGCAAGCGGCCATTGCAGACGGCACGCTGGATGCCGACCGGCTGGAGCGTTGGCGGAAGCTGCGGCGCGAGGATCAGAGGAACTCGGAAACCGTGGCGCAATCGCGGGCTCGCGACAAGGCGTTTGGCAAAATGGTGCGGTCCGTGATGCAGGACAAGAAATCCCGCAAAGGGCTATGACTGCAGGGGCACTGGGTTCCCGGTGCCCTTTCTCAGCCAATCAGGCGCGGCCAGACAGCTGCGTTACGCCGCGCAAAAACGCCGATATGGCCGATCTCGCGCAGTCCGAAATCCTGCGGGGACAGCAGATGCCGTTTTGCCTCAGGCCCGTACAGATCGGCCAGCCGCCAGACGGCTTGCGGCGGCACCATCTGATCGTCTTCAAATGTGAACAGATCCACCGGCACGCCTGAGCCGGCCCATTTGGCCTCTGGCAGCCCCTTGCCAATCTCGGGCACGTAGTTCAGCGGCGCCGTGCACCACCGACGCCACTGCCAATACACAGGCGCAGGTAAATCCGAACCAAACCCCAGCGCCTTGCCCGGCAGATAGCCCATCATCCGCACCGCCAACGGCGCGTGGCCGTACCAGAACAGCCCCGCCAGCGCCCGATAGGGCCAGGGGTGATCGGTCAGCGTGACCAGCCCAGAGCACACGCAGATCATGCGGTCGATCCGGTCGATATCCGGCTGCACCGGCCCCAGCATCGCGCCGACCGAATGGCCAATGGTCCAGTGCTGCGCGTTGGGAAAACGCCGCCGCATCTCGGCGCGGGCAGCGGGCATGTCGGTCAGAGCCCAATCCGCCATCGTGACCGTCGAGTGCTTCAGTGACCCCGACGCGGACGTCCCGAAATCGCGATAGTCATAGGTCAGGCAGGCCATGCCCCGCTCAGATGCCAGCCACTGCGCGAAATGCCGGTAATAGTCGCGCGGAACGCCGGTGGCGCTGTTCAGCGCGACAACCGTTTCCGGCTCGGTCACAGGCTGGTACAACCGCGCCGACAGCATCGCCGGGCCGGAGGGAAACTGAAAATCTTCGGTCAACACCGTCTGCTGCGCGTCCAACATGGCACCCTCGGAATCAATCTGAACCAATCGGTTCATTTTCTGATCAGGCGCTGAACGGCGCGCGCAAGTCAACAGCGAACCCGCATGACCAAACGTCCGCTTCGGGCGATCAGCGCAAAACTCGGATCAAGATCAGCTTGACTCGGGCCCCGGCCAACCGCTAGCGATTGTGTGATGGTTTCCGGCCCCCACAAGGGGTCGGGATGAAAAGGGAACTCGGTGCGGTTCTGCCCGGCTTTGCCGGAACGAACCAAGGCCGCGACTGCCCCCGCAACTGTAAGCGGTGAGCACTGCCGGAACACCACTGGCCGAAAGGCTGGGAAGGTCGGCAACGCTTTGACCCGCAAGTCAGGAGACCTGCCATCAAAAACTGAAACCGAAACTCGGGCGGGGTGTCCGGGCAGGTCCTGACAGCTTCGCGCAGTCCCGCCTGATCCGCATCCCCCGTCCGCCGCGCGGAGGGCGCAGGATGATCTGGAAGACGAAGACACATCAATTCACTGCAACCGTATGCCAGCGGACCGGCAAAACCTGCCCGGCGCTGGCCCAAATGGCGCGGGCGCTGACGCAAGCGGTTGCGCAGGCCGGGCCCGTAACCACCGATGAATTCGAAATCGAAGGCAGCAGCGAATTGAGTTTCTGTTCCGGCGGCTGCACCGCCTGGTTTCGGGCGCGCCCGGATCAGGTCCGGGTGTTTTGCGGCAAGGCGGCCGGGGATGATCTGGAAGCGCTGGACCGCTATGCCGACATGATCTTTGGCACCGGCTTGACCGCTTTGCCCTCAAGCGCAATCACCAGCCCGCCCTGCGCCATGCTTGAAGTCACCGCAATTGCCCCGCGCGAAGTGCCAGCGCAGGTTCATCAGGTTTCGGTCTGATTCACGCGTCACTCACCACCTGTGCCGTCCCGACGGCCCAGGCCATCTGCCCCTCGGTCTCGACCGCGCAGGCCCGGATGGCCCGCAACCGTGACAGTGCCTTGTCCGGGGCCTCTCCGCTTTCGACCATCAACCGCAGGACAACCATGCCCGACCGGCCACAGCCACCCCGGCAGTGAACCAGCACCCGCCCGCCACCGGACAGCGCTTGCCGCACCGTTGCGCTGACCGAGGGCCACGCGTCGACGACCTCCTGTGGCGGCGCACCAAAATCTTCAACCGGCAGATGCACCCAACGGCTGGCGCGGCCCTGAATATCGCTGCCAAAATCCTGCGCACCGTGCTGCAACAACTCAACCGCAGTAGTCATCGAAATCACCAGCCCCGGTTTCCAGTCCGAAATCAGGTCCAGATCGCCGGAATAATCCCCGCTGCAGCCTGGAATCGGCGTCAAAGCCAGCGTACCGCCCCCAACCTGCAGGGCATAGATTGCCATCTGAGACATAAACCGAGCCCCCTCGTACAATAATCGCCAAAAATACAGTCTCTGAAATAGGCTGAACCAGTTTACGCAAGGACCGGCGTTTTCCAAAACAAAAATCCTGACGACACGCTGTGGACGCGGGCGGCGGCGACCTCTACGCTGCGGCAGACCTCGAATCCGCGAAAGCAGACATGACCGACACGCCCAGCCCCGCCTATCAGGTTCTCGCCCGCAAATACCGCCCGGAAACTTTCGCCGATCTTGTGGGACAGGACGCGATGGTGCGCACGCTGAAAAACGCGTTCGAGGCCGATCGGATCGCGCAAGCCTTTGTCATGACAGGCATTCGTGGCACCGGCAAAACCACCACGGCCCGGATCATCGCCAAGGGGATGAACTGCATCGGGCCGGATGGTCAGGGCGGCCCCACGACAGAACCTTGCGGCCAGTGCGAGCATTGCCTAGCGATCATGGAAGGCCGCCATGTCGACGTGATGGAGATGGACGCCGCCAGTCGCACCGGCGTGAATGATATCCGCGAGATCATCGACAGCGTGCGCTATCGCGCGGCCTCGGCCCGTTACAAGATCTACATCATCGACGAGGTCCACATGCTCTCGACCAGCGCTTTTAACGCGCTGCTCAAGACGTTGGAAGAACCGCCCGAGCATGTGAAATTCATCTTCGCCACCACCGAGATTCGCAAGGTGCCGGTCACAGTCCTGTCCCGCTGCCAGCGCTTCGACCTGCGCCGGATCGAGCCCGAGGACATGATCGGCCTGCTGCGCAAGATCGCCGACGCCGAAGGTGCTCAGATCGCCGAGGACGCGCTGGCGCTGATCACCCGCGCCGCCGAGGGCTCGGCCCGTGACGCGACCTCGCTGCTGGATCAGGCGATCAGCCACGGCGCGGGTGAGACCAGCGCCGATCAGGTGCGCGCGATGCTGGGTCTGGCTGACCGGGGTCGCGTGCTGGACCTGATCGACATGATCCTGCGCGGCGATGCGGCGGGCGCGCTGACCGAACTCAGCGCGCAGTATGCCGAAGGGGCCGACCCGCTGGCCGTCCTGCGCGATCTGGCCGAAATCACGCATTGGGTGTCGGTGGTGAAAATCACGCCCGACGCCGCCGAAGACCCGACCGTTTCCCCCGACGAACGCGCCCGGGGCCAGCAAATGGCCGAGGCGCTGCCGATGCGCGTCCTGACCCGCATGTGGCAGATGCTGCTGAAAGCGCTGGACGAGGTCTCGGCCGCCCCAAATGCCATGATGGCCGCCGAGATGGCGGTGATCCGCCTGACCCATGTGGCCGACCTGCCCAGCCCCGAAGAGCTGATCAAACGCCTGCAGGACGCCCCGCCTCCGCCAAATGGCCCCGGTGGCGGTGTCCCTCTGTCCAACAATGGCGCACCGCCGGTTCAGGCCAGCGCCGCGCCTGCCACCTACACCCCTGCCCCGCGCGGATCGGGCAGCGCACCCGTGGCAGCGCTGGCGCAGGAGACACAAGCCGCGCTCGCCCGCTATCCGACCTTTGACCACGTGGTCGAACTGATCCGCGCCAACCGGGACGTGAAGCTGCTGGTCGAGGTCGAAACCGGCCTGCGTCTGGTGTCCTACCAGCCGGGCCGCATCGAATTCACCCCTGCCGCGCAGGCTCCAACGGACCTCGCCCCCCGGCTCGGCTCTGCCCTGCAACGCTGGACCGGCAACCGCTGGGCAGTGTCGATCGTCTCCGACGGCGACGCGCCAACCATTGCCGAAGTGCGGGACAAGGCCGAACTTGCCCTGAAAGCCGAGGCCGAGCAGCATCCGCTGGTGCAGGCCGTGCTGGCCCAGTTCCCCAAGGCAAAGATCGCCCGAATCGAAACTCCCGAAGAACGCGCGGCCAAGGTCGAAACCGAAGCCCTGCCCGAGGTCGAAGACGAATGGGACCCGTTCGAGGAGGATTAATTCTTTCGCTCGCGGCTTCAGAGGCGATGGCAGAAGTCTGCGACAAAGAGCGCGCACGTTGGGATCCTGCCTCTGGCCCGGCATCTATACTTGACGAGTTCCTAGCGCTTACCCTGAACCCAATCATTCTAGGTCTGTTAACACTGTCCGTCCTCGCAGCCTTTTCAAAGTGGCGCATTCCAAAGTGGATTTTCGCGTTTGTCTGGATTTTGCTCACCTTCATGATTGGAATAGATCATTATGGCCCTGTTCTGGACGATGTTCGTTGGGCAGCAATGCAAGAAGGCTGTATTGGATCACCCCTCTTGTTCCTCGCCCTCGCAATTGCGATATGTGCGAAACTCATACACGGCGCGCTGCGCCCCCGCATATAGGAGAATACCGATGCTCAAAGGACTAGGCGGTCTGGGCGATATGGCCAAGATGATGAAATCCGCGCAGGACCTGCAAACCAAGATGACCGAGATGCAGGAGGAACTGAACAATCTGATGGTTGTCGGCGAATCCGGTGCGGGCCTGGTCAAAGCCACCGCCACCGCCAAGGGCGAGCTCAAGGGTCTGGACATCGACCCATCGATCTTCAACGGCGACGACAAGGAAGTGGTCGAAGACCTGATCCTCGCCGCCATCAAGGACGCCCAGACTAAGGCCACCGAGCGCGCGCAGGCCGAGATGGCCAAGCTGACCGAAAGCATGGGCCTGCCTGCAGACATCAAGCTGCCGTTCTGATCTTTATCTTTTCAAAAATACTCCCGCCGGAGGCTCCCTCCGGCGTCACACAGGACAGCCCGTGAGTTCGAACAGCGACATCGACAATCTGATCGACCTGATGGCCAAGCTGCCCGGCCTCGGCCCCCGCTCGGCCCGCCGGGCGGTGCTGCACCTGATCCGCAAACGTGCCCTGCTGCTGACGCCCCTGTCCGACGCCATGCAGCAGGTCGCCATCACCGCCCGCGAATGTCTGAACTGCGGTAATGTGGGCACCACCGACATATGTGACATCTGCGATGCCGAGGCCCGCGCGACCGGCGAGCTCTGCGTGGTCGAAGACGTCGCCGACCTCTGGGCGATGGAGCGCGCAGGCGTATTCAAAGGCCGCTACCACGTGCTCGGCGGCACGCTCTCTGCGCTGGACGGCGTCGGCCCCGACGAATTGCGCATTCCCCGCCTCAAGGACCGGGTCACAGCCGAAGGCATCACCGAGGTCATCCTCGCCCTAAACGCCACCGTCGATGGCCAGACCACCGCCCATTATATCGCCGACCAACTGGAAGGTCAGGTCCGACTGACCTCACTGGCGCAAGGCGTACCGATTGGGGGCGAGTTGGACTATCTGGATGACGGGACGATTACGGCGGCGCTCAGGGCGCGGAAAGAACTCTGAACCTTTCAGAGGTTCCTTTCATTAATGCACGATCTAGGTTCTGGTAATATTGCAGCGTAGCAGCCATTCGCCAGGCAAAACGTTAACGGCCACGTTGTTCGGTAGTCTGTAAAATGACATGGTGCGATAGCTCCAAGCGTATGGAACGCATTCTTTTAGTGCCGCCGCATGCAAAAAGAACTGAAACTCCCTTGGAGCATTTCGTAGTGTATCAAAGAATGAGTTTCGAAACTCTGCCTCCGCACCAAATGCACTGATTTCTCTGTTGCGCAGGATGGTTGCGTAAGCGCCGACAAATACAGCCGACAGGACCATGGTCAAGACAACAAACATAGGCAAGATCACTGGGGATTTGAATGCAAGCCTTTGCAAAAACGCGCTGACCAAAAACCCAAGAAGACCGCCAAGTAACACGAAGACTGGCCAAAAAGGGGCACCCAATCGACCGTTCCAAAACGTAAGAAGAGCGATGGGCTGAAACACACCTCCGAAAAGGACGATTGCAGTTACGGAGTAAGCTAAAACGCCGAGCAGAGCGGTGAATAGTAGCTTCATTGGCTCCCTATCATCCTAATATTTCATTAAAATTACAGCTTTGTAATTCAAGAAAAGATCACTAACGTCAATAGATCGATATTAGTTTCAGAGTAGTTCAATGCACCGCCTTCTCGCCTTCACCCTCGCCGCTTTCACCGCAACCGCTGCCCTGTCGCAACAGCTCATCGACAAAGGCTTCGTCGAGGGCTGGAACATCATGATGGATCCCGCGCTTGGCAACGGGTGTCTTATCCAGACGGTGTATCAGGACCTCTCGGTGGTGCGCATAGGCTATGACGCGCTGGACAATCGTGGGTATTTCGCCGTTTACAACAAGGCCTGGGGCGACATTAAGCAGGGCGTGAGCTATCCGATCCGGTTTGACCTCGACGGGAAAAGCTTCGACGCCACCGCCATCGGGTTCAATGAACGCGACGTGCCGGGGGCGACTGTGTTCTTCACCGACCGCAATTTCGTCACTGCGATTGCGCAGAACAAGACCCTGACCGTTTACAACCCGGCAGGTGAGACCGTCATGGCGATTGATCTGAAAGGCACGGCCAAGGCGCTGGAATACGCGCGGGAATGCCAAAGCGGCGAGCTTTAACGAATCGGATCGAACAGCGCGTCCGTCGCAGTGCAGTCGCGGATCACGTCCCGGCCACAAGGCACTGGACCAAGCGCGCGGGACAGGCACAGGCGGACCTCTTCGATATAGCCCTGTTTGCAGGTGATGGTGATCATGTCGGGTTCAAGCGTCGGGTTCGCCTTCAGAAACGCCTCTTCCACTACCGAGGCGGGCAGTTTGACCGACTGGTCCAGCTTGCGGAACACCGGCGGGCGCTGGACGCCCTCATAGGCCCGCCGGGACAGCGCGAAATAGTCGGACGCAGAAAGCCCCGTGCACGTCCCGTGTTTCTTCCACTGATGCCACGCTAGGCCGGAAGACCCCTGAATATCCTCCATTTCGCGGGTCATGGCCCGCGATGGCGGGGCCTTTGGCGTGGGGCAGTACGAAGGCCAGCCCTGATGATATTGCGGCCAGAGCCCATGCAGGACCCAGCCGTGATCATGC
The DNA here is from genome assembly GCF_056533855.1 of Ruegeria sp. F11. Classification (NCBI taxonomy): domain Bacteria; kingdom Pseudomonadati; phylum Pseudomonadota; class Alphaproteobacteria; order Rhodobacterales; family Roseobacteraceae; genus Ruegeria; species Ruegeria sp. F11. The sequence goes on along the minus strand of NZ_JBQFOW010000002.1, from coordinate 351,364 downwards.
CGGGCATCGCACTGGTCCGAGCCACGCGCATCGCCTGTCCGGGCACACCAATTGGGCGACCAGCTGAGCGACAGGATGTAGTAGTCGAATTCCCCGGCCTTCTCGCCCTCGGCCAGCGCCGCTACGGCGCTCAGCACCCACAACAAAACCCAGCGCATTCGCCTCTTCCCTTCTTACCCTGACGAGACTATATAGGCCCCAAGTTCCCCGACAACGGAAACCTGCCCCAAGACCTCGGGGCCGCCGAATTCCGGCGACGGGACAGATGTATTCATAGGAGACGGGCTGATGGCAAAACCCCTGATGGCCAAGGCAACCGCCGTATGGCTGGTGGACAACACCACGATCAGCTTCAAGCAGATCGCGGATTTCGTAGGCATGCACGAGTTGGAAGTGCAGGGCATAGCAGACGGCGACGTGGCCGCTGGCGTGAAAGGGTTCGACCCGATTGCCAACAACCAGCTGACTCAAGAAGAGATCGACACTGCGCAAAACAACCCGCTACACAAGCTGAAGCTCAAGTTCAATCCGTCTGCCGCTGGTGAAGAAAAGCGCCGTGGCCCGCGCTACACGCCCCTGTCCAAGCGTCAGGACCGCCCGAACTCGATCCTGTGGCTGGTCAAGTTCCACCCGGAACTCAGCGACGGCCAGATCGCCAAGTTGGTCGGCACCACCAAGCCGACGATCCAGTCGATCCGCGAGCGCACGCACTGGAACATCTCGAACATGCAGCCCATCGATCCTGTCGCTCTGGGCCTGTGCAAACAGTCGGAACTGGATGCCGTCGTTCAAAAGGCCGCCGCGAAGAAAGCCGCCGAGGGCGGTGTCATGAGCGATGATGAGCGCCGCAAGCTGGTTTCGACCGAGCAGTCGCTGGAAATGGACACCGCGCCCAAGATCCCGACCGCCATCGAAGGCCTAGAGACCTTCTCGCTGTCCGACGATTCCGAGGATGAGAAAGAAGACGAACCGATGGTCGACGCGGACAGCTTCTTCAACCTGCCCAAAGGCGGCGGTGAGGAAGAAGACGAAGAGACCCCGCGTTTCTGATGCTCTGACAGCCCCGGCCTGAACGGTCCGGGGCTTTTCTTACGGAAAACCCATGCTGAACGTTCTGTCCGCTGTTTTTGGCCCGCACCGCGCCGTTTCGATCTATGCCTTTTTGAAAACCTGGGGGCTGGGTCTGGCCGGAGGCGTGGTCATGATTGTCATCGTCACCAGCCTTTTTGTACTGGGCGATGACGGCGAGCACGAGCATCACTCCTTCATGACCGTCCCGGTCCTGTCGGCCACTGCAATCAACGGAGACCTGCGGAACGGCGTCATCGCCTCGGTCCGGTTGCCGGATGGTTCCGCTGCCTCGATCACCTCGACCGAGGCACCGGTGTCCCAGACCGTCGGCACCAGCGCCTGTGTGGAAAAGCGGGTTTACGTGGAAAGCGGCGAAGCGCGCTATCGGTTCAAGCTTCCACGCTTCTGCGAAGCGGGTTGAGTTATTGAATGTCTAAGAAAATACCGCCCGGCGACAGTGCCGGGCGGTTTTTTTTGTTTTCAGATCATCTGGAACAGGATGCCAGCGACGATTGCGCCGCCGACCCCCAGGCCCAGATAGGTGGCAAACACGCGTGGTTTGACCAGTGACCAGACCGCCGCCATGGCCGGTATCGAACTGACCGCCCCGGCGACCATAAAGGCCATCGCGGCACCTGCGCTCATGCCCTGTTCCATCAGGCCCGCCAACAGGGGCGGCGCGACGTAGGAGTTCAGGTAGGCGGGCATTCCGACCAGCGCGGCGGTGACGATAGGCAACACGCCTTCGCCTCCGACAACGCGGGCGATCAGATCGGCGGGCACGTAGCTGACCAGCAACGCCTCCAGAACATAGGCCAGCGCCAGCCATTTCAGCAGGAACAGACCGTTGTGGATGAATTCAGATTTGAAGCGCTGGATACGCTCGGGCTCTTGCCAAAACTTCCACACCGGTTTGTCATCCTGTTTTGGACCACAGCCGCAACATCCTGCAGGTTTGTAGACGCGCAAGGGCTGCGCAAAGGCCCCCTGCTTCATCAGCAGACGCACGGCGAAGCCTCCGAACAGGCCCAGCGCGACAGCTGCGACCGCTTTGCCAATGGCAAACGGCCAGCCCAACGCGCCTGCGGTGATCAGCAGGGTCGGCGGGTCGATCAGCGGTGAACTCAGCCAGAACGCCATGACAGCGGACAACGGAGCGCCTAGGGCCAGCAATCCGGCGATGAAGGGAATGACCTCGCAGGAACAGAACGGGGCCAGGCCGCCGAAGAGTGCGGCCAGAAAGATCATCCGCGTTTCGCGCCCTTCAAAGGCGCGCGCCACCATTACCTCGGCCCCGGTGGCCTTGAGGTAGGACAGCAGAAGAACGGCGAACAGGATGTACTGGCCGGTATGCGCCAGCGCTTTGGCAGCAAAGGTGATAACCTCGGTCCAGTTGCCCGGGTCCAGAACGGCCACCGCAGCAAGGATCGCGACGATCAGCGCCCAGGGGGTCTTGATCAGATCGACCAGAGCCTTTGCCGAGGCTTTGGGGTTTTGCGTCAACTCAGCCATCGTTCGCGGCCTTTCCCACTTCGTCAGCGCAGCATTCACTGAGGATGAACTGCGCTAGATTTCTAAGCTCGTCATAGCAGGCGCGGTTGATCGTGCTGCGCCCGTTTTTCTCTTGCTCGACAACGCCCCCGGCCGCGAGGAACCGCAGGTGATGCGCCAGCGTGGACGGCGCAATACCCGTCCGGTTTTGGATTTCTCCGACGGTCAGTCCGGCCTCACCAGCGCGGACCAGCGTTTTCAGAACCTTCAGCCGGGCCTCGGACCCCATGGCTGAAAAGCCTGCTGCGGCGGTTTCCCACATCTGATCTCTCCATAAAACTAATTTTCTGGTTATTTAGTTTAATGGTTCAAAGGCGTCAACCTGAATTCTTCGCCAGATGGAAAAATTACGTTAAGTCCAGATTGCCCAATGCATAAGTCCAACTTATAAGAAAGCTATGGGAATATCGGTCGATACCTTCTTTCTTGAGCTCAACGGACAAGGCACGCTGCAGGCGCAGATCCAGCAGATGATTGCCGAGGGCATCCTGTCGGGGCGCTTCCACGTGGGGGAAAAGCTGCCGTCGTCACGCAAACTCGCCGCGCATCTGGGCGTCAGCCGGATCACCGTCACGCTGGCTTATACCGAATTGCTGGCAAACGACTACCTGACCGCAAAGGGCCGATCGGGCTATTACGTTTCGCAAAACGCGCCGGTGCCACCCAAATACACCCCCGTCCAACGCGGGGATGAGACCGTGGACTGGGACAAAGCGCTGGCCCGCACCTATTCGGGCGGGGATGTTCTGCCGAAACCCACCGATTGGCGCAGCTATCGCTACCCGTTCATCTACGGTCAGGCGGATCGCACCCTGTTTGACCACGCCAACTGGCGGCTCTGCGCGGTGCGGGCGCTGGGGCACAAGGATTTCGACTCGCTGACGGCGGACTATGTGGATCAGGACGACCCGCTGCTGGTCGAATTCATCGCCCGCCACACCCTGCCCCGCCGGGGCATCGCCGCACGACCCGAAGAGATTCTGATCACGATGGGCGCACAGAATGCGCTGTGGCTGGCCTCGCGCATTCTTTTGAACAATGGGCGCAAGGCGGCGATTGAAGACCCGTGTTACTACGCGCTGCGCGATCTGCTGAACCATTGGGACTGCACGGTTGCGCCGTTGAAGGTGGATCGGGACGGGTTGCCACCGGATGCAATCCCGGACGATGTCGACGTCATTTTCACCACCCCCAGCCATCAAAGCCCGACAACCGCGACCATGCCGGTGGATCGGCGCACAGCGCTGCTTGACCGGGCCCGCGATCTGGATGCGATGATCGTGGAAGACGATTATGAGTTCGAGATGGCCTTTCTCGGCGCGCCCTCACCCGCGCTGAAATCCATGGATCGCGACGGACGGGTGATCTATGTGGGCAGTTTCTCAAAATCCCTGTTTCCGGGCCTTAGGCTTGGCTACATGGTCGGGTCCGAGCGGTTCATTCGCGAGGCGCGCGCCCTGCGATCGCTGGTCCTGCGCCACCCGCCCGGTCATATTCAGCGCACGGCGGCCTATTTCCTGTCGCTTGGCCATTACGACGCGCAGATCAGGCGCATGTCCAACGCGCTGGCGGACCGGCGCCGGGCGCTAGACGCCGCCATTGATCAGCACGGCCTGACGGTTGCCGGGCGCGGCATTCTGGGCGGTTCGTCCATCTGGATGGCCGCACCCGACAGCACTGACACAAGGCAGCTTGCGCGAGCCCTGCAAAGCCAGAGCGTTCACATCGAACCCGGAGAGCCGTTCTTTTCCGGCCCCGACAGGCCAAGCAACTTCTATCGGCTGGGCTATTCCTCGATTGCCACGGACCGGATCGAGCCCGGAATCAAGCTGATCGCCAAGGCCATTCGGGCGGGGTAAAACCTCCTCTGGATATAATCCGCCCCGCGTTCTGGCCCTAACGCCGCTCCGCCCCATGGGTCACAACCATATGCAACGGCGGGGCGGGGTGCCCGGCCTTTCCACATATGCGCGGAGAACACTCAGATGAAAATGACCACTGAAGAGGCTTTTGTTAAGGTTCTGCAAATGCACGGGATCGAGCATGCCTTCGGCATCATCGGTTCGGCCTTCATGCCCATTTCCGACATTTTCCCCAAGGCCGGTATCACCTTCTGGGACTGCGCGCACGAAGGTTCGGGCGGGATGATGGCGGATGGCTATACCCGCGCCACCGGCAAAATCTCGATGATGATCGCGCAAAACGGGCCCGGTATCTCGAACTTCGTGACCGCTGTGAAAACCGCTTACTGGAACCACACACCGCTGCTGCTGGTGACGCCCCAGGCCGCGAACAAGACCGTGGGTCAGGGCGGGTTCCAGGAAATCGAGCAGATGAACATGTTCGCCGACTGCGTCTGCTATCAGGAAGAGGTCCGCGATCCGTCGCGCATGGCCGAGGTTCTCAGCCGCGTGATCCAGAACGCAAAACGTTACAGCGCGCCAGCACAAATCAACGTGCCGCGCGATTACTTCACGCAGGTTGTCGACATTGAACTGCCCCGCATCGTCGATTTCGAACTGCCCTCGGGTGGCGAGGCCGCGCTGGATCAGGCCGCCGAACTGCTGTCGAACGCCCGCTTCCCGGTGATCCTCAACGGCGCGGGCGTGGTGCTGGCGGGCGCGATCCCATCCACCGTTGCGCTGGCCGAACGTCTGGATGCCCCGGTCTGCTGCGGTTACCAGCACAATGACGCCTTCCCCGGCTCGCACCCGCTACATGCTGGCCCCTTGGGCTATAACGGCTCGAAAGCCGGGATGCAGTTGATCTCGAAAGCCGACGTCGTTCTGGCGCTGGGCACCCGGCTGAACCCGTTCTCGACCCTGCCGGGCTATAGCATCGACTACTGGCCAACTGACGCGAAGATCATTCAGGTTGACGTAAAACCCGAGCGGATCGGCCTGACCAAGCCCGTCACCGTGGGCATCGTTGGTGACGCCAAAAAGGTCGCCGATACACTGCTTGCGAAACTCTCCGGTACCGCTGGTGACGAAGGCCGTCAGGCGCGCAAGGATCTGATCGCCACCACCAAATCGGCCTGGGCACAGGAACTGTCCTCGATGGATCACGAGCAGGACGATCCCGGCACCACATGGAACGAGCGCGCGCGCTCGGCCAAACCGGACTGGATGAGCCCCCGCATGGCGTGGCGCGCGATTCAGTCGGCCCTGCCGAAAGAGGCGATCATCTCGTCCGATATCGGCAACAACTGCGCCATCGGCAACGCCTATCCGTCCTTTGAAGAAGGCCGCAAGTATCTGGCGCCCGGCCTGTTCGGCCCCTGTGGCTATGGCCTGCCGTCGGTGATCGGTGCCAAGATCGGCTGCCCGGATACGCCTGTGGTTGGTTTCTCGGGCGACGGTGCTTTCGGAATCGCCGTGACCGAACTGACCGCGATTGGCCGCGAGGAATGGCCCGCGATCACCCAGATCGTCTTCCGCAACTACCAGTGGGGCGCGGAAAAGCGGAACTCGACCCTGTGGTATGACGACAATTTTGTCGGCACCGAGCTGGACACTCAGGTCTCTTACGCCGGCATCGCAAAAGCCTGTGGCCTGAAAGGTGTGGTCGCCCGCACGATGGACGAACTGACCGCCGCGCTGAATCAGGCGATCGAGGATCAGAAGAACGGCATCACCACCCTGATCGAAGCGATGATCAATCAGGAACTGGGCGAGCCCTTCCGCCGCGACGCCATGAAGAAACCGGTCGAGGTTGCCGGGATCAGCGCGGCGGACATGACCCCGCAGGCCGGGGCGTAACGGCTTGAAACCCCTGCGCGCAATACTCGGGGTTGCGACCAGCTCTGACAAGATCATCGCCCTGTCCGAGGGCGATGATCCGCGCGTTGTAGAGGGGGCAGTGAAAGCCATCAAAGAAGGCGTCGCACGCATTATTCTTGTGGGCGACATGGCCAGTGTCTCGGCCCTGTTGGAGGCGCATGACGGCTACGACCGGGACCGGATCGAGATTCACGACCCTCAGACCTCGACCCACGCTCCGGCCTTGGCACAGGTCTTGTATGAGTTGCGCCGCCACAAAGGCATGACGCCCGAGGACGCGCGCGAACAGGTGTCCAACCGCCTGGTCTATGCGGCATTGCTGGTGCAGCAGGGCCTGGCCGACGGCACGGTCGGCGGCGCGGTCGAGACCACTTCGGACACCGTGCGCGCGGCCCTGCAGATCATCGGCACCGCGCCCGATGCTGCCATGGTGTCCAGCTTCTTTCTGATGTTGTTCTGTCAGGATCATCACGAGGTCAAAGGCGCGCGCATCTTTGCCGATTGCGGCCTGATCGTGGACCCGGACGCGCAGGAAATGGCGGAAATCGCCCGGGCCTCGGCCGCGTCCTACACCGCCCTTACCGGTGGTACAGCGCGGGTGGCGATGCTGTCCTTTTCCACATCAGGCAGCGCGGACCACCCCAAAGTATCCAAGGTGGTCGAGGCCACGCAGATCGCGCGCGCCGCCGACCCGACCCTTCTGATCGACGGAGAGCTGCAGTTCGACGCCGCCTTCGTCCCCGAGGTCGCGGCCACAAAAGCAACCGATTCCCCGCTGAAGGGCGAGGCGAATGTCTTTGTCTTCCCCAGCCTGAACGCGGGCAATCTTGGCTACAAGATCGCGCAGCGGATCGGCGGGGTCGAAGCCATCGGTCCGGTGCTGCAGGGGCTGGCCAAGCCAGCGAACGATCTGTCGCGCGGTTGCTCCTCCGAGGATATCCTGCACATCATCGCAGTAACGGCGGTGCAGGCTCAGCAAGCGGGTCGATAAGAAAAAGCCGGACAAACCAAGCTCGCAAAATTGTTCTGATCCGGGCGAGATGCTGTAATGATCAGACCGACAGCCAAAGAGACGTATATGAACCAGCCAGTTATCGACACATCGCCAAAGGTCTCGGACGAGGTCCGCAAGACCACCTGCTACATGTGCGCCTGTCGGTGCGGCATCAATGTTCACATGAAAGACGGCAAGGTTGCGTACATCGAGGGCAACCGGGACCACCCGGTGAACAAGGGTGTTCTGTGCGCCAAGGGCAGTGCGGGCATCATGCAGGTCAACGCGCCCTCGCGCCTGCGCAAGCCTCTGCGGCGCGTCGGTCCGCGTGGGTCCGGAGAATTCCGCGAGATCGAATGGGACGAAGCGATCAGCACCGCCGTCGGCTGGCTGAACGAGCTGCACGAAACCGCCCCCCAGAAACTGGCCTTCTTCACCGGTCGCGATCAGAGCCAGAGCTTTACCTCGTTCTGGGCGCAGAATTTCGGCACCCCGAACTATGCAGCCCATGGCGGGTTCTGCTCGGTCAATATGGCGGCGGGTGGAATCTACACGATGGGTGGCGCGTTCTGGGAATTCGGCCAGCCTGATTGGGAGCATACCAAGCTGTTCATGCTGTTCGGCGTGGCCGAGGATCACGACAGCAACCCGATCAAGATGGGCATCGGCAAGATCAAGGCGCGCGGCGCGCGGGTGATCGGGGTAAACCCGATCCGTTCCGGCTATAACGCTGTGGCCGACGATTGGGTTGGCATCACGCCCGGCACCGACGGGCTGTTCATCCTGTCGCTGATCCATGTGCTAATGAAAGCCGGCAAGATCGACCTCGACTACCTTGCCCGCTACACCAACGCGCCGGTTTTGGTGAACGCCGCAGAAGGCCCCGAGAAAGGCCTGTTCCTGCGCGACACCGATGGCAAACCACTGGTGATCGACCGCATGACGGGCGAGCCAACCGCCTTCGACAAATCCGGCGTGCGCCCGGACCTGTCAGCCACCTACGACAAAGACGGCGTCACCCATCGCCCGGTCTTCCACCAGATGGCCGAGAAGTACCTCTCGGAGGATTACGCCCCCGAAAACGTGGCCGCGCGCTGCGGTGTCCCGGCAAAGAAAATCCGTGCCATCGCCGCCGAAATCGCCCGGGTCGCCTTTGACGAGGCCATCGAGCTGGATCACGAATGGACCGACTTCCGAGGCGAAAAGCACTCCAAAATGACAGGCCGCCCGGTCAGCTTCCACGCCATGCGCGGCATCTCGGCACATGCCAATGGCTTTCAGACCTGCCGCGCGCTGCATGTGCTGCAAATCCTGCTGGGCACGGTCGAGGTTCCCGGCGGCTTCCGCTTCAAGCCGCCCTACCCCAAACCGGTCGAGGCCCACCCCACCCCGCACGGAGACCGCCGCCCGGGCCGCCCGCTGGAAGGCCCCCACCTTGGCTTCCCACGTGGCCCCGAGGACCTGCTGCTGGACGAGAACGGCAACGCCCAACGCATCGACAAGGCGTTCACCTGGGAAAACCCGATGTCGGCCCACGGTCTGATGCATATGGTGATCTCGAACGCCGCCGCCGGTGATCCCTACAAGATCGATACGCTGTTCATGTACATGGCGAATATGTCGTGGAACTCCTCCATGAACACCAAGGGCGTGATGGAGATGCTGTCGGCCCGCAACGAAGACGGCAAATACGTCATTCCAAAGATCATCTATTCCGACGCCTATTCCTCGGAAATGGTCGCCTATGCCGACCTGATCCTGCCCGACACCACCTATCTGGAGCGCCACGACTGTATCTCACTGCTGGATCGCCCGATCTGCGAGGCTGACGCCGCCGCCGACGCCATCCGCTGGCCCGTCGTCGAACCCGACCGCGACGTGCGAGGGTTCCAATCCGTGCTGATCCAACTCGCCAACCGCATGAGCTTGCCCGGTTTCACCAACGACGACGGCACGCCAAAGTGGAAGGACTACGCCGACTACATCGTCAACCACCAGCGCAAGCCCGGCATCGGCCCGCTCGCCGGATTCCGTGGCGAAAACGGCGACAAGGAAGGGCGCGGAGAGGTCAATCCCGACCAACTCAACCGCTACGTCGAAAACGGCGGCTTCTACGTCGCCCATATTCCCGAAGGCGCGGATTACTACAAACCTTGGAACGCGGCCTATCAGGATTGGGCCGTTGGAATGGGCCTCTATGACAGCCCCCAACCCTACCTGTTCCAGCTATATTCCGAGCCGATGCGCAAATTTCAACTGGCCGCAGAAGGGCATGGCGACCGCCAGCCGCCCGACCACCTGCGCCAGCGCCTCAAAGACACGATGGACCCGCTGCCCATCTGGTACGAGACCGACCAGCAGGGGAACGACGGCTTCACGGTCAACGCCCTGACCCAGCGCCCGATGGCGATGTATCACAGTTGGGGCACCCAGAACGCATGGCTGCGCCAGCTACATGGGCGCAACCCGCTCTACGTGCCGACCAAACTCATGCGACAGCACAACCTGCAGGACGGCGGCTGGGCCAAAGTCACCTCTCCGCACGGAGAAATCACAGTGCCGGTCATGGAAATGGCCGCGCTGAATGAAAACACAGTCTGGACCTGGAACGCCATCGGCAAACGCAAAGGCGCTTGGGCTTTGCAGGAAGACGCCCCCGAGGCCACCAAGGGCTTCCTGCTCAACCACCTGATCCACGAGCTTCTGCCCCCAAAAGGCGACGGCATGCGCTGGGCCAACTCGGACCCCGTGACCGGGCAAGCCGCATGGTTCGACCTGAAAGTGAAGATCGAAAAGGCCCCCCCTCCGGCAGATGCCGAAAGCCAGCCCGAATTCGCCCCCATCAAATCCCCGGTAGGCACCGGCCCAAGGGACCTTGCATGGAAAGTCGGTAAATGACCCGATCCGCACTTCATCTGTCCAAAAATATCCCGGGGTCTGGGGCAGAGCCCCAGTCCGCCCTGACCACCCGCACAGATAGAAGGCAGCCATGACCCAGATTCCCCAATCCACTGACCGCAAAATGGGTCTGGTCATCGACCTGGACACCTGCGTCGGCTGCCACGCCTGCGTGATCTCCTGCAAAGGCTGGAACACCGAGAATTACGGCGTGCCGCTCAGCGATCAGGATGCCTACGGGGCCAACCCCTCGGGCACCTTCCTCAACCGGGTGCACTCCTACGAGGTGCAGCCAGAAAATGGCCACGCGCAACTGATCCATTTCCCGAAATCCTGCCTCCATTGCGAGGACGCGCCTTGCGTCACGGTCTGCCCCACCGGGGCCAGCTACAAAAGGGTCGAGGACGGCATCGTGCTGGTCAATGAAAGCGACTGCATAGGCTGTGGCCTCTGCGCCTGGTCCTGCCCCTATGGCGCGCGCGAGATGGATATGGCCGAGGGCGTGATGAAGAAATGCACCCTCTGCGTTGACCGGATTTACAACGAAAACCTACCGGAGGAAGACCGTGTGCCCTCATGCGTGCGCACCTGCCCCGCTGGTGCCCGGCATTTTGGCGATCTGGGCGACCCCGACAGCGATGTCAGCAAACTGGTGGTCGAGCGCGAAGGCATGGACCTGATGCCCGAAATGGGCACCAAACCGGTCAACAAATACCTGCCGCCCCGGCCCAAGGATCAGGTTGAGGATCAGATCGACATTCTGGCCCCCCTGCTGGCCCCGGTTGCCGAGGACCCCAAGGGCTTTCTCGGCTGGCTCGACAAAACTCTGGAGAAGCTCTGATGCACCCGTCCCCTTCTGTCATCATCTTCACAACCTTCTCCGGTCTGGGGTTCGGGCTGCTGTTTTTTCTGGGCCTCGGTCAACCTGCGGTGACCGGCTTTGTCGCGTTCGTCTTCTACGCCATCGCCTATGCGCTAGCAGTGGGAGGGCTTTTGGCATCGACCTTCCATCTGGGGCATCCCGAACGCGCCTGGAAAGCCTTTAGCCAGTGGAAATCAAGCTGGCTCAGCCGCGAAGGGGTCTGCGCCGTTGCGGCGCTTGTCTTTATGGGGCTGTACGCGCTGGGAGCGGTGTTTCTAGGCAGCCATTGGGCGCTGTTGGGGTGCATCGGGGCACTGCTTAGCCTTGCAACGGTGTTTACAACCTCGATGATCTACACCCAGCTCAAGACCATTCCCCGCTGGAACATGAGCCTGACGCCAGCAATGTTCCTGTCGTTCAGCCTTGCAGGCGGAGCTTTGCTGGCCGGGGCAGAGGCGCTGGCCCCTTGGCTGTTGGTCCTCGCCGGGGCCGTTCAGCTTGCATACTGGGCCAAGGGCGACGGCGCACTGGCACGCTCTGGCACCACGTTGGGCACCGCCACCGGGTTGGGGGGCCGGGGCACTGTCCGTGCCTTTGAGCCGCCACATACGGGCACCAACTACCTGCTGCGCGAATTCGTGCACGTGGTCGGTCGCAAACATGCGCAGAAGTTGCGGGTAATGTCTTTTGGTCTGGCTTTTGCCCTGCCCTTGCTGCTGATCCTGCTCCCGGTCGCAGGAGTTGCGATCAAGCATGTCTTTGCTCTGCTCGCCGTGTTGTCGCATCTGACCGGCGTCGTGATCTCACGCTGGTTGTTCTTTGCGCAGGCGGAACATGTGGTGGGGCTCTATTACGGCAAACGATGAGGGAGGGGGCCAGCCCCCTCCTTGGCCTTTCAGGCCAATTCCTCCCCCGGGATATTTTCGGCCAGATGAAGAGCGGATCCGGTTTGGGGCCGCGGTTTACAGCAGGCCCGCATGCGCCATGGCGGCGTCGATGGTGGATTTGGTGCCGTCCTCAAGCTCTGTCAGGGGCGAGCGGACTTCAGCACTGCAGCGGCCCAGTTTGCTGAGCGCGTATTTCGCGCCGACGAGACCGGGTTCGATGAAGATCGCCTCGTGCAGGGGCATCAGGCGGTCCTGATAGGCCAGCGCTTTGGCATAATCGCCCTCCAGCGTGGCCTGCTGGAATTCGGCGCAAAGTTTGGGTGCGACATTGGCCGTGACCGAGATGCAGCCGACCCCGCCATGGGCATTGAAGCCCAGCGCAGTGGCGTCCTCGCCGGAGAGTTGGCAGAACTCGGGCCCGCAGGCAGCACGCTGCTGGCTGACGCGCGCCAGATCGCCGGTTGCGTCCTTGACGCCGATGATGCGCGGCAGTTTCGACAGCTCTCCCATCGTCTCGGGCGTCATGTCGATGACCGAACGACCGGGGATGTTGTAGATGACGATCGGGATATCGGCGCAGTCGTGCAGGGTACGGTAATGGGCCAGCAGACCTTTCTGCGTCGGCTTGTTGTAGTAGGGCGTCACCACCAGCGCCGCATCTGCGCCGACTTTCTTCGCAAACTGGACAAAGCGAACCGCCTCGACCGTGTTGTTCGAGCCCGCACCGGCGATGACCGGAACCCGGCCCGCAGCGGCCTTCACAACTTCTGCCACAACGGTTTCGTGCTCTTCATGGCTCAGCGTCGGGCTTTCGCCGGTCGTGCCCACTGGCACCAAACCGGTCGAGCCTTCCTCTACGTGCCATTCTACCAGGTGTTTGAGCGTATCCAGGTCCAACTCGCCGTTTCTGAACGGGGTGACGAGGGCTGGCATCGAGCCTTTGAACATGACACGCTCCTTAAGGTGCAGTTTGTGGTTTTCACGCCCCGGTCCGCCTCGTTTGAAGGTTTGTGAGTTGATCCCGGCAGCGCACGCATTATCCTGCATGGCTGTATCCTCGGTTGGTTGGGAAATGCAAGGGATGACACGCGTTCTGGCTGCTGTGATGGCGGTGATTCTGACTTTGGCGCTGCCGCCGCAGCGGGCATCTGCCGATGCGGCGGGCGATTTGCGGGCCGGGCTGGCCGAAATGCGCAAGGGCGACTGGAACGAGGCGTTGCGGGTGTCGGGCGCACGCGGTTCGGTTTCGCGCGATATCATCGTCTGGCATTGGCTGCGCGAAGGGTTCGGCAGTTCCGGCGATGTGCTGGTGTTTCTGGACCGTCGCCCGGACTGGCCTGGGCTGGCCTGGCTGCGCCGGAAAAGCGAGCCGTCCTTTAGCGGTTCTGATGCGGACCGGGCATTGACCTTCTACGCCGATCAGCCACCGCAAACGGCGGAAGGTGCCCTGAACTACGCGATTGCCCTGATGGCGAAGGGCCGGCATGGCGAGGCCGAAGCCGATATCGTGACCGCCTGGCGCACCATGCCGATGGGGTCGGGGCTGCAGAAGGACTACATCGAAAACTTTTCAAAAGTGTTGAAACCGCACCACGCGGCGCGGCTGGACCGGATGCTGTGGGACGGCCATCTGGTCAGCGCCGGTCGCATGTTGCCCCTGGTCAGTGCCGACCAACGCAAACTGGCCGAGGCGCGGATTGCCCTGCAAAAGCGCGAACCGGGGGTGGACGGGAAGATCTCTGCGGTGCCGAAAGCGCTGGCGAATGCGCCGGGGCTGGCCTTTGACCGTTTTGTCTGGCGGGACAAGAAGGAACTGGATGACAGCGCTATTGATCTGATGCTGGCCCGGTCCACCGACCCCGATGCGCTGGGGGAACCGGACAAATGGGCCGAAGGGCGGCGCAGGCTGGCGCGGCTGGCGATGCGGCAGGGCGATGCGAACAGGGCCTATGATATCGCTGCGAACCATCACATGACACCGGAAATGGGCTATGGTTATGCGGATCTGGAGTGGCTGGCAGGCTTTCTTGCCCTGCGAAAGCTGGATGATCCGGCCACCGCGATCCGGCATTTCCAGAATTTCTCGACCGCCGTGCAGTCGCCTATTTCCAAGGGGCGCGGCGGCTATTGGCTGGGCCGGGCCTATGCCGCGCATGGCGATGCGGACAAGGCATATGAGGCCTATGCGATGGGCGCGGATTACCAGACCTCATTCTATGGCCTGCTGGCGGCGGAACAGATCGGACGGCCCTTTGACAGCGAACTCGCCAGCCCGCGCCGCGCACCGCATTGGAAAGAGGCCGAGTTTGCCGATTCCAGCGTGCTGGAGGCCGGGTTGCTGTTGCTGAAAGCGGGCGAGGACAATCTGGCCGAGCGGTTTTTGACCCATCTGGTCGAAAGCCTCGACCCGGTGCAGGCGACGCAACTGGGTGATCTGGTGATCGAGTTGAAAGAGCCGCATCTGGCGGTGATGATTGCCAAACGCGCGGCCACGACCGGAACCGTGCTGCCTGCCGCCTATTACCCAGTGCATCCGGTTGCCGATATGGGCCTGCCGATGGCCAAGGAGATGACGCTTGCCATCGCGCGGCGTGAAAGCGAATTCGATCCTGTCGTGATCAGTGGTGCAGGCGCGCGCGGGTTGATGCAGGTGATGCCAGCCACCGCCAAGCTGGTGGCGCAGGAACTGGGCATCCTCAGCGGGCATAAGACCGTGCGGCTGACCTCGGACTGGAAGTATAATGCCAAGTTAGGGGCCAACTACCTGTCGGGGCTAGCTGCAGACTTCAACGGCAATATCGTGATGATGGCTGCCGGGTATAATGCGGGGCCCAGACGCCCGATCTCGTGGATGCAGCGCTATGGCGATCCGCGCGCCGGTCAGGTGGATATGGTGGACTGGATTGAGACCATCCCGTTCAAGGAAACCCGCAATTACGTGATGCGCGTGGCCGAAAGCCTGCCGGTGTACCGCGCCCGTCTGGGCCAGCCTGCACTGCCGGTCCCGTTCTCGCAGGAACTGACGGGCTCAACGCTGGCGGCGTTCGCGCCATAGGGTAAAAAGGCCCGCACCCACCACCAGTGCTGCGCCTGCGACGACCTCGGGGCGCAGGGTTTCTCCGAAAACTGAGATGCCGAGGATCGCGCTCCAGATCAGATGGAAATAGGCAAAGGGCTGCACGGCGCTGGCCTCGGCCATTTCGTAGCATTTGATCAGCAGCCAGTGGCCCAGCACCCCGGACACGCACAACAGTCCCATCCAAAGCCAGTCGGCACGGGCCATCGGTTCCCAGAACCAAATGCCGACCAGTGTCATCGCCACCGCCCCGGCAACGCCGGTCCAGAAGAAACTGGTCAGAGACGTATCGCGGCGGGCGGCATAGCGGGTTAACAGGCCGTAGATGGCGAACAGCAGCGCCGAGATCAGCGGGATGATCGCCCACGGGTTGAAGACCCCGGCCCCCGGCTGCAGGATGATCAGAACCCCCACGCAACCGACCCCAATCGCTGACCAGCGCCGCCAACCCACTTGTTCTCCAAGGACCGGACCGCTGAGGGCCGCAACCAGCAGCGGGTAGCAGATGAACACGGCCTGACTTTCGATCAGGCCCAGAATGGTAAAGGCGTAGACCGCGACGCAGACCTCGGTGGCCAGAATGACGCCTCGGGAAATCTGCAGGCCAAGTTGGCTGGTTTGGGCCGTTGCCTTTAGCCCTCCGGGTGCGCGGGCGGCCAAGGCGATGACGAAGGCCGCGAAGAACCAATAGCGGACCATCACAACCATGTAAGTGTTATACGCCCCCGCCAGATGGCGCGAGATGCCGTCTTGCAGCGCGAATACAACGGTCGCGCCGATCATAAGCGCGATACCCGCGCTGATATTGTTTGTCTGGGTCACGTCTTCACCGCGCGGGTCATGTGGCGCTTGCGGCCATAGCCAGGGGTGCGGGTGACGGTGAACCCCGCGTTCTGCAGCCCGCGCCGCACAAAGCCTGCGGCGGTATAGGTGGCGGCAGTGCCGTTTGGCGCGGTGTGATCCGCGACCTGTTGCATCAGGTCCGCGCCCCAAAGTTCGGGGTTTTTGGCGGGTGAGAACCCGTCCAGAAACCATGCATCGGCAACGCCATCCCATGTGGGCAGGGTCTTACGGGCATCGCCGTGAATGACCCTCAGCGACAGCGTGTCCAGATCGCAGTTTTGCCCCGTCCACTGCGCAAGGAATCGATCTGTCCAAAGTTTCAACTCCGGAAACGCCGCCAGCGCACGCGCCATGTCCTCGGCCCCCATCGGGAAGGCTTCGAAACTGGTGAACTGCAACGGCCCGGTCTGGCCAGAGCTCTCCCACTCGGACCAGACGGTCAGCATGTTCAGCCCGGTGCCAAAGCCCAGTTCAGCGATGTGAAATCCCGGCGCAAAGCGCGCGGGCAGGTCATTGCCTACCAGAAACACATGACGCGTCTCTTCCAGCCCGTTCTGCAACGAGTAATAGGGATCGTCGAACCGGTCCGAGACCGGAATCCGATCCTCGGTCCAGGTCAGTTTGGCGCGCTGGTCTGCCATCGGGGAATCCTGTAGCTAAGCGGCGCGACACTGAACAAGGAAAAGGGGATTGGCAATGGTCGATGTGACGGTGCGGGGCGCGGGGATTTTCGGCCTGTCCATCGCCTGGACCTGCGCCCGACGCGGCGCGAAGGTTCAGATCGTCGATCCCTTTGGTCCCGGTACGGGCTCCAGCGGCGGGCTGGTGGGCGCTTTGGCCCCGCATGTACCGGAAAACTGGAACGCCAAGAAGGCGTTTCAGTTCGACAGTCTGATCATGGCCGAACCGTTCTGGGCACAGGTCGAGGCAACAGGCGGCGTGTCGGCAGGCTACGGGCGTCTGGGGCGCATTCAGCCGATCCCGGACCAGCGTGGGCTCGATTTGGCGCGACAGCGGCGGGAGACGGCGCGTGATCTGTGGCAGGGGCGTGCCGAATGGCGGGTGATCGAAACCGCCGAGGCTGGCGCGTGGTGCCCGCCCAGCCCGACGGGCTATGTCATTCACGACACCCTGACCGCGCGCTTGCACCCACGGCGCGCCTGCGCGGCGTTGGTTGCGGCGCTGGCGGTGAAGGGCATTGAAGTGGTTCCCGAAGCGCCCGACGCGGGGAGCATCATCCACGCAACCGGGCTGGCCGGTCTGCTGGACCTGAACGCGGCCTTTGGCAAAACTGTTGGCAACGGCGTCAAAGGACAGGCAGCCTTGCTGCGTTTCGATGCCGGTGACGCGCCACAGCTATTTGCCGACGCCATCCATATCGTGCCGCATGCGGACGGAACGCTGGCCATCGGTTCAACCTCCGAGCGGGAGTATGACGACCCAACCAGCACCGACGCCGCGCTTGATGACGTTCTGGACCGCGCCACCCGCGCGGTGCCGCTTCTGCACGGAGCCGAGGTGATCGAGCGTTGGGCGGGCGTCCGCCCCCGCAGCAAAAGCCGCGCGCCGATGCTGGGGGCGCATCCCCTGCACCAAGGCCAGTTTATCGCCAATGGCGGGTTCAAGATCGGCTTTGGCATGGCCCCGAAAGTGGCCGAGGTCATGGCCGATCTGGTCCTTGAAGACCGCGATACGATCCCCGAGGATTTCCGGGCCGAGGCGTCACTCTGACCGGGCCACGGCCTGCATGCATTGGCGGCCATCGGGGCCACGCACCCACAGGTTCGGGCCGTTTCTGCACGGTTCCGACGTTTCAAAATGCATCAAGGGCGCGGTGGCGCGGAAGGAAAACGCTGTCAAAGGCCCTGCCAGGTCCTCGGCAAACAACATCAGGAGCTGCGCCAGCAACGGTCCGTGCACGACCAGCCCGTCATAGCCTTCGACATCGCGGGCATAATCCAAATCGTAGTGGATCCGGTGCCCGTTGAACGTAAGCGCCGAATAGCGGAAGAGCAGGGTGGTGTCGAACCTGAGCTCTCGCCGGTCTGTCTCGTCCGTTCTGGCCACCGGAGGGGTCGGTTTGGCCGCGTTCTCGGACGGGTCGTCGCGATACACAAGGTCCTGCCATTCGGTCAGACGCAAGTTACCCGCCTGCCAGATTTCGTGCCGCAGGGTGACAAAGCCAAGCGGGCCGGACCGCCCGACCTTGGTGCTTTGGCTGTCCAGCACCGACCGCCGTTCAGCCGGAACCCCTGCGATCAGCGGGGCACGAAACTCCAACCTGCCCCCGGCCCACATCCGGCGGGGCAGGCCCATATCGGGGATCAACGCATCGCCGACACGGGGGTGGCCATCTCGGCCCAACTGTTCCGGCGCGCGGGCCGTCCAAAAATACAGGTGGTGGAAGAAGGGCGGCAGTGCAGACCCTTCGGTGATCACGCCATCCCGGCCCAGCGCCGCTTGCAGGGCGGCAGCCCGCGCCGGGTCCATCACATCGGTTTGCGCGTCACGAGGCATCGGGGCAGTTTTGACTCATGTCCCGCAGCTTCTCCATCAGCTTGTGCAGCGCTGTTTCGTAGCGATGGTTGGTCAGCCTGCCCTGCTCGTCAAACTCGTTCGAACTGCTGGCCAGATGAATCTCGGGCCCCTGCAGGATACGCGGCTGGAACGGCACCATATAGGCGCGCAGGATCATCTGCGCCCGTTCGCCCCCGGCCCGGCCCGCGGCGGCGGACATTACGGCTACCGGCTTATCGACCCACGGGTTGCCCTTGGTCCGGCTGACCCAGTCCAACGCGTTCTTCAGAACCCCGGACGGCCCTTTGTTGTATTCCGGCGTTGAGATAATCACCGCATCGGCCTGCACGATCTGGTCGGCCAGTGTCTGAACGGCGGCGGGGATGCCCTCGCCTTCCTCCAGATCGCCGTCATAGAGCGGCAGGTTCAAATCCGCCTCGATGAAGCTGGCAGGGTCGAACAGCCGCGCGGCTTCGCGCAGCAGTTTGCGGTTGGTGGCGTTTTGGCGCAAAGACCCGGACAGGCCAAGCAGGACCGGTTTGGACATCAGGGGAAACTCCGTTTCAGTGTTTCCCCATAGTAAACCGCGAACCGCCGGAACCAAACCCTGTTTGATACACAACCCCTGCGCAGGATCAGGCGTTGCCACTTGGAACCACGATGATCTCGACCCGGCGGTTCTGCGCCTTTCCAGCAGGCGTCAGGTTCGAGGCAATCGGATTGTTCTCGCCCTGACCGATGGTCGAGATACGGTTAAAGCTCACGCCATTTGCTTGCAGAATGTCTGCCACCGCATTGGCGCGGCGCACCGACAGGCCCTGATTATAGGACGCATCGCCGTCGCTGTCGGTATGGCCGATGATCTGCACGTTCGAGTTGGGGTAGTTCACCAGGTTCTGCCCCACCTTCACCAGATCGGACCGCAGCGCCGGACGCACGGTCGCGCTGTCGGTGTCAAAGGTGATGTCGTTGGGCACGGTCACGATCAGCCGATCACCTGCGTTTACGATGGTGATGCCGTCATTGGCCAGCTGCTGGCGCAGTTCTGCCGCCTGTTTGTCCAGTTGATTACCGATCAGGCCGCCTCCGGCAGCACCGATGGCCCCTCCGGCCAGCGCCCCCAGCAACGGGTCCGAGCCGTTTGCGATGGCCCCAACACCGGCCCCCACGAGGCCACCCAGAATCGCGCCTTGCTTGGTGTTCTGGTTGGGATCGCTCGGCACGCTCAGCGTTCCGGGATCGGTACATGCGGTCAGGGCCATGGCCGAGCACAGCCCGGTGGCCAGAAAAAACTTGGAAATCGTCATGATATCACCTTCTGCTCCTGTACCCGTTTGCCGGGTTTGGTTCGTTTGACCCAGTATATCACGCTGCGCTACGTCAGGCTCAAGCAACAATACGGTGAAATCGGCAAATACCTGCCAAATGGTTAGAAATCGGCAGAGGCGCGGAATTTCATCGAAATACCGCCCTCGGGGTGTTTCAGGCGCAATTCCTCGGAATGCAGCATCAGCCGGGGGAACTCCAGCGCCGGTCCGGTGGCATAGAACGGATCGCCAAGGATGGGATGCCCCAGCGCCTGCATGTGGACCCGTAACTGGTGGGACCTGCCGGTCTTGGGAAACAGACGCAAACGCGTGCTGTCGTCCTCATGCTTCACGACGTGCCAGTCGGTGACGGCGGGTTTGCCGGTGTCATGACACACCATCTGCCGCGGGCGATTGGGCCAGTCCACGATCAGAGGCAGGTCCACAGTCCCGGTCTTGGGCGCGACCTTTCCCCAGACGCGGGCAACATAGGTTTTACGTGTCTGGCGCTTTTCGAACTGAAGGCCAAGGTGCCGCTGCGCATGGGGTGTCTGGGCAAACACCATAATCCCCGAAGTATCGCGATCCAGCCGGTGCACCAGCAGCGCCTGCGGAAAGCTCGCCTGAACGCGGGTCAGCAGGCAATCGGCCAGATGGTCCCCTCGCCCCGGTACCGACAACAGGCCCGAGGGTTTGTTCACCACGATCAGCTGCGCATCTTCATGCAGCACGTCCAGCGGCGTTGTCGGGGGATCATAGGTCTCGGTCATGCGGGCCTGCCTATCGCAGCGCGCCGCTTCCCGCAACGTCGTCCTTGTCTGCGCGGCGGCCATCGGCAAATCTTGCGTTAAGGATAACGGAGGTGACATGCACCCAACAATCAAACGCTTGCAAGAAGTGGTCGCCAAGGGCGATGAAACCCTGATCCACGCGCTTCTGGCCGAGGATGTCCGGTTCCTGCCGCCAACCTATTACAGCACCTGGACAGGCCGCGCGCCGGTGGCGGCGGTGCTGGGCCATGTGGGTCAGGTCTTCTCGGACTTCCGCTATCGTCGCATTATGGGCGACGGCACCGACTGGGCGCTAGAGTTTCAGTGCAAGGTCGGCGATCTGGATGCGATTGGCGTCGACCTGATCACCCTGAACGACGAAGGCCTTGTTCAGACCTTCGAGGTCGTCATGCGCCCCTACAAGACCATCGGTGCCCTGCGCGAGGCGATGATGGCGCGGGTGATGAAAGACCCCCGCTTTCTGGAATACAAAGACGCGCTGAGTTGATCATGCCCGGACCGATTGCCGCCGACCAAATTCTCAGGGTGCCGCTGCTGCCGGTGCTAGCGGCCCAGGGCCTTTCCGTGCGCCGCAAAGCGCAGATGCTGCCGGAACCTTCGGGCCCGCGCGAAGGGCGCTCAGGCCGAGGTCCGCGCCTGCGTCTGCTGATCACCGGCGACAGCTCGGCCGCAGGGGTTGGGGCGGGCACGCAGGCGCAGGCCTTGTCGGGCCATCTGGTCGCACAACTGGGCCGCCACTATTCGGTCGAATGGCGGCTGGAGGCGACAACAGGGCACACCACGCAGGACGTTCTGAATCGGTTGGAGAAACTGGACGGTTCGTATGATGCGGTGGTGACAGCCCTTGGTGTAAACGATGTAACACGCGGCGTGACCCGTAACAGGTTCATCGCGCGGCAAACCCGTCTGATGGACCTGCTCACCGACGGATTCGGCGCGCGCAAGGTGGTTCTGACCGCCGTGCCGCAGATGAGCCGCTTCCCTGCCCTGCCTCATCCTTTGGCCTGGGTTCTAGGACGGCAGGCCGCGCGTCTGGATCAAGGCTTGCAGCAGGTCGTCGCGCGCTATCCGCAAGCCCGCCACTTGACGCTGGACTTGCCCGACGATCCGGCCTTGGCCGCGCCAGACGGCTATCACCCCAGCCCCAAAACCTATGAAATTTGGGCCAAAGAGGCGGCCCGGCTTCTGCATCAGGCCTGAGCCCGCGCCTGCCGGATCATCGGGATTGAGTAGACCACCAAAGCGGCCCAGATCAGCGGAAACGCAATCAAGCGGCCCCGGTCGATCTGCTCGCCAAACACGGTGACGGCGGTGATGAAGATCATCGTCGGTGCGATGTATTGCAGGATGCCCATGGTGGACAGGCGTACCAGCTTGGCCCCATTGGCATAGACCAGCAACGGAACCGCCGTCACGATCCCTGCCCCTGCCAGCAGCATGGTGTCACTCGCAGCGGCCCCGAAATGGCCCGTCCCTTTTGCGCCCAGCCAAGTCACATAGGTCAGCGCCGGGATCAGCAGGATCAGTACCTCAAGCAAAAACCCCTGATTGGGGCCGATTGGCAGCGAGCGCTTGAAGAAGGCGTAGAACCCCCAACTGACCATCAGTCCCAGCGCCGCCCAGGGCAGTTGTCCGGCCTCAACCACCAGAACAAGTACCCCCATCGCGGCCAGCCCAACGGCCACCAGTTGCGTCCGGTTCAGCGGCTCGCGCAGCAGGATCGCGCCCAACGCAATACTGAACAGAGGGTTGATGTAATACCCAAGCGCCGCATCCAGCGCATTGCCCGAGGAAATCGCCCAGACATAAATCGCCCAGTTCACCGAGATCAGCGCTGCCGTCAAAGCTGCCATCGCCAGCATCTTCGGATTGCCCAGCGCCGCCCGGATATCTCGCGTCCGCCCCAGCGCGACCAGAAGCAGGCCAGCCACCGGCACCGACCAGATGATGCGGTGCGCCACAATCTCGACCGGCCCGATATGCGCCATGGCTTTCATGTAAAGCGGCAGAAACCCCCAAAGGACATAGGCCGTCACGGCCAGCGCCAGCCCTTTCGGCGTGTCGGCATTGTTCGGTGGGACAGGTGCGTCAGCCACAGGTGGTCTCCGGTTGATACCGCGCCTGTTTAGGGCAGATCAGGGTGGGTTGGGAACTGCGAAAACCGTGAAGACCCACATCAAAATTTGTGAACTGTCACGCGCGTGGCTATGCGATCGCTTTGCGAGGCTCTGCCTCGCGCTCCGGGATATTTAGAGACAGATGAAGGAAGGATCCCCTGTTCATCTGTCTAAAAATATCCCGGGGGAGTCGCCCGGAACGGGCGGCGGGGGCAGAGCCCCCAACCACATGTCAAACCTTCACCCGTTCAGATTTGGGATCGTACATAGGCCTAAGCGATGCCTCGGCCTTGACCTTCACCCCACAGACATCAATCTCGTAGCCTGAGGCCAGAACGTCAGCCGCCTTTTCACCCTCGCACGGCACATAGCCCAGACCGATGGCGCCGCCCAGCGTGTAGCCGTAGTTGCCCGAGCTGAGGTAGCCTACATATTCGCCATCCCGTACAATCGGTTCGTTGTGGAATAGTAGCGGTTCTGGATCGCTAAGTTTGAACTGGACCAGGCGGCTCTTGGGGCCGCTTTCCTTGCGTGCGATCACCGCCTCGCGCCCGATGAAGTCACTGCCCTTGTCGGTTTTGACAGCAAAGCCGAGGCCCGCATCTACCACATGATCCTCGCAGGTGATGTCATGGCCGAAATGGCGGAAGCCTTTTTCGATCCGGCAGCTATCCATCATATGCATGCCGCACAGCTTCAGGCCCATGTCCTGCCCCGCCGCGTACAGGGTTTCGAACACATGCCCGGCCATGTCGGACGAGACGTAAATCTCCCAGCCCAATTCGCCCACATAGGTCACGCGATGCGCGCGGGCGAGGCCCATGCCGATCTCGATCTCCTGCGCGGTGCCAAAGGGATTTGTGGCGTTCGAGAAATCACTGGGTGAGACCTTTTCCAATAGCGCGCGCGCGTTGGGGCCCATGACGGCCAGAACACCCTCGCCTGCCGTGACATCCGTGATCACCACGTTGAAGCTGCCCTTGTGGCGCATCATCCAGGTTTGATCGGCCAGACGGGTGGCGGCGGGGGTGACAACCAGATAGGTGGTCTCGGACAGGCGGGTGACGGTGACGTCCGCTTCGATCCCACCCGTGCGGTTCAGGAACTGGGTGTAGACGATTTTGCCAGCAGGCACGGCATAATCACCGCCGCCGATATAGTTCATGAACTTTTCAGCATCCGGGCCTTCGACACGGATTTTGCCGAATGAGGACATGTCGTACATGCCCACATTCTCGCGCACGGCGCGGTGTTCGGCGGCCGAGTTTTCGAACCAGTTCTGACGTCTCCAGCTATACTGGTATTCGCGCTCCTGTCCTTCATTGGCAAACCAGTTGGCGCGCTCCCAACCGGCCAGTTCACCCATCACCGCGCCCTGTTCCAGCAGGTGTTGGTGGAACGGCGTCCGCCGCACCCCGCGCGCAGTGGCTTTCTGGCGATAGGGGTAGTGGTCGGCGTAGAGCAGGCCCAGCGTCTCTTTCGACCGTTCGAACAGATACTGCTTGTTGCCCTGAAACGGCTGCATCCGGCTGATGTCCACATCGCCCAGATCGAAGGGCTTCTCACCCGTATCCATCCATTCGGCCAACGCCATGCCCGCACCACCACCTGACTGGATACCGATCGAGTTGAAACCGGCCGCGACCCAGTAATTGTCCATCTCGGGCGCGAGGCCCAGATGGTAGGCATCGTCGGGCGTGAACGATTCCGGGCCGTTGAAGAAAGTGTGAATACCAGCCTCGGCCAGCATCGGCATGCGGTTGACCGCGGCTTCGAGGATCGGTTCGAAATGATCGAAATCTTCCGGTAGCTGATCAAATTCGAAACTGTCCGGGATGCCGTTCATCGCCCAGGGCTTGGCGTTGGGTTCGAACGCGCCCAGCAGGATTTTGCCTGCGTCCTCTTTGTAGTAAGCACATTCGTCCGGCACGCGCAGCACCGGGAGTTGCGACAGGCCGTCGATGGCCTCGGTCACGATATAGAAATGCTCGCAGGCATGGAGGGGCACGTTCACGCCAGCCATCCGACCAACTTCATGCCCCCACATGCCCGAGCAGTTCACCACCATGTCGCATTCGATATGGCCCGAGGCGCTGCCATCGTCCGCCACCCAATCCACGCCGGTCACGGTGCGGCCCTGTTTGGCGATGTCGGTGACCTTCACACGTTCCTTGATAATCCCGCCGCGCTGCCGCGCGCCTTTGGCTAGTGCCAGGGCGATATTGGCCGGGTCACCCTGCCCGTCCAGCGGCAGGTAAACGGCACCTTTGACACCGTCGACATTCAGATGCGGGTACATCTCTTTGACACGCTCGTTCGAGATTTCCTCGACCTCGACCCCAAAGGCGCGCGCCATCGCCGCCTGACGGTAAATCTCTTCCTTCCGCTCTTCGGTCAGCGCAACGGTGATGGACCCGCAGCGCTTGAACCCCGTCGCCACGCCGGTTTCTTCCTCAAGCGAATTGTAAAGTTCCTGAGTGTACTTTGCCAGTTTGGTCATGTTGGCCGTCGCCCGTAACTGCGCGATCAGGCCAGCTGCATGCCAGGTGGTGCCGCTGGTCAGTTGCTTGCGCTCCAACAGCACAACATCGCTCCAGCCCTTTTTGGTCAGGTGATAGGCCACCGAGCATCCGATGACACCGCCGCCGATGATGACCACGCGGGCCTTGCTGGGAAGATCGACCATCCTGATGCCTCCGCCGTTTCAGGTTTTTCCCTGAATGGCACGAAAGATCGGCAGGAAATCCATCAAAAACGTCAGAAAATGCGTAAAAATCACCCCTGCGCTGCCTGCCGCTTGCCGCGCCGCATGACAAACGGAGTGACGCCAAAGAAGCTTTTGTAGACCGAGGAAAACCCGTTCGGAAAACCGCAGGCCAGCCCGATCTCCCGCACGCTCATCGTGGTGTTGAGCAGCAGGTTGTTGGCCTTGGCCAGCCGCATTTCGCGATAGAAACCGTTGGGGGTCGTCCCAAAAAACGTCCTGAACTTGCGTTCCAGAGACCGGTTCGACAGATGCAACGTATCCACGATCTGCTGAATCGGCAGAGGGTCCTCGATATTGGCCTGCATCAGTTTGATGCACTGATCCAGCTTGGCGTCGCCAGTGACGGTGGTTTTGACCCCAGAGAACGGTTGCATCGACGAAAAGTCGCGGATGTTTTCGTGCAGCATGATATCGGCGACGGTCATCTTGGCGGGCCCCGAGACGTGCCGCCCGATCACCGCCAGAGCAACATCCGTTGTCGCCTCCATCCCGGCGCAGGTCACGACCGCGCCGTGTTCGGTGGCGATGGACAGCTTGGCCTCGAACCGCGCGCCGCGTTCGCGCAGGAATGAGGCGTTTTCCCAATGGGTCGCCAGATCAGCGGTGCCCTGTTCATCGATATACCGGCTGGCGGCTTCGGCCAGCAAAAACACCTGCGCGCCACGATAGGTGTAATCCGACACGATCCGGCCCAGCGACAGGTCGGGCTGGTCGGGATCTGAATTGCCGATGACGAACAGATAATCAGCCTTGGGCTGGGGCAGGATGGCTTGGGTCGAAACTGTCGCTTCACTGCTGCTGGTCACCGATCCGCCGCGCAGCGACCGGTAGGTGAAGCTGAACGGAGGGGTTGGGCACACCCGGTTGGCAACGCGCAACACCTCGACCAGAGACGCCAGTTCCAGCAGGACAAACCCGGGTGCGACCAGTATGTCGAAATGGCGGGTGCGGGGCTCGGGTGGGCTCATCGGTGCCCCTCAGACAACCCGATGCCCGGCAGACCGAAGCGCCTCGGCCAAGGCACCGATATGATCCGGGCCGATTTCGCAGCATCCGCCCACAATCGTCGCCCCTTGCGCAACCCAACGCATGACATGTTCCGTATAGGCCGCCGGGCCAAGGTCGATCCTCTGGTCTAGAGTGTCCACAGTGGGTGCATCCTGCAGGAACCCGTCAGAGATATGGGTGAAGCCATTGGCATAGGCCCCGAAGGGCAGCCCCATCCCCGACAGGATCTGCAACGCGGCCGGGATCGCCTCGGGGCGTGAGCAGTTGATCAGCAGGGCGTCGGGCCGGTACCGCTCTATCAACGGGGTGATATCGCCAAGCGCCTCGCCCGACCGCAGCCGGGTGCCGTCATCGTCCATGACCGACAGGGCCAGCCAGACCGGTTTGCCCCCGCCCTGAGTGCCACGCAGGGCTCCTTCCGCTTCGAGCACCGAGGATACGGTTTCGATCAGAAACAGGTCCACGCGATCCGACATGAGGCCAACCAGTTCGGCGAATTTCACGGCGGCCTCTGCCGGGTCGGGCTGCAGATCAGGGCGGTAGCTGGCCAGCAAAGGGCCAAGCGCCCCGGCGATCCGGCCTTGCGTACCCTGCCGCGCGGCCTGCGCTTGGGCCAGGGCGGCGTCGATCAGGGTGGCCAGTTGATCCTCCATCCCCGCACGCACAAGGCGCGAGCGGTGGATGGCATAGGTGTTGGTGGTGGCAACTGTCGCACCGCGGCGGAAGTATTCGGCGTGGACCTGAGCGACCAGTTCGGGATGGTCGATCATCACTCGAGTCGACCAAAGCGGTGTCGGCGTTTGCCCGCTGAGCTTAACCAGTTCCTGCCCGATTGAGCCGTCCAGAAGCGTGATATCTGCCATGTTAACTCTTTCTCATGGGATCAGGACAAGCTTTCCCGGAAACGCCTTGGATTGGAAGTCTTCCTGTGCGGTTACGATATCCCTCAGCGGATAGGTTTTGGAAACCAGGGGTTTGATCCGCCCCTGATTGATCAACTCGACCAGACGGCCAAACACTTCGGGCGACTGATGGGTGCAGCCATGGATGGTGATGTCGCGCAGGTAGATGTCGCGCAGATCGGCCTGAACGATCGGCCCGGCAATCGCACCCGAAACGGCATAGGCCCCGCCCGGTTTCAGGGACAGAACCAAATCCGGCCAGACGGGCCCGCCAACCACGTCGATGACCACATCGAAAATGTCCTGCGGCAGCGGCGCGCCCCGGTCGAACGTGTCAACAGCGCCTTGTTCCTTGACCACATCCGCCTTGGCAGCCCCCGTCACGCCCCAGACCGACGCCCCCCGCAACCGGGCCAGTTGCACAGCGGCCAGACCGACGCCGCCCGAGGCCCCGGTGATCAGCACCTTATGCCCGGCGGTCACGCCTGCGCGGGTCAGCAGGTTCTCGGCAGTGCCGAATGCGCAGGGAATGGCGGCGATTTCGACGTCTGAAAGCGGTGAGGCGGTCACATCATACAGGTCATCCGCCTGAACCAGACAGTATTGGGCAAACGCCCCGTCCATCTCGGACCCCAGAGCGATAAACCCGAACGGGTTACCGGGGCGCGGGCGTGGCAGGTTGATCGGGCAGGTCACGCGCTGACCGGGTTGGAACCCGGTCTCGGGGCCAGCCACCTCGACGATGCCGCACAGATCGCCGCCCTGAATGCGCGGGAAGTGTAGGGCCCCGCCCCAGCCCCCGGCCTCGACCTCTTGATCGACCGCATCGGTGGCCCCGGTCACGTCCGAGGAATACCAGCCAACCCGTGTGTTGATATCGGTGTTGTTGACCCCGGCGGCGGCCACCCGGACCAGCACCTGACCGGGCTCCGGTTTCGGCACCGGAATATCCGCGCGCCAGTCCAGCGCATCGGGGCCGCCGTGGTGGGTCAAATAAACGCCAGACATGGTGGTCGGGATCGTCATGCGTTAGCCCTCATCATCAGGATGGGGCGGGACGGGGCCCAAGGGGATGATGTCATAGCGGGCGTTCAGTTCGGCCATTTTGGCCTCTTCGGCGAAATCCGCCTCGGTCATCGTTGCCAGTTCCGCCAGAAAGCCGTCGAAGCCCGAAGGCTGAAAGATCATCAGCATCTTTGCTGGTGCATTTTCCGCAACGCGGCAGGCATGTGGCACACCCGCAGGGACATGCATCGTTGTACCAGCCGTGCAGCGGTGCCAGTCGCCATCGACGTAGAAATCCACCGCGCCATCCAGAAAATAGAATGTCTCGGCATGGTTGTCATGGCGATGAAGGCCAAGCGCGAAGCTGACCTTCAGATTATCTTCCATGAGCGTATAGGCCCCGCCCGTGTCATCGCCCGAGACCTTGACGAAGGTGTGGTCATTTTCCCAGTCGTAGTTGGGACCCTCACCGGGCCCCAGCATGGCGTATCGTTTGCTCATGGCCTTCCCTTTTGGGTGTTATGCGCGCAGCCGCTCGTTTGTGGGATCCCAGAGCGGCTGATCCTCCTGTACCACAGCGCGGCATTTTTGGCCGTAGATTTCAACCTCGAGCTCGGTTCCCGGGTTCGCCAGTTCCGCCCTGATCATCCCCAACGCGATGGATTTGCCGACGCGATAGCCCCATGCGCCCGAGGTGGTCTCACCAACGATCTGATCACCCTGCCAGATGCAGGACATATAGGGCGCATCGCACTCCCCCGCATCCACGGTCAGGGTGACGAAGGATTTCTTCACCCCCTGCTGCTTTTCGTTCAGGATCGCGGCCTTGCCGGGGAAGTCCTGCGGTTTGTCTAGCTTGACGAAGCGTTCCAGCCCGCCTTCGAGCAGAGAGTAATCGGTCGACAGATCACCCTTCCACGCACGGTATCCTTTTTCGATGCGTAGCGAGTTCAGGGCGTACATGCCGAACGGCTTGGCCCCAGCCTTAAGAATTGCGTCATAGATCGAGGGCATGTCTTCGTTCAGCGCGTGCACCTCCCAGCCCAGTTCCCCGGCAAAGGACACACGGATCAGATGGGCAGGCTGTCCGGCCACGGTCGCAAACTGATGGGTCAGCCAGCCGGAGGACAAATCGGCATCCGTCAGCCCCGACAGAACCTCACGCGATTTCGGGCCAGTGACGATCAAGGTGTCACGCGTGGTGGTGACATCCTCGACGCTGACACCTGCGGGCATGGCGTTCACAAGAATATCCCGGTCATGCCATTGTGCGGTGGCGGCGGTGATCATGACGAACACGTCCTCGTCCAGACGCAGGCAGGACATCTCGGTCAGAATCCGGCCGCGAACATCCGAGATATAGACCAGGTTGATGCGCCCGACCTTGGGCAAGCCACCGGTCACCAGACCGCGCAGAGCCTCGGCCGCACCATCGCCCTTGACCATGAAGCGCGAGAAGCCGGGCAGGTCCAGCACGCCGCAATGGTCGCGCACGGCCTCGCATTCCTCTTTCACCCGCCGCTCCC
This sequence comes from Ruegeria sp. F11, assembly GCF_056533855.1. NCBI lineage: Bacteria > Pseudomonadati > Pseudomonadota > Alphaproteobacteria > Rhodobacterales > Roseobacteraceae > Ruegeria > Ruegeria sp. F11. The sequence continues at coordinate 321,460 of NZ_JBQFOW010000002.1, read as the reverse complement.
ACGGACCCGAGCGGCCCCATGTATGCGTGGCCTCAAGCGAGATATCGTCGCCGGGTTTGGCGAACCAGTTGGCCCGCTCCCAGCCGTTATAGGCGCCCATGACGCCGCCCAGTTCCCTGACCTTGGCATGCACGGGCGAGACTTTCTTGTCCCGCGCCGCAGGCCATTCATGATGCGGGAAGTGCATGGCGTATTCGTTGCCATAGACCTCAATGCCTTTCTGGTTGCAGTAGTCCTGATCGGTGTAATCAGTGTAACGGCGCGGATCGACGGCCCACATGTCCCACTCGGTCACGCCATCGACGATCCATTCGGCCAGCACCTTGCCTGCGCCTCCGCCTTGCGCGATGCCGAAGGTAAAGCTGTGCGCCTCAAACGCGTTTTTCACGCCCGGCATCGGGCCGATCAACGGCAGACCATCGGGCGCATAGGGGATCGGGCCATTGATCACACGCCCCACGCCCGAGGTCGCCATCAGCGGCACCCGCTCCATCGCGTCGGTAACGATGTCTTCGATGCGGTCCAGATCATCGTTCCACAGCTGGAAGCTGAAATCCTCGGGCATCGGATCATCTTCGGTCATCCAATGACCCTTGCAGTTGGGCTCGTAAGGCCCAAGGTTGAAGCCGTTCTTCTCCTGCCGCAGGTAGTACGAGATATCCACGTCACGCAGCAGCGGCAGCTTGCCGCCGTGTTCCTTTGACCAAGCTTCGAGCTCGGGCACTTCGTCGGTCAGCAGATATTGGTGGCTCATGACCATGGCCGGAACGGTGCGCCCACCGAAGGGTTTGAACATCTCCCCCACGCGCTGCGCGTAGTAGCCAGCGGCGTTGACAACATAGTCGCAGGCGATATCGCCCTTGTCGGTGTGCACAGTCCATGTGCCATCGTCATGCTGGGTCACGCCCGTCGCCGGGCAGAAGCGGATGATCTTCTGGCCCATATCGCGCGCGCCTTTGGCCAACGCCTGCGTCAGCTGCGCCGGGTCGATATCCCCATCGGTCGGGTCGTACAGCACACCCTCAAGGTCATGGGTTTCAAGGAACGGATAGCGCTCTTTCGCCTGCTCCGGGGTCCACATCTCCATCGGGATGCCCTGATAACGGCCCATGGACATGGCGTGCTCGAACTCCTGCATCCGCTCTTTGCTGTGCGCCAGACGGATGGAGCCCGAGACGTGGTAGTTCATCGGGTAATCGACCTCATCCGCCAAACGCGAATACAGCTCGGTTGAATAGCGCTGCATATTCATGATCGCCCAGGAGTTCGAGAAGGTCGGCACGTTGCCCGCCGCATGCCAAGTGGACCCTGCCGTCAACTCGTTCTTTTCCAGCAGAACGCAGTCGGTCCAGCCCTTCTTGGCCAGATGATAAAGCGACGAGCAGCCGACAACGCCGCCGCCGATGATGACCACACGGGCCTTGGTTGGAAAATCACTCATGCGCTTGGTTCCCTGTCAATGTGCCCGCTGGGGCAGGTCGTCCTGAATGTCGTAGTAATCGCCCTTGTCGGCGACAAAGATGTGCTGGGCGAGTTTCAACCCGGTGGGCTCGTCCAGAGACCCCACAGAGATCGCGATCGTGTCCTCGTCATTGTGCTGCCAGAACAGGAACGAACCGCACGCGCTGCAGAACCCGCGCTTGGCGATATCCGAGGCGCGATGCCAGCCCAGCGTGTCGCTGGCGGTGAAGCTCAAGTTGTCCTGATGCGTCACGGTCGAGGCCCACAGATGCCCCGACTGCCTGCGGCACTGTCCGCAATGGCAGGCATTGGGCGGGGTGAGGTCTCCGTCAATGGTGAATGCGACCTTGCCGCACAGGCAGGAACCAGTGTGCATGTCTTTACCCCTTTGCACTGGGCGTTGTGCTGGTGCCCAGCAACACGCCGTAGATGATGAAACAGGCCGCCATCACGCGGCGGACCCAGATGTTGAACACGGCCCCCAGCGCCGCCTTGCCCATCAGCGCACCCAGAAGGGTGAACCCGGTGTAGCTGAGCGTTGTGATGACCAGCGCGGTCGGCATTATGACTGACATCTGCTGCCAGATCGGCACCTCGGGCTGTACGAATTGCGAGAAGGCCGCGAGGTATCCGGCGACGCTTTTGGGGTTGATCGTCGCCACCGCCAGAGCGTGTAAATAGACATGGCGTGCGGGGCGTTCCGAGGCGGGTGCGGGTTTCGACGCATTCGTCCAGCCGCGGATGCCCATCCAGATCAGAAAGCCCGCCCCGATCAGCTTGGCCATGAAAAACCCGGTGGGAGAGGCCGCAATCAGCGCCGTGATCCCCAGCGCCGACAGGATCAGAAACGCGCTGGCCTGTGTCAGAATCGCCAGAACGCCCAGCATGGCCTTGCCAAAGGGCAGGCTCATCCCGTTCGAGATACAGTTCACGGCATTCGGCCCCGGCGTGGTGACAAACACCACCCAGAACAGCGCGAATATGGTCCAGGCCTCAAAACTCATTCAATACACCGGCGGGGCGATGACCCAGATGGCCACGGCGGGTTCGTCATAAGGGTTGGCCCAGTGATAGGGCTCGTGCCGGATGCGGAAACTATCGCCAGGACCGACCGAGAACTGCCGTCCTCCGATCGTCAGGTCCAGCCGGCCCGAGACCAGATAACCGACCTCTTGCGTCGGGCGGTCGGCGGGGGTTTGCATGCGCGAGCGGGGTTTGAAGGTGGAATGCACCATCTCGAAATCATCGGTCAGATCAGGCGAGAGCAGTTCTTCGATCAGCCCTTCCTCGCCCGAGCCCATCGGTCGGCGCGAGCCTGCGCGCACCACATAACCCTGCTCCTCGGCCGGGGCGGCGGAATGGGCGAACAGCATCGACATCGGCACACCCAGACAATCCGCGATCTGCCGCAGATCCGAGATCGAGGGATCGGACTTGTCCCGCTCGACCTGGCTGAGCCATCCGACCGAGCGGTTCAGCTTTTCCGCAATCTCGGTCAGCGTCAAACCCCGCGCCTTGCGCAGGGCCCGGATATCCGCACCCAGGGTTGCGCTGTTGGGGGCTTGGGCGTTCACGGGGACTCCGACTCTTGTGAAAATTTCGTCACGATTTTCACGATGGGGCGAATCGGTGAAATTTCCAAGTGTTTTTTCATTTGCCGCCTGAAACCGGCTTGGCTATGGGTTTAGCATGTGGATTGCCGTGATGTACCTTTGGGCCATTAATGCCGTGACTTTGATCGCATTTGGCTGGGACAAAGCCCGCGCGGGACGACGCAAGCGCAGGATTGCCGAACGCAGGCTGCTGTGGTTGGCCGCGCTGGGGGGCAGCCCCGGCGCAGTGCTTGGGCGGTGGATGTTCCGGCACAAGACACGCAAGCGCGGATTTTCCACGTGGCTCTTCGTTATTCTGGGGTTTCAGGCCGTGCTATGTGCAGTGGTTGCGGACCCCACGTTGATTCAATGAACCGCGCAAGACTGCCTGTCTACGGAATGTGACCCGACGCAGAACCGGATATGCCCTTGAGGGCCATCAAGGCAATACTCCTGATGCCTGATCGGCGAGCAGGTCGGCCAGTCTCAGCGGGTCAAGCCCCGAAGACCTGCGCCAGAATAATGCTCAGTCGCTCTGCGTCCTCGTGTGTGAACGCATCCGGCTGGTCGCTGTCGATATCGAAAACAGCGATGATGTTTCCCGTCGCATCGCGCACCGGCAGAACCAGTTCGGACCGGGTTGAAGTGGCGCAGGCGATATGGCCCGGAAACGCGTCCACGTCCGGGACCAGCTGAACCTCGCCCGTTCGCGCCGCCGCGCCGCAGACGCCGCGATCAAAGGGGATGACGAGGCATCCGTGGCCGCCCTGATAGGGGCCGATCTTGAGCAGGTTGGGCTCGGTCACGCGGTAGAACCCGGTCCAGTTGAAGCGGTCATCGGCGTGGTGAACCTCGCAGGTGATTGTCGCCATCAGGGCGATCTGGTCGGTTTCGCCTTCGGTCAGAGCAGCGATGGTTTTGGTCAGCGTGTCGTAGTCAACGTTCATGGCAGGGTTTCTTGGTATCCGAGGGGTGGGGGCGCTGCCCCCTCTTGAGCCTACGGCTCAATTCACCCCCGCCGTATTTGAAACAAGAAGAAGGGTCAAATGCGTTCTATGGCGATGGCCGTGCCTTCGCCGCCGCCGATGCAGATGGCGGCGACGCCGCGTTTGAGGCCTCGTTTCTCCAGCGCGTTCAGCAGAGTGACCATGATCCGTGCGCCGGATGCGCCGATCGGGTGCCCAAGCGCGCAGGCCCCGCCGTTCACGTTCACCTTCTCGCGCGGCAGGCCCATTTCCTGCATGAAGGCCATGGGGACAACGGCGAAGGCTTCATTAACCTCCCACAAATCCACGTCGTCTTTTGTCCAGCCGATACGTTGCAGCAGTTTTTGTGCGGCCGGAATCGGGGCAGTGGTGAAGAGGCCCGGTGCCTGGGCGTGGGTTGCATGACCCAGAATGCGGGCGCGGATGGTCAGGCCCTGCGCCTGAGCGGTGTCGGCCGAGGCCAGAACCAGCGCTGCCGCGCCATCGGAGATCGACGAGGAGTTGGCTGCCGTGACCGTTCCGTCCTTGCGGAAGGCGGGTTTCAGGGTCGGAATTTTCTCGGGCCGGGCGGATTTCGGCTGTTCGTCGGCGTCCTGTGTAACCTCTCCCTTTCGGGTCTTAATGAGGACCGGCGTGATTTCATCGCCGAACGCGCCGCTTTCCTGCGCGGCAAGGGCGTTTGACAGGGATTTCAGGGCGTATTCATCCTGCGCCTCGCGGGTGAACTGATAGGTTTCGGCGCAGTCTTCGGCAAAGGTGCCCATCAGGCGGCCCTTGTCATAGGCATCCTCGAGCCCGTCGAGGAACATGTGATCGACCACCTGACCATGGCCGATGCGGGCCCCGCCGCGCATTTTGGGCAACAGGTAGGGCGCGTTGGTCATGCTCTCCATCCCGCCCGCGACCATCGTGTCCACGTGGCCCAGCGCGATCTGGTCAAAGGCGATCATCGCCGCCTTCATGCCCGAGCCGCACATCTTGTTGAGCGTCGTTGCGGGCACCTCTTCGCCAAGCCCCGCCGCAAAACCGGCCTGCCGCGCGGGGGCCTGGCCCTGACCGGCGGGCAGGACGCAGCCCATCAGCACCTCATCCACCGTTTGCGTTCCGGCCTGCTGCAGCGCTGCGCGGATTGCGGTGCCGCCCAGATCGGCGGCGGCGACCCCGTCGAACATGCCCTGAAACCCGCCCATCGGTGTGCGGGCCGCCCCTGCGATTACGACGTCTTTCATCCCGATTTTCCTCCTGCTTGTTCGGGCATGAATACCGAATGGTAAGATTTGCCGTCTAGCGTATTTCTACGACGCAAATTCAGATTGGGGGCGGTTGAACATGGGATTGACCAGCACAACGACCGGCACAACACAGATTATCAAGGTTCATACCGACCGAATTGATGCGGCGATGGCCATTCAATTCAAGGAAGACATGCGCAGCGAGACCGAAGCAGATGCGACACGGGTTGTGCTGGACCTGTCGGGGGTGGAATTCATCGATTCCAGCGGGTTGGGTGCGATTGTCGCCTCGATGAAGCAACTGGGACAAGATCGCAGGCTGGATCTGGCGGGCCTGCAGCCGGTTGTTGAGAAAGTGTTTCGCTTGACGCGCATGGACACGGTGTTCCGGCTGTTCGCCACATTAGACGACGCGGTGTCAGACCCTGTGGATTGATCTCGACAGGAGTGAGCGCGTGAAACCCATCTGTGACGAAACCTGCATGGAATTGACCTTTCCCGCCACAGCGGCAGAGGCCAGCGCCGGGATTGCGCAGCTCAGCGCCGGGCTGGCAAAGCATGGTCTGCCCGCGCATAAGGCCGGGGATGTCAGAATTGCACTGGCCGAGGCGATCAACAACGTTGTCGAACATGCCTATGCCGGAATCGCGGCGGCGAATGTGCAGGTGTCGTGCCGGCTGGACCAGGATCAGCTGGACATTCTGATCACCGACACCGGGAATCCACTGCCGGGGGGCCAGTTGCCGGATGGGGTTCCGGCGCGTATCGGGTCGTCTGTTCAGGACCTGCCGGAAGGCGGGTTTGGCTGGTTTCTGATTCACCAACTGACCAGCGATATCCGGTATGAGCGGCGTCAGGGATGCAACCTGTTGTCGATGCGTTTTGACTTCGACTGCCATGATTGACCGCAAATGGCCACAATAAGGCCTCTTTCGAACCATTGTAGCGCCCAAAACGAGCATCATACCTAGTCTTGTAGCTCAGATAGCTTCCCTCGGCGCCACTAATCACAGCCCCCACCCAGTGACCGGCGCCGAGGAACTTCTCCCCCCCCTGAAATTGCTGGACAATACCGGATCAGGTTTTACCCTCGCTCCGTTGCAGGTGACAGGAGGGGTAACATGCGGGATTTGCACAAACCGGGTCGGTCCGAAGTTCTGGCGACTGAGGGGATGTGTGCCACGTCTCATCCTGTTGCGGCAAAAGTTGCGCTCGACATTCTGGGGCAAGGTGGCAACGCGATGGATGCGGCGATTGCCGGGGCGGTAGTGCTGGGCATTTGCGAACCGCAGATGACCGGGTTGGGCGGTGATTGTTTTGTGCTGTTCAACCGTGCTGGCGAAAGCGATGTGCGCGCATTGAACGGCTCGGGCCGCGCACCGGCGGCGGCCAGTGCCGACAAGTTGCGGAACAGGGACTTGTCCGCCATACCCTTGAACAGCCCCGATGCCGTGACCATACCCGGCGCGGTTGATGCGTTTTGTCGGTTGTCCGAAACCGAGGGGCGTTTGGGGCTGGATGCGATTCTGCGGCCTGCCATTCGCTATGCGGAACAGGGTGTGCCAGTTGCCCCGCGCGTGGCGTTCGACTGGCAAAGCGGTGCCGATACACTGCAAGGAGCCGCGCGGCGGCACTATCTGATCGACGGCAAGGTACCGGGCACCGGTCAGATTTTCCGCGCCCCCGGTCAGGCCGAGGTTCTGCGCCAGATCGCCCGGCACGGGCGCGACGCGTTCTATTCGGGCGAGATTGCGCAGGACATGATCTCTGCCGTGACCGAACTAGGTGGCGAACACACGGCGGAAGATTTTCAGAACACCCGGTGCACTCCGACTGAACCGCTGAGCGGGGATTATCAAGGCATCGACCTAGTCGAGCATCCGCCCAACGGGCAAGGCGCGACGGCCATTTTGTTGCTGAATATCCTCAAACATTTCGACCTGTCCGGCATGGACCCGCTGGGCGCGGAACGGGTCCATATCGAAGCCGAGGCCACCAAGCTGGCCTATGATGCCCGCAACCGGTTCATTGCCGACCCCGATCATATGTCTCGGACTGAGCATTTCCTTGACCGCGATGTCGCTGCGCAATTGGCGGCCTTGATCGACCCGAAAAAGGCGATGCCCGCCGCCGCTCCGCTGACCGAAGCGATCCACAAGGACACGGTCTATATCACCGTGGTCGACCGGGAGAGAATGGCCGTGTCACTGATCTATTCGATCTTCCACAGTTTCGGATCAGGCATTGCCTCGGAGAAATTCGGCATTCTGCTGCAGAACCGGGGGGCGGGGTTCAATTTGCAGCCGGGTCATCCGAATGAGTTGGGCGGCGACAAGCGCCCCATGCACACGATCATCCCCGGCCTGCTGAAAAAAGGCGGGCGCGTACTGATGCCGTTTGGCGTCATGGGCGGGGCCTATCAGCCGACCGGCCATGCGCGGTTTGTCTCGAACCTCACGGATTTCGGGATGGACCTGCAGGAGGCAATCGATGCCCCCCGTGCCTTTGCCGACGGGCCGGTCCTAAAGCTCGAACGCGGTTTCCCGGAACAGGTCGCGAAACAATTATCGGACATGGGCCATACTATTGAGCAACCGGAAACCCCGCTGGGCGGCGCACAGGCGATCCGAATCCGCGAGGACGGCGTTCTTGAGGGGGCAAGCGACCCAAGAAAAGACGGCTGCGCGTTGGGATACTGAGAATCTGCCCGCCTAAAGGCGGAAGCCGGGATGAATCAATTCAGATGGAAATGCAGCGGGTAAGACCCGTCCTCGAACGGGCCGAACATATTGGGGATATCCGGGTGCTCGACCGGCTCGCCGGAATAGTCGGCGACCAGATTTTGTTCTGAAACATAAGCCACATAGAAGGATTGGTCGTTTTCCGCCAACAGGTGGTAAAACGGCTGTTCCTTGATGGGCCGGCTGTCTTCGGGAATAGCTTCGTACCATTCTTCGGTATTCGAAAACTCGGGGTCCACGTCAAAAATCACCCCTCGAAAGGGATGTTTCTTATGACGGACCACCTGTCCCAGGCCGTACTTGGCGCGTGTCTTTAGCATTTGTTTATGCCCCCAAAGCATTTACTACCTGTTTTCGGGCAGAAAATCCAATCATTGATCCGAAATTCGGGGAAACAGTCTGTGAACCTTCTACTGACAGTGTTCGAAATTGCGGCCCCAGTCTTTCTTTTGGCGGGCGTCGGGTTTGCCTGGGTCCGGCTGGGATTCGAGTATCGTCTTCAATTCGTTACGCGCTTCGGCATGACCCTCGCCCTGCCCAGCCTGATCTTCGTCGCCCTGATGCAATCCGAGATTTCGGGTGGCGATCTGTCGCGCTTCACGGTCGCAACCCTTGTCGCCAACCTGGCTTTGGTAGCCGTGTTCTGGGTGATCGTCCGGGTCCTGAAACTGGATCAGCGCACCTATCTGTCACCGCTGATTTTCGGCAATACCGGCAATCTTGGCCTGCCGCTATGCCTGTTTGCCTTTGGGCAGGCCGGGCTGGGTTATGCGGTGCTGTTTCTGGCCGTATCCATCCTGTTTTCATTCACTTACGGGATCTACCTTGTCGCCGGCAAAGGCGCGTTCGGGCAGGTTATGCGCCAGCCGATGGTCTGGGCGACCATCCTGGGGGCGCTGTTTCTGTGGCGCGGGTGGGAGACGCCTTTGTTCCTGACCAATACGCTTGATCTGCTGGGGCAAATGGCCGTGCCGCTGATGCTGGTGACGGTCGGCGTTGCGGTTGCGAGGCTCAGCACGCGCAGCCTGGGGCGGGCCGTTTGGCTGTCCCTGCTTAAACTGGCGGTGTGTTTCGGGCTAGGCTGGGCCGTCGCGGCAGCATTCGATCTGGACGCCATCGCCTTTGGCGTTCTGGTTCTGCAAATGTGTACCCCGGTCGCGGTGACCTCGTATCTGCTGGCCGAGCGGTTCGGAGCGGATGCCGACGCTGTGGCGGGGATGGTCATGGTCTCGACCCTGCTGTCCGTGGCGGCGCTGCCGATGGTTCTGGCTATGGTTCTGTAGCGATTGTGATTTCCTCAGCGCTCAATCTGCGCTAGAATGCGAAAAAAAAGGCACGAGGCACATGAGCAGAATTCTTATCGTACTCTTCGGGGTGCTGCTTTTGGCATCCTGTGGGGGTGGTTCGAAGCAGCCGCCCAGCAAGTTGAATGACGCGTGCAGCATTGCGCGCGAAAAGCCCGATTACATCAGGGCGTTCAAGAACACCGAGCGCAAATGGGGCGTTCCCGTCCACGTTCAGATGGCCACGATCTATCAGGAAAGCCGCTATCGCCACGATGCGCGCACGCCGCACCGCTATGTGCTGGGCGTCATTCCGATGGGCCGCCAAAGCAGCGCCTATGGCTATGGTCAGGCGCTGGACGGCACATGGGATGAATACCGCCGGGAAACCGGCAAACGCCGGGCCAAGCGAGATCGCATCCGGGATGCCTCGGATTTCATCGGCTGGTACATGAACAAAAGCTACGAGCGGAACGGAATCCATCCCGCCGACACTCGCAACCAGTATCTGGCTTACCACGAAGGCCACACAGGTTACGCGCGCGGCAGCCATAACGGCAAGTCTTGGCTTCTGAACGTCGCAAGTGATGTGGATGCGCGCGCGAACCTGTATCAGGCGCAGTTGGCGACCTGTCGGCACTAAGCCCGAAGGCGGGTCAGCGGTTGCCTGACCCGCTTCGTGCCCTGCTGGAAAACAGGCTCTGATCCAGAGAACCGCCTTCGTTCAGCGCGCCCAAAAGCACGGTTGTCTGGCTGCCCGCGTTGTCATGGATCACCCATTTGCGCAGTTCGACCGGGTTGTCGGTGAACATCAACTCGATCCGGCCCGAGTCGGGGTTCTTGGGGTCCTGCGCAGTCACGATAGTGGCGGTGCCGTCAAAATCGTGGCCCACAACCATATTCGCCTGCCCCAGATTCACATTCCGCGCCAGCACCAGCGACAGCGGGGTCCGTCTCAGCGGGTATTGCTCGGGCGGCTGGTTTGATTTGGGATCGAAGATTTTGACGCTTCCGGACCGCGCCAGAACCACCGCGCTGTTGGGCGGGTCGTATTCGAACCGCATCTTGCCCGGACGTTCCAGCCACAGCTTTCCGGTACTCAGCGAGCCATCGTCATTGACCTGAGTGAACGTCGTCTGAACGGTTTTCAACTCGTTCAGATAGTTGGATATCTGCGACAAGGGCAGTTTTTCAGCGGCCCAAGCGGCGGGCGCGGCCAGTGTCAAAGCAAGGGCAAAAGCAATCTGTTTCATGGCTCACAGATAGGCGCTCTGCCCTTGTTATTAAATATCCTATTGCTCGGGGACCAGGATTTCGCGTTTGCCGACGTGATTTGCCGCAGAAACAACGCCTTCGTCCTCCATCTGCTCCACCAGCCGAGCGGCCTTGTTGTATCCGATGGCGAGTTTCCGCTGAATGTACGAGGTCGAGCATTTGCGATCCTTGATCACAATCGCCACGGCCTGATCGTACAGCGCATCCTCGCCATTGGTGTTGCCACCGGTATTCAGACCCAGAACGGCGTCGATAATGTCGGCTTTTTCCTCAGCCGGGCCATCGACCACGCCGCTCATGTAATCTGGCGGGCCGAACTGTTTCAGGTGGTTGACGATTTCCTCGACCTCTTCATCCGACACGAACGGGCCGTGACAGCGGGTGATCTTGGCCCCGCCTGCCATATAGAGCATGTCGCCCTGCCCCAGCAGTTGCTCGGCGCCCATCTCACCCAGAATGGTGCGGCTGTCGACTTTCGAGGTCACTTGGAACGAAATCCGGGTCGGGAAGTTCGCCTTGATCGTGCCGGTGATCACGTCGACCGAGGGGCGCTGTGTGGCCATGATCAGGTGAATACCCGAGGCCCGCGCCATCTGTGCCAGACGCTGGATGCAAGCTTCGATTTCCTTGCCCGCGACCATCATCAGGTCGGCCATCTCGTCAACGATGACGACGATGTAAGGCATCGACTCGGGCGCGAATTCTTCCGTCTCGAACATCGGCTCGCCGGTTTCATCATCAAACCCGGTCTGGACGGTGCGGCTGAACATCTCGCCCTTGGCCAGCGCATCTTTCACGCGCCCATTGTAGCCTGCGATGTTGCGCACGCCCATCTTGGACATCTTGCGATAGCGGTCCTCCATCTCGCCCACGACCCATTTCAGGGCGACAACCGCCTTTTTCGGGTCGGTCACCACGGGCGAGAGCAGATGCGGGATGCCGTCATAGACCGACAGTTCCAGCATCTTGGGGTCGATCATGATCAGGCGGCATTCGTCCGGCGTCAGCTTATACAGCAGCGACAGGATCATGGTATTGATCGCCACCGACTTACCGGAACCGGTCGTCCCCGCGATCAGTAGGTGGGGCATTTTCGCCAAGTTGGCTACAACAGACTCGCCGCCGATATCCTTGCCCAACGCCAAGGGCAGCGCATGGTTGCCATCGCCAAAATCACGGCTGGCAAGGATTTCGCGCAGCACCACCATCTCGCGGTTTTCATTGGGCAGTTCGATCCCGATGACCGAGCGCCCTGGCAGGGTCGAAACACGCGCCGACAGCGCCGACATCGAGCGTGCGATATCGTCGGCCAGACCAATCACGCGGCTGGCCTTCAGGCCGGGGGCCGGTTCCAGCTCATACATGGTGACCACGGGGCCGGGGCGGACACTGACGATCTCACCCTTCACGCCGTAGTCGTCCAGAACGTTCTCCAGCATCCGCGCGTTTTCCTCCAGCGCCTCATCGCTCAGGTGATGACGCTGAATGGTGGCCGGGTTCGACAGCAAGCCCAGAGGGGGCAGTTCGAAATCGCTATGCTTGTCCTCGAATGACAGCGCGGGCTGCGCCTCGGCCTGTGCGCGGCGCGAGGGCGGCGGGGTGCGGCGCGCGGGCTGCGCGACCACCGGCTTGCGCGGCTCGGCCACCGGGATCTTCATCGCCGGGCGCTGCTGCGGCGCGGGTTCGTCGTCGAACACCGCGTCGTCGTCATAGTCGGGCTCGTAATCATCCTGCTCCGGCTCCTGCCATGCAGGGGCGAAATCTGCCGACAGCACCGGCTCGGGCGGCAAACCGTCAGAGGTCATCGGCGGTTCCGGCGGCAAGCCGTCTTCCACGCCCCGGTTCAGGATCAGCGGGTCCGGCCCCCTGCCCCGGCCTTTGGTCAGAGGCAGGTTCGGATCGGGTTCCGCGGCCATCTCACCCGTTGCAACCTTACGATTGCGTACGGCGGCAGAGATCTTGGACCGGATGCGATCCTCGCCCGGCATTTCGTCAAAGCCGTGCACCGGCTCGGGGTCGATCAATTCGGGTTCGGGCATCGGATCGGGGCGGCGGATCAGGCCCGGCATTCGGGCCAGCAGACCCATTTTGGGGGCGGGTTCCGGATCCTCATCTTCGGCGTCTTCAAACAGCGGGTCGGCATAGGTCATGTCGTCGCCAAACGCGGGCTCAAGACGCGCGGCACGGCGGTCCTCCCATTGGGCACGACGATCCCGCGCCGCCTGCGCGGTGGCCGAGGCCCCACGCCCCAAAGCCCTCATCAACAGATCGTAGGCCATGACAAGACCCAGCAGGAACGCGCGCAGCCCTTTGCGCACATCCGCTTTGCTAAAGCCCAAAACAAACACGCCCAGCGCCAGCATCCCAAACGCCATGGCCAGCGACATCAGCTTGACCAGAAAATGCGAGGAGATCGGCAACAGCGTCAGCAAAGCGCCCATAACCGTGTCACCAAACAACCCGCCCAACCCATAGCTGTGGGTCGCGCGCCAGGCATCGCCGGGCACCAGCGTTGCGGCATAGACGGAAACAACGGCGATCCAGATCGGCGCAAAGATCAACCGCGCTATGGCGCGATCTTCACCGAAATGACCCGCAAAGCGCAGGCCCCAGCCGATCAGAACCAGCGCGATGCCCCAGCTTCCCCAACCGACGATCATGAACAATGGCGCGGCGATCGAGGCCCCGATCCGGCCCATCCAGTTCTGTACGGCTGCGTCGGTCGACACCATCCAGTTCGGATCGTCCGGCGTGTAGGACCAGATCATCGCGGCGGCGGCCAGCCCCAGCAGGATCAGGGCAATCCCGATCAGTTCCTTGCTGCGCCGTTCGATGGCGGCCTGCGTGGTGCTGTCCAGCAACGGGTCGCGGTTGCGCGCGTTCAATGATGCCATTTTGCCCTCGTACCTCACGAATAGATGCAGTCACGAAGCTTGATCAGCCCCTGCTGCAACTCTTTTTTTGGAGCCACCAAAGCGGCCCGGATAAATTGCTCGCCCGGGTTCTGCCCCGGATCACCTTGAGAAAGATATGCGCCCGGCAGAACCCGAACACCGGTCTGCTGCCACAGCCGCAACGCGGTTTCTTCGCCGTTTTCCACCGGCAGCCACAGGAAGAACCCGGCCTCTGGCGGCATATAGCCTTGCACATTGGCAAAGACCTGATCCGCGATAGCGTATTTCTCCTGATAGAGCGCGCGGTTTTCCGCAACATGGGCTTCGTCCGCCCAAACCCTGGCCGCCGCAGCCTGTAACGGCAGAGGCAAGGGCGCACCCGCATAACTGCGCAACTGTTTGACACGCTTGATCGTTTCCGGCCCGCCCGCAATCAGGCCCGAGCGCAGCCCGGCCAGATTGGACCGTTTCGACAGCGAGTTGAACAGGGTGATCCGCTCCGGGTCGGCCCCAAGCTCTTGCGCCACGGTCAGCGCGCCTGTGGGAGCCTCATCCCGGTAAATCTCAGAGTAACATTCATCCGCGAAGATGCGGAAATCGTAGGTCTCGGCCAGACGGATCAGTTCCGCCCAATACTCGCGCGAGGCGACAGCCCCCTGCGGGTTGGCCGGTGAGCAGATATAGGCTACGGCGGTGCGGTTCAGCACCTCGGCGGGCAGTCCGGCATAGTCGGGCAGATGATCGGTCGCGGCGGTTGCGGGCACAAAAACCGGCTCGGCCCCGACCGAGATCGAGGCGACCATGTAGACCTGGTAAAACGGGTTCGGGCACAGAACGACCGGCTTTTGCCCGTTCTTCTGTTCAGGGCACAGCGCCATCGCGGCGTTATACAGCCCCTCACGCGTGCCGTTCAGGGCCATCACGTTGGTGTCGGGATCCATCGCCACGCCATAGCGGCGCTTGATCCAGTCTGTGATCGCGCCGCGCAGCTCGGGCGAGCCCTCGTTGGGCGGATAGCCCTGAAACCCGGCGGCATTTTCAGCGATGACATCCGGGACCCAAGCCGGGAAATCATGCATCGGCGCGCCGATGGTCATATGAATCACATCACCGCCCGGCTGGTGATGGTCCAACAGGGTGCGCAGACGCGGGAATGCATATTCCGGTAGGTCCGAAAACCGCTCGGGAAAATTCATAACAACTGCCTCAATATCGGGGTCATTATCGCCCCGTTTTTTTGGAAGATTACAGCCCAAGCCCCCCTTCGTCCAGACAAAGAGGTTCCGAATCAGGGGATTGTGGCATTCAGGCCAGTGCGGATTCCGCAGCTGAACCCAACCGCAAAAGCGCCTCTTCCGAGCCGGGGTAGCCCAGCATCATCAAGCCACAACCAGGGGTTCCGGTGGGCAAAGTCAGGGCGGCCAGGCCCATCAAATTGCCGATCCGGGTGTTGCGCAGGGACAGCAGGTTTTCGGTCACATAATAGTCGTGATCGCTCATCAGACGCTCGAGATTGGGCGGCAGAATCGGGGCGGTCGGGGCCAGGACCGCATCAAACCCGGCGGTGGCCGCATCCCAGGCGGTGCGGCAGGCCTTGAGCTTTGACCAGGCGGCCACGTAATCCGGCCCCGAAAACCCCTTGCCGATGCGGAACCGTTCGAGGATTTCGGGATACATCGCCTCGGGGTTCGCCTCGATCACGTCGCGCCATAGTCCATAGGCCTCGGTGGTGTAGAGAACCCCGGTCAGGCTCATCGCCTCAGCCAGTTCCGGTACTTCCAACGGGACGATTTCGGCCCCTTCGTCCTTGAGGCGGGTAAGAGCGCCCTCATAGGCCCGACCCGGCACGTCGCGCAGATCGTCTTTGACCACGTTTTGAAGATCGGCAAACCGACGGCCTTTCAGCGTTGCGCCCCGCAGATCCCCCGGGCTGCCGCCTTCGAGCGCCGCCAGCATATGGGCCGCATCTTCGACCGAGCGGGCAATCGGGCCCACGGTGTCAAACCGCAGGCACAGCGGCACGGTGCCTTCCAGACTGACCCGCCCGGCAGTGGTTTTCAAACCGACCAGATTGTTCCACGCCGCCGGTATGCGCACCGACCCACCCGTGTCCGAGCCGATGCCGCAGGCGGCCAGCCCCCACGCGACCGAGGCCGCAGCGCCGGAAGACGACCCCCCGGGCACCGCATCCTCATCATCAATACAGGGCGGGGTTTCAGTGATCGGGTTCAAGCCGAGCCCCGAGAATGCCAGTTCGCTCATATGCGTTTTGCCCAAACACACCGTGCCCATCGCCGTGGCGTTGTGCAGAACCACCGCATCTGCATCCGGAACACGGCCCTTCAGCAGGGTCGAACCGGCCTCGGTCCCGGCCCCGGCGGTGTCGAACAAATCCTTCCAACTTATCGGGACCCCATCCAGCAGGGACCGGCGCAGGCCCAGACCCGCCCTTTCTTTGGCGGCTTTGGCTTCGGCCCGTGCCCGATCATGAGTCACGAGGGCGTAGATGCGGTCGCGGTGGGGGTGGGCGTCAATCGCGGTCAGATAGGTCTCGGTCAGTTCGACCGGGTCGATCTGGCCCATGCCGATGCCGCGCCCCAGATCGCATGCTGTCATGGTCAGCCAATCCTGCATCTCGCCCCCCTTTCGGATTTTCCGTCTGATCCGGACGGTAGCGACAGGACCGCACATGGACAATCCCGAAAGGGCGCGCATAGTGCGGGGCATGACTAAGGCTTCGGATATCTTGATCGTTGGCGGTGGCCTGAACGGACCCGCACTGGCTCTGGCTTTGACGCAGACGGGGCATTCCGTCACCGTGATTGATTCTCTGGCCGAGAAAGTGCGCAAGAACGCCGCCTTTGACGGGCGGGCCTATGCGCTGGCGCTGGCCTCGCAAAGGTTGCTGGATGCGATTGGCGTGTGGGAGCGCGTCGCCAATCACGCCCAGCCGATGCTTGAGATCAAGGTGACCGACGGTCATGCAGGCACGGGCCCGTCGCCGTTTTTCATGCATTTCGACCATGCCGAGATCGAAGAAGGCCCGATGGGTTACATGGTCGAGGATCGCCACCTGCGCCGCGCCTTTCTGGACGCGATGGGGGAAGAAAAGCGCATCACCCAGCTCAGCGGCAAGACGGTTGTGTCGCAACAAACCGATGCAACAGGCGTGTCGCTGACCCTTGATGACGGGTCTACCGTTTTGGGCCAGTTGGTGATCGGCTGCGACGGACGGCGCAGCGGCACCGCCGCGCGGGCGAGGATCAAGCGCACCGGCTGGGATTACGGCCAGACCGCCCTTGTCTGCGCCATCGAACACGACCTGCCCCACCACAGCGTCGCGCATCAGTTCTTCATGCCGCCGGGGCCCTTGGCCATTCTGCCGCTGACCGGCAACCGCAGTTCCATTGTCTGGAGCGAACGGACCGAGACCGCGCAGCGCATCAATGCCCTGTCCGAGGCCGACTATCTGCAAGTCCTGCGCCCCCGCTTCGGCGATTTTCTGGGCGAGATCCGCTTGCAGGGCGACCGCTTCACCTATCCGCTGAACCTGACGATTGCCAATTCCTTCATCGCGGATCACCTCGCGCTGGTCGGCGACGCCGCTCACGGGATGCACCCCATCGCGGGGCAAGGCCTGAACGCGGGCCTGCGCGATGTGGGCGCGCTGGCCGAGGTTCTGACCCTTGCCGGACGGCGCGGCGAAGACATCGGATCAGCGCTGGTGCTGGAGCGCTATCAGGAGTGGCGGCGCTTCGACACCGCCTCGCTGGCGATGGCGACGGATGTGTTCAACCGACTGTTTTCCAACGACAATCCGCTTCTGCGGATGGGTCGCGACATCGGGATGGGGATCGTTGGATCATTGCCCGGATTGCGCCGTGGCTTCGTGCGCGAGGCCGCAGGGCTGACCGGAGACCTCCCGAAACTGCTGCAAGGCCGCCGGATTTAGTCCAACTCGCGCGCCTCATCTACCAGCATCACCGGAATTCCGTTGCGGATCGGAAAGGCCAGACCGGCAGCTTTGGACACCAGTTCCTGCTTGTCGGCATCGTAGTGCAAAGTTGTATGCGTCTGAGGGCAGATCAGCGCCTCGAGCATGTGGCGGTCAAAGGCGTGTTCGGGCGTGCTCATTGCAATGTTTCCTCGTTTGAGCCGCCGCGCAGGGCAAACTCGATCAGTGTTACCAAAGTCTCGCGCCGCGTGCGCAGGCACGGGGCCTCCAGCAGGGCCTGTTTGTCCTCGGGTTCGAAATCCAGCAGCATCGACAGCGAGTTAACCAGCAATTCGTCATCGGCATCCTTCAGCGAATCCCAATCGGTGTTCAGGTGGCGCGAGGAAAAGAAGCGTTCCAATAGGGTCAAGAACCGGGTGCGGTTGAAATTGTCGTCCTTCTCGGCCTTGCCCAGATCGCGGTCGAACCCGTCCCATACAACCTCGCAGCGACGATAGGGGGTGAACCCGTCCGACTCGGCCTTGATGCGGAATCGGGATACGCCGGTCAGGGTGATCAGATACCGCCCGTCTTCGGTTTCGGAAAACTGGGTGACACGCCCCGCGCAGCCAATCTGGTGCAGTTTACTGTCATCGCTGATCGACGGGTTGGGCTGGACCATGCCGATCAGACGCTCTTTGGTCCTGAGCGCATCGTCCAGCATCTGCAGGTAGCGCGGCTCGAAGATATGCAGCGGCAGGCGCGAACGGGGCAGCAACAGCGCCCCGGGCAATGGAAAAACGGATACCGTTTCCGGCAGGTCAGCGGGATGCATCATGTATCCGAGTGTAGCTCTGATCAGAAATTAGGCAAATATCATCGAGCTGAGCTTGCGCCGCCCGTTCAGAACAATCGGGTCATTGGGCTTGAGCGCGTCGAAGATCGTGAACAGCTGCGCCTTGGCTGCGCCATCATTCCATTCGCGGTCCCGGCGGAACAGTTCCAGCAACTGCGCCACGGAGTCCTCGACATCACCATTGGCGTGCAGCGCCTGCGCCAGATCGAAGCGCGCCTGATGGTTGTTAGGCTCGGCCTCGACCGCTGCGGTCAACTCGGCCACGGGGCCTGCATCGGCGGCCTGTTTCGCCAGTTCAAGCTGCGCATGAGCCGCCTCAAGTTCAGGCGCATCTGAAATTTCAGCCGGAGCACCGTTCAGAATTGCTTCGGCCTGATCCAGATCGCCCGCCGCGATATGCGCGCGCACCAGACCGCCATAGGCAGCAGCATGGTTCGGGTCCTCGCCGAGGATGGCCGAGAAGGTCTGCGCCGCGTCCACCGCCGCCCCTTCGGCCAGCATTTCCTCGGCGGCCTGCACCGCATCCTCTAACTGGCCACCAGGGCTTTCGCCGCCCGCCGCTTCGATCACGCGGTCGACAAAGGCCTTGATCTCGGACCCTGGCAAAGCGCCCTGAAACCCGTCCACTGGCTGGCCTTTGAAAAAAGCATACACGGTCGGGATCGACTGGATGCGCATTTGCGAGGAGATCATCTGCGCCTCATCCACGTTGATCTTGACCATCTTCACCGCGCCCTTGGCGGCGGTTACGGCCTCTTCCAGCATAGGACCCAGCGTCTTGCACGGGCCGCACCATGGGGCCCAGAAATCGACGATAACCGGCGTTTCCTGCGAGGTTTCCACGACGTCGGCCATAAAGGTGGCCTCGGACCCATCCTTGATCAGATCGGCGGTCTCAGGTCCGGCTGCGGGGTTCAGAAGGTCCATGGCAATCACTCTTTCGTTCGAATTTGGGCCCTATATGCAACCGCGTGGGGCAGAAACCAAGGGAAGAGTTGCACAATCACAGGTCGAATGTTGCAAAGACCGGGGCGTGATCGCTGGGTTTCTCCCATCCGCGCGCGTCGCGCAGGATGCGGCTGGAGTGACCGGCGTTCGAAACATCGGGCGTGGCCCAGACGTGATCCAGCCGCCGCCCCTTGTCAGCGGCATCCCAGTCGCGCGCGCGATAGGACCACCAGCTATATAACTGACCCTCGGGAATATCCTTGCGCGTGATATCGACCCAACCGCCCGCATCCTGCGTCTCGGCCAGCGTTTCGACCTCGATCGGAGTATGCGAGACCACTTTGAGCAATTGTTTGTGCGACCACACATCTTCTTCACGCGGGGCGATGTTCAAGTCGCCGACCAGGATCGATTTCTCGGGCTTTTCCGCATGGAACCAGTCGCGCATGTCGGTGAGGTAGTCCAGTTTCTGGCCGAACTTCTCATTCTTTTCACGGTCCGGGATATCGCCGCCTGCGGGGACATAGAAATTATGGATCGTTACACCGTTTTCCAACCGGCCCGCAATGTGCCGCGCGTGGCCAAGATCGGCGAAATCCTTATCACCCACCTCCTCCATCGGCAGGCGCGACAGGATCGCGACGCCGTTATACCCCTTTTGCCCCCGCGCGATCATGTGGGTGTAACCCAGCGCGGCAAACCCCTCGGTCGGGATCTTCTCGACCGGAGACTTGCATTCTTGCAGGCACAGGACGTCAGGGGCTTCTTCCTGAAGCAATTTCAACACGATAGGCTCGCGCAGGCGGACCGAGTTGATGTTCCATGTGGCAAGGGTGAACGGCATGTGCGGAATCCTCTGTCGCGGGTTGGCGCGAGGTTAGCGCGGGACGGATGGGGGTGCCATCGAAAAGCACCCGTTCAGTTCAAAGCCGCGACGCCCCCGATTGCAGCACCGCTTGGGCATCACTGAAAATCTCCTTCACGATCTCGGCAGCGGGCATGACCTTGCGCACCAAAGACACCCCCTGACCTGACCAAAGCGACATCGCTTCGATATCGCCATCGGTGCCTTGCAAAGGGGTATAGCTTTGATATCGCAGCAAAGCCTCTCCGTCAGGTCGGTGGCCGATCACCTGCTCTTCGTCCGGACGGTGACCGGGGCCCGCAGAACCCGCGGCCTTCCACGTTCGGGATGTCGAGTTTTGCAGCGCGCGATGTGGCGCTTGCGGCCATTTCACATCATAGAGGTTGTGATACCATTCCGTCTGCGCCTCGGTCGCGGTCAGGATGCGGCTGCGATAGTCGTCATGGATAGTCGCCTCGGCACTGGCCAGAAATCGGGTTCCGATCCAGACGGCGGACGCCCCCAACATCAAGGCCGCCGCCATGCCGCGCCCATCGGCAATGCCACCTGCCGCGACGACGGGGATCGAAACGGCGTCGACCACAGCCGGAATCAGCGCCATGGTCGAGACCTGCCCCCAGACATGGCCGCCGGCCTCCCAACCTTGCGCGACGATTATGTCCGCGCCAGCATCCTGCGCGATCCGGGCCTCGTCAGCGGTCCCGATGCTGGCCATCACAACCAAACCGGCCTGCTTGGCCTTGGCGATGGCAGATGGCTCCATGCCCCAGAACAGGGATACCGCATGAACCTGCTTGTCGATACAGACCTGCAGCTGATCGTCATATGGAAAGGCCAGGTTCAGGTTGACGGCAAAATTGCGGTCGGTCAGCGCACGGGTCTGATCAATTCCCGCCGCGACCTGTTCGGAGGGTTTACCCCAAAGGGGAATGACCCCATAGCCGCCCGCATTGCAGACCGCCGCAACAAGCGCGGGCCCAGCGGCCCCGCCCATCGGGGCCGAAAGGATGGGTTTCTCAATATTCAATAAGGTGCAGATATCGCCTACCATTTTCTGATCCTCCCCAAGTGCAGGAATGCATAGGCGCTGGTTCCTATGGACAAGTCAAGTCACCCGACCCGCGCCGCAAGTCTTGGCAAGAAGTGCCCGAAACGGGGTTCAAAAACAAAAAAAAGGCCGGGCCATCAGGCCCGGCAGTCCAACAGGGAGGTGCATGTCATAACCCGGACATGCGCGGGTTGGGAGTACCCTAAATATGTCTACAGAGTATCACTTTGATCCAGGTCAATCTACCGCTGATCAAGAGACAAGGCGATATCCGCCGGATTCTGTGACCAAAAGGCGTGCATTCGACGGATCGGGCTCGATCTTCTGCCGCAGTCGATAGATGTGGGTTTCAAGCGTATGGGTCGTGACCCCCGCGTTATAGCCCCAGACCTCGTGCAGCAGCACATCGCGGGCGACCACGCCGTCGGTGGACCGGTACAGGAACTTGAGGATATTCGTTTCCTTCTCGGTCAGGCGAATCTTGCGGTCTTCTTCGGTGATCAGCATCTTCATCGACGGTTTGAACGTGTAGGGGCCAAGCACAAAGACCGCGTCCTCGGACTGTTCGTGCTGACGCAGCTGAGCACGGATGCGGGCCAGCAGAACCGGGAATTTGAACGGCTTCGAGACATAATCATTCGCGCCCGCATCCAAGCCAAGGATCGTGTCGGCGTCACTGTCATGGCCAGTCAACATCAGGATCGGGCTTTTGACGCCTTGTTTGCGCATCAGGCGGCACAGCTCGCGCCCGTCGGTGTCGGGCAGGCCCACGTCGAGGATGACCAGATCGTAGATCGCCTCGCGCGCGCGTTCCATCGCGGATTGACCGTCTGATGCTTCGAACACGTCGAAATCCTCGGTCATAACAAGCTGTTCGCTGAGCGCTTCGCGCAGGTCTTCGTCGTCATCCACCAGCAGGATTTTCTTGAGCTGAGCCATTTCCCGGTCCTCCTAAGCCTTTTCCATCACTTGCGCGTCGAACATGCAATCAGCAAGATATGCTGCAATCGCCTCACGCCTTCGTGTCAGACCCGGAGGAATTGTTTCACATTTCCGTTTGAAAGCAGTACCAGTGGCGGTGGACGTTATAGGGTAACATAGATGAGTCTCATCCCCGATATAACTGAACTGCTTGCGCGCGCGCGCGCGGACCTGCGCATGGGCGTTCCGGTGGTTCTGACCGACGACGGCGGCGGCAGCGTGCTTGCGGTTCCGACCGAGACGCTCGCGGCCCAGCGATTGGCCGATCTGCGGGGTCTGGGCGGCGAGCCGGTGGTGGCGATCACCGGACGGCGGGCGGAAACGCTGAAGGCACGCGCCTATGACGGCGATCTGGCGCGGGTGCTGATCCCCTCGGACGCGGATATCGGCTGGGTGCAGGCGGTGGCCGACCCCTCGGACGATCTGAGCACCCCGATGAAGGGCCCGCTGATGACGGAACGGCAGGGCAATGCCAATCTGCACCGGCTGGCCATTGCGCTGACCAAATCCGCACGGTTGCTGCCTGCGGTGGTCGTGGTGCCGGTTGAAGCTGGCCGGACCTTTGCGTTGGACAATGGGCTGACATGTATCGATCACAGCCGCGCCGCGCCGCATCTGGCGGCGCGCAGCGCGTTGCACCCGGTGGTCGCCGCCCGGCTTCCAATGGAGGTGTCCGAGGCCGGGCGATTGCACGTTTTCCGCCCCGAAGACGGCGGAGAAGAACACTACGCCGTCGAGATCGGCCGCCCGGATCGCGACAAACCGGTTCTGGCACGGCTACATTCGGCTTGTTTCACCGGCGATCTGATGGGCAGTCTGAAATGCGACTGCGGCCCGCAATTGCGCGGGGCGCTGGCGCAGATGGGCACCGAAGGAGCCGGCGTTCTGCTGTATCTGAACCAGGAAGGGCGCGGCATCGGGCTGGCAAACAAGATGCGCGCTTATTTCCTGCAGGATCAGGGCTTTGACACGGTCGAGGCAAATCACCGGCTAGGGTTCGAGGATGATGAGCGGGATTTTCGGCTGGGCTCGGACATCCTGAAATCTCTGGGTTTCACATCAGTGAGACTGCTGACCAACAACCCCGCCAAGATCGCGATGATGGAGCGCACAGGCATCGCCGTGACCGAACGCGTGCCACTGAAAGTCGGGGAAACCGCCCATAACCGCGGGTATCTGGCGACGAAGGCAGCGAAATCCGGGCATTTGCTGTGACGCCTTATGATCTGGTTCTGACCTCCCAAGGGGCGCGGTTCCAGGGCCGTGTATATCCCTGCTCGATCGGGAAAGGCGGGTTGAGCAACTCCAAACGCGAAGGCGATCGCGCGACCCCAACAGGGGTGCATCGCATTGTCGGCATGCTCTACCGGCCCGATCGGATCGCGGCACCCGCCTACTGGGCCAGACCAATCGGACCGCGGGACCTATGGTCTGATGACGTGGCCGACCGGGACTATAATCAACTGGTCAGCGCGCCCTATCCTTGCAGTCATGAAAAGCTGCGCCGAGCAGACCCGCTTTATGATCTGGTGCTGATCACCGACTGGAACTGGCCAAATGCGGTGCCCGGCATGGGCTCGGCTATTTTTCTGCACCAATGGCGGCGTCCGGGCTATCCGACCGAGGGCTGTGTGGCATTCAGGCGCGAACATCTGCGCTGGATTGCAGGCCGGATTTCGCCGGGCACGCGCCTGATCATTCCTGCGGTTTAACCCGTTCTCCGAAGATGGCGGACCCGACCCGCACATGAGTTGCACCCAGGGCAATGGCCTGTTCGAAATCGCTGCTCATTCCCATCGACAGGCCCTTTAGCCCGTTGCGCGCAGCGATCTTGGCCAGCAGGGCGAAGTGCAGCGACGGTTCCTCTTCGACCGGAGGGATGCACATCAAACCGCGCACCGGCAGATCAAGGCCCTGACACTCGGCAATGAACCCATCCGCGTCTGCAGGCATGACGCCAGCCTTCTGATCCTCTTCGCCCGTGTTGACCTGAATGAACAGATCCGGACAGGCGCCGATCTCCTGCGCCAGTCGGGCCAGCGTTTTTGCCAGCTTTGGCCGATCGACCGAGTGGATCGCGTTACACAGCTCCATCGCCTGACGGGCCTTGTTGGTTTGCAAGGGGCCGATGAGATGCAGATCAATGCCCTCGAATTGCTCTTTGAAAGCGGGCCACTTACCAGCGGCTTCCTGCACCCGGTTCTCGCCGAAACAGCGATGGCCCTGTTCCAGAACTGCCTGCACCCTTTCATTGGGCTGCACTTTGGACACAGCGATCAGCCTGACGGACCCCGCAACCCGTCCGGCGCTGGCTTCGGCATTGGCGATACGGGCGGAGATGTCTTGCAGCGACATGGCTTTCCTCACTCAGTCTTGCGCGCAGGAAAACACCATGTTGGCGCAAAAGAAAAGGGCGGGTCCGAAGACCCGCCCCTGAACTCTGTGGTTCAGATCAACTTAGAAGTTGAACTGAGCACCGAAGTCAGCAACGATCTGGTCGCTCGAGCAGATGTCGCAGTCGTTGCGGCCAATACCGCCACGCAGCGATGCGCCGCCGCCCAGGTCGTAGGTTGCACCGATAGCAATCTGCTGCAGGTCAGCATCTGCCGAACCGTCACCGTAGGTGAACAGCAGGGTGGTTGCGGCGCCCAGGTTGTAGGCAGCCGACAGACCGTATGCGGTGCCGTCAGTTGCAGACACTTCGGTCTGGTCGTCAGCAACGAACAGAGTACCCGAGAAGTCGCCGAATTCTGCACCCAGGGTCAGAACAGCCAGGCTCGGGTTGCTGCCGAAGCCGCTCGGCAGGTCGGTTTGACCGTAAGCAACAGCTGCGGTGATGTTGTTGAAGGTGTAGGTCGCGCTGATGTCCCAGCGGTCAGCGTCGGTCGGAGCACCGTTCACACCAACGGTCAGCTGGTCATAGGATGCGCCGAAGGCGAAATCGCCAACTGCGTACTGGAAGAACACAGCGTTCGAGCCGGCACCGGTCGACGAGTAGGCCAGGAAGTCATAGTCAACACCCGAGTACTGACCAGCGAACAGTTCCAGACCGACTTCGTTACCGTAGTAGTTTGCCAGGTTGTCGAAGGCACCTGCAACGTTGCCCGCGTCAACACGCAGACCGCCGAAGATGACCGAGAAGCGTGCGCCGTTCAGGCCTGCTTCGTTGGCTTCGCCGTTGCCGCTGTCTTCGTCGGCTTGCAGACGAACACGACCTTCAAAGCGTACGCCACCGTCAGTTTCAACGATGCCGTCGATGTTCAGACGGAAGCGCGAGACCAGGATGGTGTCGTCGGTGTCAACAACTGCAGTGTTGGTGGCTGTTACAACGCCACCCGAAGTGGAGAAGTTGGTTACAGTACCGGAGCGGTCTTCTGCGTAACCCAGACCAAAACGGCCGTAACCGCTGAAGCGAACTTCAGCTGCTGCAACGCTTGCGGTCGCGATCAGCGCCGTCGTTGCGAAGAGAACTTTTTTCATCTTGTTTCCCTCGGTTTCAAAATTTCTACTCGACACATGCCTCTGCACATGTCTCAGCACGGACACCGTTTCGCTCTTTTTGCCCCCTTCACGCAAGCTTGGCATAAGTGCATTGGCTTCATTGGGAATAAATTGGTGCAAGGATGCCACAGTCCTTTTCCGCCCCGTTATCCGGTTGGGATGCGTATATTTCCTAAGAATAGGGTTGTTGCGCCATGGGTCCTTGTCTAGGAGTATCACCCGAACCACGCGTAAACAGCGAAACAGGACTGACAGACCATGCGCATGCCGAAGATTCTGGGTTTGATCGTGCTGACGGCGACAGTCTCGGCCTGCGGGCAGAATCGCCCTTCTCCGTCGGCCTACAATCCCAACCTGATCACAGGCGGCAATACGGACGAGCAGGAACTGAACGACCCGAACCGCTCGACCATCTGGGATGTTTTCGACCGCAGCAACGCGGAACAGACGACAAATGTGAACCGCTATCTCTGGTCCGCATCGCTGGATGTGCTGAGTTTCCTGCCCGTGCAAGAGGTCGATCCGTTTACCGGCGTAATTGTAACGGGTTACGGCACACCTCCGGGTGGGGGCCGATCCTATCGGGCGACCGTACACATCAGCGACCCGGCCCTTGCGGCGCGCTCTTTGTCGGTTGCGCTCCAGACCAGCGGCGGTGCCCCGGTCAGCGCCGCAACCACCCGCGCGGTCGAGGATGCCATCCTGTCGCGGGCGCGCCAGCTACGCATTGCAGACAGTAAGTTCTAGCAACCCGACGAAATTCACTCTAAGACCACGCCGGGCTCTGTCCCGGCGTTTTCATTCACGAAGGACCGCATGATGTCGCGCTACTCGGCCACCGAAATCGAAGCAAAATGGCAAGAGGCCTGGGACAAGGCCGGGCTCTTCACCGCCAACCACAAGGCGGACAAGCCGAAATACTATGTGCTTGAGATGTTCCCCTACCCGTCCGGCCGAATCCATATGGGGCATGTGCGCAATTATACTATGGGCGACGTGATCGCGCGGCACAAACTGGCGACCGGGCATAACGTGCTACACCCGATGGGGTGGGATGCATTCGGGATGCCTGCAGAAAACGCCGCGATGGCGATTGGTGGCCATCCAAAAGACTGGACCTATGGCAACATCGCTGACATGCGCGGGCAGATGAAGCCTTTGGGCCTGTCGATTGATTGGTCGCGCGAATTTGCCACCTGTGATCCCGAGTATTATGGCCAGCAACAGGCGCTGTTTCTGGATATGCTTGAGGCCGGCTTGGTCTATCGCAAGAACGCCGTGGTGAACTGGGACCCGGTCGACATGACCGTTCTGGCCAACGAACAGGTTGAAAACGGGCGCGGTTGGCGTTCGGGGGCTTTGGTGGAACGGCGCGAGCTGACTCAGTGGTTCTTCAAGATTTCGGAATATTCCGAGGAACTTCTGGACGCGCTGGATACTCTGGACAACTGGCCCGCCAAGGTGCGGCTGATGCAGGAAAACTGGATCGGCAAGTCACGCGGGCTTCAGTTTTCCTTTGACCGCACCGATGGTGGAGAGCCGATCACCGTCTATACGACTCGCCCCGATACACTGCTGGGCGCGTCTTTTGTCGGCATTTCTCCGGATCACCCGATTGCCAAGCAGCTTGAGGCCGAGAGCCCCGAAGTCGCTGAATTTGTTGCCGAATGCCGCAAGGGCGGCACCACCGAGGAGGCCATCGAAACTGCTGAAAAGCTGGGCTATGACACCGGCATCAAGGTCAAGCATCCGCTGGATCCGAATTGGGAACTGCCGGTCTGGATCGCCAACTTCATCCTGATGGATTACGGCACCGGCGCGATCTTTGCCTGCCCGGCGCATGACCAGCGCGATTTGGATTTCTGCCGCAAATATGGGTTGCCGGTTGTTGATACCTTCTTCGCACTCGACAATGACACGCCGGTCGACAAGATCGCATTCGTCCCGCCGAAAACCGAAAAAGTCCGCTGGGTGAACCATTTTGCGGGCCTGACCGAGGCCACCGGCGACGAGGCCATCAACACCACCGTCGATTTCGCCGAGAAAGCCGGTTGGGGTGAAGGCGTCACCAAATACCGCCTGCGCGACTGGGGCCTTTCCCGCCAGCGCTATTGGGGCTGCCCGATTCCCGTTGTGCATTGCGAAACCTGCGGCGTGGTGCCTGAGAAGAAAGAGAACCTGCCGGTCCGCCTGCCCGATGATGTGACCTTTGACAAACCCGGCAACCCGCTGGACCGTCACCCGACCTGGCGCGATTGCACCTGCCCGTCCTGCGGGGCTCCGGCCAAGCGCGAGACAGACACGATGGACACCTTCGTCGATTCGTCCTGGTATTTCGCCCGCTTCACCGCTCCACGCGCAGAAACGCCCACCGATTTGGCCGAAGCTGAATACTGGATGAATGTCGACCAGTATATCGGCGGGATCGAGCACGCGATTCTGCACCTGCTCTATTCCCGCTTCTTCGCGCGGGCGATGAACATCACCGGCCACCTGCCGAAAAAGGCCATCGAACCGTTCGATGCCCTGTTCACCCAAGGCATGGTGACGCATGAGATCTACCAGACCCGCGACGCCAATGACCGCCCGGTCTATCACCTGCCAGAGGACGTGACCGACGGCAAACTGGCCGACGGCACCGAGGTCGAGATCATCCCCTCGGCCAAAATGTCGAAATCCAAGAAAAATGTGGTCGATCCTGTCAGTATCATCTCGGCCTTTGGCGCAGATACCGCGCGGTGGTTCGTCCTGTCCGATTCGCCGCCCGAGCGCGACGTGGAATGGACCGCATCCGGCGCCGAAGCCGCATTCAAACACCTCAGCCGCGTTCATCGCATCGCGTCCGAGATTGCCGAATCGGACGCCCCGTCCAATGCCGAGGATGAAACTCTGCTGCGCGAGATGCACAAAGCCATCCACGATGTCTCGGGTGGGGTTGAATCCTTCGGCTTCAACGCCTCCATCGCAAAGCTTTATGCCTTTACCAACACGCTGGCGAAGTCCAAGGCGGGCTCTGCCGCGAAGCGTGAGGCCGCCAAGACGCTGGCGCAACTCATGTCGCCAATGACACCGCACCTGTCCGAGGAACTCTGGCACTTGCTGGGCGGCGAAGGTCTGGTCGCCACCGCCCCTTGGCCGGTCGCGGATGAGGCGATGCTGGTCGATGACACTGTCACCCTACCCATCCAGATCAATGGCAAGCGCCGTGCGGAAATCAGCGTGGCGAAAGACATGGCCAAGGACGAGGTTGAAAAAATCGCGCTCAGCACCGAAGCTGTGCAAAAGGCGCTGGATGGCGCTGCACCCAAGAAAGTAATCGTAGTCCCGGGCCGGATCGTGAATGTCGTCGTTTGAGCGCAGAACCCTATTGCTGATGCCCTTCGCGCTGGCCGCCTGCGGGTTCCAGCCAGTCTATGCTCCGGGCGGATCGGGATCAGAGCTTTATGGCAAAGTTGCCGTTTCGGCCCCGAATACAGTCGACAGCTTTCTTCTGGTGCAGAATCTGGAACAGCAACTGGGCCGCAGCGCGACTTCGGGCGGGACCTATAAACTGGACGTGAAGGTCTCGACCCAAATCCGCGCCGCCGCGATCACCACGACCAACGAAACCAACCGCTATTCCATCGACGGGCAGGCGCAATATGCGTTGCGGTCGAATGAAACCGGCCAGATCGTGGCGTCGGGCACTGTTTCCGACTTTGTCGGCTATTCCGCCGCAGGGTCCACCGTGTCGACACTGGCGGATGAGCGGGACGCGAAAGAACGGCTGATGGTGATTCTGTCGAGCCAGATCATGAATCGCCTCTACGCCACGCCGGGCCTGACCGCATGAAGCTGAGCCCGCGCGAGGCGGATGGCTATTTCGCCAAACCGGACGCGGACAAAACCGGCCTGCTGATCTATGGCGTGGATGCGATGCGCGTGGCCCTGAAACGCCAGCAAGTCCTCGCCGCGCTTCTCGGGGCCGGTGCCGAAGAGGAAATGCGCCTGACCCACCTGCCCGGCAGTGACCTGCGCGGTGATCCGGCTTTGTTGCTGGATGCAGTCAAGGCGGTTGGGTTCTTCCCCGGCCCCCGCGCGGTGTTTGTCGAGGACACGACCGATTCCGCCGCGCCGTCGATTCTTGCTGCGCTCGAGGATTGGGTGCCCGGTGATGCCCAGATTATCGTGACGGCGGGGCAGCTGAAGCCAAGTTCCAAGATTCGCAAGGCGTTTGAAGCACATGCCAACGCTTATGCCGTAGGCGTCTACGACGATCCGCCCTCGCGCGCCGAGGTCGAGCGGGTTCTGGCGCAGGCCGGGTTGCAGAACATCCCGCGCGACTCGATGTCGGCGCTGAGCGAGTTGGCCACCAGCCTCAGCCCCGGCGATTTCGGCCAGACGGTTGAGAAACTGTCGCTCTACAAACGCGGCGATTCTACGGAGCTGAACATCGAGGATATCGAAGCCTGCGCCCCCCGCTCGACCGAGGCCGCGCTGGACGATGTGCTGAACGTGGTCGCCGAGGGCCGCGCCGGTGAGATCGGGCCGTTGATCCGCCGTCTGCAGGCGCAGGGCACCAACGGAGTCACATTGTGCATCGGTGCCACCCGGCACTTTCGGACGCTCTACGCCTGCGCGTCGGACCCGGGCGGGGCGGCGCAGGGAATCGGCAAGCTGCGCCCGCCGGTCTATGGCAAGCGGCGCGACCGTATCCTGCGACAGGCGCAGGGCTGGGGCGCGCCCAAACTGCAGACCGCGCTGACGGTGCTGACCGATACCGACCTGTCGCTGCGATCTGCCGGGCAAACCGCGCCAGCCATGGCACTGGTAGAGAGGGCGATGATCCGATTAGCGATGCTGGCGCGGTCGCGCTGATCACCGGCCTTTGGGATTGGCCTGCACCCATTCCGCCGCTGCCCGGCTCGCCCATCGACCCGTCGCAAAACAGGCTGTCAGCAAGTAGCCGCCAGTCGGGGCCTCCCAATCCAGCATCTCTCCGGCGCAGAACACGCCCGGTCTGGCGGTTAGCATCAGGCCATCATCCACCGCATCGCGCCGCACGCCACCCGTCGTCGAGATCGCCTCATCGATCTGGCGCAGGCGCGCGCCAAGGATCGGAAGCCGTTTCAGCACCGCAATCTCCTGCCCCTTGGGCAAGGCCATTTGCTTGGACATCTCGTGAAACAGAGCGATCTTCTGCGGCGGCAGGTTCAGCGACTTTTTCATCCATTGCGTCAATGTGGTCTTGGGGCTCTTGGCCGCGAATCGCGCCTGCAGCGTCTGATTGTCCAGATCGGGCAGCAAATCGACGCATAAATCCGCACCAATGCGCATTGCCGGAGTCAGGGAATAAAGACCTCCCCCCTCCAACCCGGTCTCAGAGATCGTGGCCTCACCCCGGCTGTCGAACTCGCCCGCCATCCAACGCACCGATTTCAGCGCGGCCCCGAAATGCGGCCGCATATGGGCGCTCCAGTCAACCGAGAGCGCGGAGTTTGACGGGGCGAAAGGGGCAAGCGCCACGCCTTTGGCGGCAAGCGCCCCGGCCCAGCGCCCATCCGAGCCCAACCGCGCCCAACTGGCCCCACCCATTGCGAGGATCGTGACGTCCGCGTCCAACATCTGCGGCCCCTCCGGCGTCTCGAAGGTCATCGCGTCTGCGTCCCATCCGGTCCAGCGCCAACGGGTTCTGATCTCAGCCCCGGCCTCTGCCAGCCGCGCAAGCCACGCGCGCAAAAGCGGTGAGGCTTTCATGACCTTGGGAAACACCCGGCCCGTCGAGCCTGTGAACAGCTCCTGCCCCAAGCCCCGTGCCCAATCCTGAACGGCCCCGGCATCAAATTCGGCGATCATCGGGTGCAGCCACTCGGCCGCTTCGTCATAAGACCGGATCAAGGCATCAAACGGCTCATCCTTTGTCAGGTTCAGCCCCGACTTCCCTGCCATCAGAAACTTGCGCGCGACCGAGGGTTTGGCCTCGGCCACAATCACCGAATGACCAGCGGCGGCAAGCTGCTCTGCGGCCATCAAACCCGCCGGTCCTGCCCCGATCACCACTGCCTGCGCCATTCTCACCCTCTTGCCTTGGTCGCCCGTTGGCGCACATCCTTGCCCCATGACGACCAGCGATCCGATCTGTCCGCTCTGCGACCGCCCGATCCCCGACGGGTCGGGCAGCCTGCATCATCTGATCCCAAAACTCAAAGGAGGCAAGGGCGGGAAGACCGTCCTGCTGCACCAGATCTGCCATAAAGAGGTCCACGCCACCCTGACCGAGGCGGAACTGGCCCGCAATTTCAACACGGTCGAGGACCTGCGCGCTCATCCCCGGCTTGAGAAATTTCTGGACTGGGTCCGAAAACGCCCGCCCGGATTCCGGTCGAAAGTTCCGGGCAAGCGGCGAGGGCGGTGATCAGCCGGGCAGAACCGTGTCGCTAAAAGCGTCCTGCAGAGGTGACTCCAGCCCCTCAACCTCGATCCCTTTATAGTCGGGCACCGGGGCAAAACGCGCACCCGTCGCATGCTGGAATTCCAGCGTTGTGTAAGGGCGTTTCCACAGCCATTCGCGGTTTTTCACCGACCAGAGATCGCGGTCCGGCGGCGTGTCTTCGGTGAAGGCATAGAAATGCAGGTCAAACCCATAGGGGGCAACGTCCTGCACGGACAGAAGGCGCATACCTTGCGCGCGCCAGAACGAATCTTCAGCCGCGATATCCCCTGTCCGCAGGGTGATTTGGCCAATCCGTGCCTGCGCAAACGGGGCCTCAGAGTCCGCCGCGTTTTTGGGGCGATTGCCTTCGAAATCATGCTGGAGCAGTTCGATGACGAAGCCCTCGGGATCGCTCAGGTGGCACATATAGCCGATGTCCAGAAACTGGTTCGGCGCGCTGACGGTGACGCCCTGCTGGCGCAGGGCGGCGGCGGCCAGATCGACATCGGGCAGGGTCAGGCCGATCTTCCAATAGCGCTGCCCCCGGTCATGGGCATAGCCACCACCCCCGGGCATCAGCAGCAGGTCGGCATCCTGGCCCTTGTAGCCAACGCGACGGTTCGGCCCCTCGGCGCGCACCGACATACCGAGCACATCGCAGTAGAAAGCGGCCAGCCGCTCGGGGTCGGCCACACGCAGGCGCAGGGCAGACAGCCTCATCCGCAGAGCCTTGCAATGCCTGCGGCAATTTTCGGGTCCGCACCCAGGCTGTCAGCAACCAGATCGCGGGCCGTCTGCATCAGGTCCTCGGGTTCGACCACGCGGTCCACGAGGCCAAAGGTATACGCCTCCTGCGCAGTGATCTTCTGCCCTGCCATCAGGATCAGCCGGGTTCGGGCCGGTCCGATCAGCGCAGACATGCGTTTGGGATCAGAGGGTTGCGGCAGAAATCCCAGCTTCATGACCGGGTAGAAAAACTTGGCCGACGGCACCGCGATACGCAGGTCACAAGCCAACGCCATACCATTCGCCCCACCCGCCAGCGTGCCGTTCAGCGCCGCAACGGACAGGCAGGGCAGCGCGGCAATAGCACCGGACAGCCGCTCCCACACGTCCGAGGTGGCGAGCCCCGCCCGCGCCTCATGAAGATCGGCCCCAGCGCTGAACACCTTGCCTGCACCGGTCAGGATCAGCGCCCGCGCTTCTGTGGCGGCCTCGGCAATCTCGGCCAGTTCCGTCAGCATCGCCCCGGTCAGCGCATTGGCCTTGCCGGGATTGTTGATTGTGACGGTCCACAGACCGTCCTCTTGCGTCAGGTCGATCACGTCAGGCCAATCCTTGCGCGAATGTCCTCCTGCCTCAGCGAGATTTCCGTACCCAGAAACTCATCCGCATCGGCTGAGCACATCCACAGCAACGCCCGCGCGGGCCAGTCTGCCGGAATGTGCACATCCCAGTCCAACTGGCTGACCGGGTTGATGCCGCTGGCCTTGATCACCCGCTGCATATCCGTGGCAACCGTACCCGGCGACAGGCCCATGGCGCGGATGCCGTTATGCGCCTCTTCCAGATGCAGGCATTCGGTCAGCATCTTCGCCCCGGCCTTGGAGGCGCAATAATGGCTCCACGCCTCAACCGGGTTGGACGCCGCGCCCGAAGATACGGTCAGCACTGTCCCCCCGCCCGCTGCTCGCATCACCGGCAGGGCGGCGCGCATACCGTAGAACACGCCCTTGAGGTTGATGTCGATCGCCTGACTCCAGTTGGCGACATCGGCGTTGGACAGGTGAAAGATCGGCTCGATCACCCCTGCATTGCCGATCAGCACATCCAGTCCGCCAAAGCGCGCCACGCAATCGGCCACCGCTTGTTCGACCTGCGCGAAATCGCTGACATCGCAGGTCAGCGCGATGGCGTTGTCGCCCAGTGCTGCCGCCAGCGCGTTGATCTGATGGCCGCTGCGCGCCACCAGCGCGACATTGGCCCCGGCTGCGGCAAAAACGCGCCCCGCCTCGGCCCCGATGCCACGGCTGGCGCCTGTTATGAGTACCGTTTTCCCCTGCATGTGCCGCTCCTTCTCTGTTGTGCCGATCACTTTCTGCAGGGGTAGCGCGGAAACGGGGAACCGGTCTACCCCTTGCCCCTTGACGATGGCAGCCCCAGACCCGACGATGCGCGCAAAATTGATAACGAAGGGTATCCTATGTCTGTTTTTCTACGCCGCAGCTGTGGCGCAGCTCTGGCCTATGCCGTCGCCACCCAAGGCGCGCTGGCCGATCTGACCGCGGATGATGTCTGGTCCGACTGGCAGAGCTATTTCGAGTCGATGGGCTACACCGTCACCGGCGATCAGAGCGTGTCGGGCGATGTGACCACCATCTCGAACATGACGGTTACGCTGGATATGCCGGAAGAGGACGGGCAGTTCACCGTCACCGTGCCCGCGATGGACCTGACGGAAAACGGCGATGGCACGGTCAGCATCGGCCTGCCCAACAGTTTTCCGATGACCGTGTCCGGCGACGCCGAGGGTGAGGCGTTTTCGGTCGACGTCGTCTATTCCCATGACCAGCTTGATATGGTGGTGTCGGGCTCGCCAGACGACATGACCTATGATTACAGCGCCAACGCGCTGGGGATCGTGCTGGAGTCGCTTAAGGTCGAAGGCGAGGATCTGCCCGAAGACGCCTTGGGCGTCAGCTTCAACATGAGCGATCTGGCCGGAAGCTCGCGCATGCGCATCGGTGAAAACCGGGACGTCACACAGACCTTCAAGGCTGGTGAGATGGCCTATACCCTGCGTTTCAAAGAGCCTGAAAACGGGGATACCGGCCTGATCGACGGGTCGTTGAAAGAGCTGTCCTTCGAAGGCGACAACGTCATCCCGGCCGGGTTCGATCTGTCCGATCCGCAGGCGTTTTACGAGGCCGGTTTTTCCTTCTCGGGCAATTTCACCTATGCCTCGGGTGCCACGGATATCAGCGGCTCCAGCGAGGGTCAGGCCTTTTCCATGGGCAGCTCGTCCGAGGGCGGACGGTTCGCGGCCAGCATCGACGCCCAGCGCCTGGCCTATGACATCGAACAGAACAGCACCAAGCTGGCGGTGACCACTGCCGATCTGCCCTTTCCAATCGAGATTGCGATGGACAGCGCCGGTCTGAAGTTCGAATTCCCGGTTAAGCAATCCGAAGAGATTCAGCCCTTTGGCTTTGCTGTCAACCTGACCGACTTCACCATGTCCGACGTGTTGTGGAGCATCTTTGACCCTGCCGGTGCCCTGCCGCGCGATCCGGCAACCATTGCGCTGGACGCCACCGGCACCGCGAAGGTCTTGATGAACATCTTCGATCCCGAAACCGCCGCCCAGTTGGAAACCTCGGAAGAAGCGCCCGGTGAGCTGCATTCACTGAAAATCAACGAATTGCTGGTGTCGCTGGTCGGCGCGAAACTGAGCGGGGATGGGGATTTCACCTTCGACAACTCGAACACCGAAGAATTTGGCGGGATGCCTGCGCCCTCGGGCGTGGCGAACCTGCAGCTTTCGGGCGCGAACGCGCTGATCGACACGCTGATCGGCATGGGCGTGATCGGAGAAAGCGACGCGCTGGGGGCCCGGATGATGATGGGCATGATGGCGGTCCCAGGTGACGGGCCAGACACGCTGAATTCGACGATCGAGTTCAAGGAAAACGGCCAGATTGAAGCCAACGGTCAGCGCATCAAATAATGCGCCCCGGAAGAAGGCCGTGATCAGGCGGCCTTCTTCCCCCTGCACCCGGGGCCCCGGGTTTCCACAAGATTTGTTCATACTTCAATCGGTTCACAGGTCTTGCGGGACGGACGGTCCGGGGCTACGTCCTGTGCAACCACTCCGGAGGCGTCATGACCCGAACACCAGAAGAGATCAGCCAGAATTTGCTGGACGCGGCCCGCAAGGCGGGGGCCGAAGCGGCTGATGCAATTGTCCTTGACGGCTCTTCGGTCTCGGTCGAGGTGCGCGGCGGCGCGCTGGAGCATGCGGAACGGTCCGAGGGCACCGATCTGGGGCTGCGCGTGTTTCTGGGAAAACGGCAGGCCATCGTCTCAAGCTCGGACAGCCGCCCGGAAACGCTGACCGCGATGGCGGAACGCGCCGTTGCGATGGCGGGTGAGGCCCCCGAAGACCCGTTCACCGGGCTGGCCGACAGCGACCAACTGGCCACCGGTTGGGACATGCAAGCACTGGAAATGTACGACCCCACCCCCGAACCCACCGCCGAGGCGCTGATGCAAGACGCGCTGGCCGCCGAGGCAGCGGCGCTGGCGGTTCAGGGCGTGTCGCAGGTTTCCGACGCGGCTGCCAGCTATGGCACGCACCGGGTGCATCTCGCCGCAACCAATGGCTTTTCCGGCGGGTACGAACGCAGCAGCCGCTCGACCTCGTGCGTTGCGATCTCGGGCGAAGGCACCGGGATGGAGCGGGATTATGACGGCGACAGCCGGACCTTTCAGTCCGACCTGCGCAGCGCGGACGAGATAGGGCGCACCGCAGGCGAACGCGCCGTGGAACAGGTTGGCGCGCGCCAGCCTGCCACCGGCAGCTTCCCGGTTCTGTTTGACGAGCGTATCTCATCCTCGCTGATCGGGCACCTGCTGGCCGCCAGCAACGGCGCCGCCATCGCGCGCGGGGCCTCGTGGCTGAAGGACAGTCTGGGCGAACAGGTTCTGCCCGAACACCTGTCGCTGATCGAAGACCCGCACCGCCCGCGCATCGCAGGCTCGCGCCCCTTCGATGCCGAAGGGCTGCCGACCCGCCGTCGCGCCATTGTCGAAAACGGCGTGTTGACCGGCTGGACGCTGGATCTATCCAGCGCCCGCAAGCTTGAGATGACATCCACCGGCAACGCCGCGCGCGGGGTGTCCGGTCCGCCCTCACCCAGCAACTGGAACCTGAGCCTGACGCAGGGCGAGCGCAGCCGCGCCGATCTGCTGCGCGATATGGGCACTGGGCTGCTGGTGACCTCGATGATCGGGTCGACGATCAACCCCAATACTGGCGATTACTCCCGTGGGGCTTCGGGCTTCTGGGTTGAAAACGGGCAGATCACATATCCGGTCAACGAATGCACCATCGCGGGCAATCTGCGCGACATGCTGAAACGGATCATCCCGGCCAATGACGCGCGGACCTATCTGTCGCGCGTCGTGCCCTCGGTGCTGATCGAAGGGATGACACTTGCCGGCAACTGACCTGCCCTTGCTGATCGAAGCCGCGCTCGAATCCGGAAAGATCGCAACCCGATATTCCGGCGCGCAGGCGCAGCGCTGGGACAAACCCGGCGGGGCCGGTCCGGTGACCGAGGCTGATCTGGCCGTCAACGCGATGCTGGAACAACGCCTGCCTTCTGCCCGGCCCGGCTATGGCTGGCTGAGCGAAGAGACCGAGGATACCTCGGACCGTCTGACCCGCGACCAGGTTTTTGTCATCGACCCAATCGACGGCACCCGCAGCTTTGCCGAAGGGTCCCGCACTTGGGCCCATTCGCTGGCGGTCGCCGACAACGGCGAGGTTACCGCCGCCGTGGTCTATCTGCCCCAGCGCGACCTGCTTTACGCCGCCGCCAAGGATCAGGGGGCAACGCTGAACGGGCAGCCTCTGCGCGCATCGGACAGCGCTGTTTTAGCGCAAGCGGAACTGCTCGCCGCCAAACCCAACCTTGATCCGCATCACTGGCGGCAGGGTCAGCCTCCCGCCTTCAAACGCGCCTATCGCCCCTCGCTGGCCTATCGCATGGCGCTGGTGGCGCAGGGGCGGTTCGACGGGATGCTGACCCTGCGCCCCAGTTGGGAATGGGACATCGCGGCCGGCGATCTGATCATTCGCGAGGCCGGAGGCATTTGCACCGACAGAACCGGCCAGCCGCTGCGGTTCAACAATGCCCATCCGCGTCTGAACGGCGTGATCGGCACAGGCTCTGGCCTTCACGCTCAGATATCGGCGCAGCTCGACCCGAACGGTCCCGGGATCGGGGCATGAGCAAGCAACGCTCATTAAGCCTTGCGGCTTATCGGATTCTGTCCTGGAACAGACCCAACGCGGCTGGTCACTATGAACTGCCGCGCCCCGCAGGCGAGGTGCTGTGGGTGCATGTCGCCGCGCAGGACAGGCTGCGCGCGGTCTGCGATTTCTGTCTGCGCCTGCAGCAAACCCGACCCGGCATCTCGGTTCTTCTGACCGCACCGCCCGAAACCGATCTGACCGGCTGGACAGGCAACCCCTATCCGCTGGTCGCTCTGCCGGTGGACAATGCCCGAACCACGCGCGGGTTTTTGGACCATTGGCAACCCGACATGGCGCTTTGGGTTGGCGGCGGGCTGATGCCCAACCTGATCACCCGCGCCGATGAGCACGGCATCCCGATGATCCTGATCGAGGCGCAGCCGGATATCACCGTTCCGCTGGGCGTGCGTTGGCTGCCCGATATTGCCCGATGCACGTTCGACTGTTTCCAGACGATCCTTGCGCCAACGGCGGACGCCGCGCGTCAGATCCGGCGGCTGGGCGTCACCTCAACCAAAGTGGCCGAGGCCCCGCCGCTGCAGATCAGCCCGATCCCCCGGTCCTGGCCCGAGGACGAACTGATCGAGATCACTCACGCCTTTGCCGGGCGTCCGGTTTGGCTGGCCGCCGGGGTGATCGACAAAGAGTTCATCTCGGTCCTCAGCGCCCACCGTCAGGCCCTGCGGGTTCTGCCTCGGCTGGCGCTGATCCTGCACGTGGCCGACACCAGCGAGGCCGCGCCGCTGCACCGGCGGCTCGAGGCGATGGACCTGCGCTGCGCCAACTGGGATGACGGCGCACCGATCGAGGATACCACGCAGGTCATCCTGTCCTCGGAACCCGAAGACCTTGGCCTGTGGCACCGCGTGTCGTCGGTCAGTTTCATGGCCAGCTCATTGGAACGCGGCGCGGGCGGTCGCGATCCGCTAGAGGCCATCGCGCTGGGGTCGGCCATCATCCATGGCCCTTTTGTGCACCGCTATCAGGACATGTATGATCGCCTAAAACAGGCCCATGCAGCGCAGGAGGTGCGAACCGCCACCGAATTGGGCGACGCGGTCGAAGCGCTTCTGGCCCCGGACCGGTCTGCGGATATGGCGCTGGCCGGGTGGGAGATGATCACCGAAGGCGCACCACAGGCGGACCTGTTGATCGACAGGATACAGGAAGCGCTGGACCAACGGAGTGCACAAGATGCGGGCGCCTGAGTTCTGGAACACCGCCCCGGACCGGCTGGACCTGCGCGCGCGGCTTTTGGCGCCGCTGGGCAGGATTTACGCATTAGCCACGGCGCGGCGGGTGGCGTCTGAGCCGGACATACGGCCCGGTGTTCCGGTGATCTGCGTCGGCAATCTGAACGCAGGTGGAACTGGAAAAACCCCGACCGTGATTTGGGCGATTGAGCAGCTTGGCAGTGGCGGGCACGCGCCCCATGTGGTTAGCCGCGGCCATGGCGGTTCGCTGGATGGCCCGGTGCGGGTCGATCCGGCCAAACACACGGCGGCGCAGGTCGGGGACGAACCGCTGTTGCTGGCGATGTTCGCCCCGGTTTGGGTCGCCAAAGACCGCGCCGCCGGGGCCCGCGCCGCTGCGGCAGGCGGGGCGACGGTGATCGTTCTGGATGACGGGTTCCAGAACCCCTCGGTCGCCAAGGATTTCTCGATCATCGTGGTGGATGCTGGGCGCGGCTTTGGCAACGGCTTGTGCCTGCCTGCGGGCCCCTTGCGAGAACCCGTCGATACCGGGCTGCAGCGCGCCGATTTGGTCCTGTCGCTGGGTGACGCCCCGGCGCAGGGCGTGTTTGCCGACCACTGGGGCTCAAAGCTAACGGTGCCGCGTGCGATGGGCGCGGTGGAACCGCTGCAAACCGGAATGGACTGGGGTGATACGCGGGTTCTGGCCTTTGCCGGTATCGGGCACCCAGAGAAGTTCTTTCAGACCCTCCGCACGCTGGGGGCGGATGTTCTGCGGGCCGAAGCGCTGGATGATCACCAGCCGCTGACACAGGCACTCATGACTCGATTGGAAAACGACGCCCGGCTGTTAGGCGCGCAGATGGTCACGACGGAGAAGGACGCCGTGCGCCTGCCGCCTGCCTTTCGAAACAAGGTGCTGACCCTGCCGGTCCGCCTGCGTGTGGACGAGGCCGACCGGGTCAAAGACATTCTGCTGAAGGCGGCCCCTGCACCCTAGCAGGGACCGTTGGAAAAGGGCTTAGCTGCCCAGTTCCTCTTCGATCAGCGCCTTGAAGTCTTCGTAGGACTGGTTCGAGACCTTTTTGCCGTTCACAACGAAAGAGGGCGTCGCCTGCACCCCGTCGCGCTCGGCATTTTCCTGATACCAGGCCACCAGCGTCTGCGCGCGGGTGCCGTCCTGCAGGCAGGCCTCTAGCTGGTCATTGTCGATCCCGGCAAGACGTCCGATCTTGCGCAACTCATCCACGATCTCGGCCGGGCCACCGGCTTGGGTCCATTCGGACTGGCCTTCGTAGATCAGATCGGAAATGCCAAAGAACTTCTCGGGGCCACCACAGCGCGCCACCATCGAGGCCCACAGGCCATAGCGGTCAAAATACACCTCGCGATAGATGAACTTGACCTTCCCGGTATCGATGAAATCCTTCTTGAGCTGCTTATACGCCCCCTGATGGAAATTCGCGCAATGCGGACAGGTGTAGGATGCGTATTCGATGATCTCCACCGGCGCATCCTCGGCCCCCTGAACCATCTCGACGATGGTCGAGGTGTCCAGATCAGCCTCCTGCGCTTCGGCGCTGCTTACCAGCGGGTAAGCGGGGGAAGAGTTCGACTGCGACAGCCAGTAGCCGCCTGCGGCCACGGCGACAGCCGCACAGATTACGGTTGCAATACGGCTCATTCTCGGCCCTTTCTCAGCGTTTCCGTTTTGATAAAACGTTGCGTCCGAGGCGTTCAAGGGCGGCGCGCAAATCACTGTCGTTTACGTCGCGCGACACATTGTCAGCCTCGGCTGCGATTTCAGGTGCAATTTCAGGTTTCGCCTGTTTCGGCTTGTGGTCGAAACTGGCCTGCCCCTCGGCAAATCCGGTCGGAGCGGTCTGGGTGATGCGAATGCGGCTTATGGCGTTGTAGCCGTAGACCGCGTTCACCTTGTGGCGCAGCTGGTCCTTTTGCATCTCCAGCATCGGGGCCTGCGGCCCGGTGGTCAGCACGGTCAGCGTTGCGCCCATACCGCCCCGGCCATAGCCCACGTTCACCGGGCGGGCGATGGCGGCGGTGTCCTGTCCGACAATCTCGGCCCAATGGGTCAGCAGGCGCGATACGGCAAAGCCGCGGGTTTCCCCGGCGCGCCGAATCTGGTCGTTCAGCAAAGTCGCGGTGCGTTTGAACCCGCGGGTCGAAGAACGTCTGCGCTGCATCTGGTTTCCAACTCCTGCGCCACTATTGTAATGGGCAGACTGGCAGGTGCCAGCGAAACCCGACAGAGAGATGAATAAAACTTGCGTGACATCGGTGAATTTGACGTGAGCGGGGCTCTGCTCGACTGGTACGACCGCCATGCGCGAGACATGCCGTGGCGCGTGGGTCCGGCGGATCGCAGGGCCGGGATGCAGCCCGACCCCTATCGCGTCTGGCTGTCCGAGGTGATGTTGCAACAGACGACGGTGGCCGCCGTGCGCGATTACTTCACCCGCTTCACGACCCGCTGGCCAACCGTCGAAGCGCTTGCAGCCGCGCCAGACGATCAGGTGATGGGCGAATGGGCCGGGCTTGGATATTACGCCCGCGCCCGCAACCTGCTGAAATGCGCGCGGGTGGTGGCGGATGCGCATGGCGGGCGCTTCCCCGAAACCTATGATGCGCTGTTACAGCTTCCGGGCATCGGGCCTTACACCGCCGCTGCGATCTCGGCCATTGCCTTTGCCCGGCCCGAGACGGTGCTGGACGGCAATGTCGAGCGGGTCATGGCCCGACTTTTCGATATCCACGACCCTCTGCCGGGGTCAAAGCCTGTGCTCAAGGACAAGGCCGCAGCGCTGACCCCGGCGCAGCGGCCCGGCGATTACGCGCAGGCGGTGATGGATCTGGGCGCGACCATCTGCACGCCAAAATCCCCGGCCTGCGGTATTTGCCCGTTGCGTGATCCGTGCCTTGCGCGGGTGGCCGGGACTCAGGCTGATTTGCCCAAGAAAACTCCGAAAAAGCCCAAACCCACCCGGTTCGGGCATGTTTACATAGCCCGTAGCGCCACTGGCGCAATGCTGCTGGAACGCCGCCCCGACAAAGGTCTGCTGGGCGGCATGCTGGGCTGGCCCGGCTCGGACTGGTCCGACACCCCGTCCGAGGCACCGCCCTTTCCCGCCAATTGGCGCATTCTGCCGGGAGAGGTACGGCACACTTTCACGCATTTTCACCTTGTGTTAAGCATATGGACCGCAGAATTGCCCGAAGGTTTGCACCCCGAAGGCCTGACCTTTCTGGACAAACACAGTTTCAAACCCGGCGACCTGCCCACTGTGATGCGCAAGGCCCATGACCTCTGGCGCGGCCAATAGGCCGCTGTGCAAATCGGTTGGCCAAGG
The DNA here is from genome assembly GCF_056533855.1 of Ruegeria sp. F11. NCBI lineage: Bacteria > Pseudomonadati > Pseudomonadota > Alphaproteobacteria > Rhodobacterales > Roseobacteraceae > Ruegeria > Ruegeria sp. F11. The sequence continues at coordinate 278,850 of NZ_JBQFOW010000002.1, read as the reverse complement.
TTAGGCTGACTGCACTTTTCGGAGCATCGCAATGATCGCATCAGACACCCTGTCTCGCTGGCACTCGGCGCTGCCGTTCTGGCTGTCTTTTCTGCTGATCCCCCTGATCTGGGCAACAGCCGTGGCGGGCGGCGCTTGGGTGTTGCTGGTGCCCCTGTCCACGTGGTGGGCGTTTGCTGTGCTCGACCGTTTAACGGGGCTGAACCTGCAAAACGCGGACCCCGAGACACCCGATGGGGTTTTGCGCTGGTACATCCTGCTGACCAAGCTGTGGGTGCCGGTCCAGTTTTTGACCCTTTACGGCCTGATCTGGTACGCAACCCGCGCCGACCATCTGATAACCGCGGGAAAAATCGGGCTGTTCTTCGGCATGGGCGTGATCTCGGGCACGATCGGCATCAACTACAGCCACGAGTTGATGCACCAGAAATCCCGGTTCGAGCGCTGGCTGGGCGATATCCTTCTGGCCATGGTGCTTTATTCCCATTTCCGGTCCGAACACCTGCTGGTCCATCACCGCTATGTCGGCACCCCACGCGATCCGGTCACGGCCCGCTATAACGAGGGCTTCCACCGCTTCTACCCCCGCGTTCTGTGGCAATGTCTGACGTCGGCCTTCACCGCCGAGCAGGCCAAACTGGCGCGAAAAGGCTGCCCTTGGACCGACGCCGCGAACCCGTTCTGGCGATACTGGGCGCTACAAGGCGGAATGATGCTGCTGGCGCTGTTGGTCGGAGGCTGGTCGGGGTTGGGCCTGTTCCTACTGCAGGCCGGTGTCGCCATCTGGCAACTGGAACTGGTCAACTATGTCGAGCATTACGGCCTCACGCGGAAACATATGGGCGAGGGAAAATACGAACATGTCCTGCCGCGCCACTCGTGGAATGCCTCGCAAAAGGCCTCAAACTGGCTGCTGATCAATCTGCAGCGGCACTCAGACCATCATTACAAACCGAACCGCCGCTTTCCGCTGCTGCAACACCACGCGCCGGATGCCGCACCGCAACTGCCCTATGGCTATCCCGTCATGACCGTGGCCGCGATGATCCCGCCCCTGTGGCGTCGGGTCATGAACCCTCGGGTACGAGCATGGCGTCGGCACTACTACCCCGAGATCACAGATTGGCACCCGTACAACAAGGCGCTCAACCCGCAGCCAAATGCGTGACCGCAGCGCGCGCCAGCGCGCTGCCCGGCCCAACGGAAGGCGCCGCATCTGCAGATGCGGCTCTGACCGGCGGGAGGGGCTCAGATCACCCACACATCCATCGGGCCTTCGACGCCGCGCACATCCAGCGCAGCGCGAGACTCAAACCCCTCGATCAGTGCCTGCGCTGCCGGGCCTTCGCTGGCCGCCTGATCGCGCAGGGCGTCGCTGATGACAACACGGGTCCCCAGCGAACGCGTCATCGCCTCCAGCTTGGCCGCCACGTTCACCGCGTCGCCGATCACCGCAAATTCCAGTCGGTTGGCCCCTATGTCACCCAGCACGACAGGCCCGTAGTGAACGCCGATCCCGACGTTGATTTCAGGCTCTCCAGCCCGACGTCTCTCGGTGTTCCAACGCTCGATGGCCGCAACCATCGCCCGCGCGCAAGAGATCGCATTGGTCGCATCCTGTGGCGTCGGCACCGGTGTGCCAAAGGTCGCCATCAACCCGTCGCCCAAATATTTGTCCAAGGTGCCATGATGCCGGAACACCTCAGTCTCCATCCGAGCATGAAACCCGCGCAGAATCTCGATTACCTCATACGGATCGCGACCGGCTGAAAACCGGGTGAACCCGACGATATCGATGAACAGAACGGCGATGTTTTCCTTGCGCACCTGTTTCAGCGGCTCGTCATTCTGGCTCAGTTCCTCGACCACATTGGGTGAAAAATAGCGCGACAGGTTCGCCCTTTCGCGTTCCAGTCCTGCATTGGTCATCAGCAGGTTGTTCAGCCGCCGCAGCGAGACCCCAAGCGTCACCGCCACCATCACGAAGACGATGACCTGCTGAATGCGCTGAGACACCATGAAACTGTTCGGATCCATCAGGTCCGCCACATCCGGGTAGCCCTGCAACGCCTCTGCCACCCGCTCACTAATACCCGGGATCGGGGTCGCCACCCACCACGCGATGATGCAACCGGCGGTCCACATCATGGCGGTCCAGGAGCCAATGGCGATCACCGTGCGCCAGGAATAGGCCAGCGTACCCGCCGCCAGGATGATGAAGAAATACTGGAAGTTATCGAACCGGTACTGCATGGCCAGAGGCCGCACATCGTCACTGAACGGGTTGGGAACGATCATGCCCAGCGTCATGATCAGAAGATCGACGAAAATCAGCAACAGCTCGGTCCGCGATTGCCCGACCCGGCCCGCGCGACGGATAAGCCAGCCGTTGCCGCAGATCAGCAGCAGGATGAAGTGATACCACAACACCTCGGGGTGCGGGTTCAGATAGATCAGCAGAACCCCGGTCAAGCCCATCGCGATCCACCGGGCGCGCACGGCAAGCTCTAGCCCTTCGCGTTTGTGCCGTTCAAGGACCGCTTCGGTATATTTGTTGTCCAGGTTGTACTTGTCCGGCTGGGTGACAAAGAACCTGCCGAAGCGGGAGTCGCCTGCGGTGCTGTCAGTCATGGCCTGCGCCTTTCGCGGGGTCTGTCAGGGGTGCCTTATGCAATCACCAATAGGGCGAAAACAAAAGACCCCGCCGAGAACGGCGGGGCAAGGCGTAGTGCCTTGTGTCAGGCCACAGGCACCGGCGGTGTAAGTGAAATCAGTTGTGCATCTCGGCCCTTATCTGCTGGCGCAGCACGTCGATGGGCACGGTCTTGCCATCGCGCTTGAAGCACCAATAGGTCCAGCCATTGCAGGAGGGCGCGTTTTCCAGATGCGCGCCGACCTGATGGATCGAGCCCTTGACGTTGTCGCCCACCAGCGTGCCATCAGCGCGCACCTTGGCCTTGTGGCGCTGGTTCATGGAATAGAGTTCCTCACCCGGCCGCAACATTCCGCGTTCGACCAGCTGACCAAAGGGTACGCGCGGCTCGGCACGTTTGCTGGCGCTGACCTCCAGCGCCTCGCGGTCGAATTTGCGGACCTTGGCGATGCGCTTCTCGGCGACCTTGCGATAGCTCTTTTCGCGTTCGATCCCGATGAACTCACGCCCCAGCATCTTGGCGACGGCCCCGGTTGTGCCAGTGCCAAAGAACGGGTCCAGCACCACATCGCCGGGATTGGTCGAGCCGATCAGGACCCGATGCAGCAGCGATTCCGGCTTCTGCGTCGGATGCGCCTTGTCGCCGTTTTCATCCTTCAGGCGCTCATGCCCGGTGCAGATCGGTAGCACCCAGTCGCTGCGCATCTGTACGCCTTCGTTCAGGGCTTTCAGCGCTTCGTAGTTAAAGGTGTATTTCGCGCCTTCGCGCTTGCTGGCCCAGATCATCGTCTCATGCGCGTTGGTAAAGCGCTTGCCGCGGAAGTTCGGCATCGGGTTCGACTTGCGCCACACCACGTCGTTCAGAATCCAGTACCCGGCGTCCTGCAAGGCCGAGCCCACGCGAAAGATGTTGTGATACGACCCGATTACCCAAATCGCGCCATTGGGCTTCAGCAGACGATGCGCCGCTTTCAGCCACTCGCGGGTGAACTGGTCATAGGCCCCGAAGCTGGAAAACTGATCCCAATGATCGTCAACCGCATCCACCTGAGAATTGTCGGGCCGGTGCAACTGACCTTTCAACTGCAAATTATAGGGCGGGTCCGCGAAAATCAGGTCAACCGACGCCTCGGGTAGACTGTTCATCGCTTCGATGCAGTCCCCGGATAGGATCGTGTTTAAAGGGAGCGCTTTTGCGCCCTTTTTGGTGGTCGTTGTCATATCACTGCCTCAAGTGTCCACGGCGCTTTTGCGCTCATTTGGTTGAGACAAGGATGAGTCAAAGACGATTCGCCGTCAAATTCTTTTTTGAATCAGCGACTTACGATTTACTCTTGATACAAGATATTGTGGACCGGTTTGAAGGAACGTCTATGATGTGGGGTCACGCCGAGATTTCGCAGCGCCTCGCGATGCATTTTTGTCGGATAGCCTGCATTTGTCTCCCACCCGTAGCCGGGATGCTGTTGCGCTAAATCCACCATCAGGTCATCGCGCCAGTTTTTCGCGAGGATCGAGGCCGCCGCAATCGACACTGACCGCGCATCCCCTTTGACCACCGCCTGAGACGGGATCTTCATGCCGCGCGGAATCATGTTCCCGTCGATCAGCAGGAAATCCGGGGCCGGGTCCAGCGCCGCCACCGCCCGCACCATCGCCAGATGCGAAGCGCGCAGGATGTTCAACTCATCAATTTCCGCCACCGACGCCTCAGCCACGGCGAATTCGGACCGCGCGCGCAGGGCCTCGTCCAATGCCAGACGCCGCTTAGCGGTCAATGCCTTCGAATCGTTCAACCCTTCGGGAATGTCCTGCGGGTTCAGGATGACAGCGGCGGCCACCACCGGCCCGGCCAGAGGGCCGCGCCCGACCTCGTCCACCCCTGCGATGCGGGTATGGCCACGCGACAGCAACGCCTGTTCCAGATCAAAATTCGGCAAGCTCATACTCCGGGCAAACCGCGTTTCGCCCGGCATCGCAAGCAAAAAAGAGAGGGCGGCTTGCGCCGCCCTCTCCCATAACGGTGCTTCTGTGGCACCGCTCCTGCTCGAAAAGGGTACTAGTAAACCACACGGTATCCGTGATGGCGCAGGCATGCGGGTTCATATGCCCGCTTCACCTTGTGGCCATTCCAGAAACCGACCTTGCATTGTTGCGGCAGGCTGTTGGCATGTTTGTAATGCTTGTTCAGGCATTTCGTCCCCAGCAGCGGGCGATTGCCATATCCTTGGTAAGTGCGCAGGCAGCGCTGCGGGATGTTGTAGCGCTTCACGCGTTTGGGCAGCGGCTTGGCCTTGTGGCGCTTTATCTTGTGCGGCTTGTACACGTGATTGTGGTAGTGCCGCTCGACTTTGTCCTCACGCTTGTCTTTGCTGTAGTGGTTGACAGCAGCCCCCAGGATCGCAATCGCGGCCAGTCCGGTCAGGATATCCCCGGTATCCGCCGCCCGCGCTTGCGAGGCTGAAATCCCCGTTACGGCAACGGCCGCCGCGATGATCAGAGCGATAAATTTCTTATGCATGGCACCTGTCCTTTCGGGTGTTTGGGCGACCTGCCTCGGGCCGCATATGTGTTACCCCGACACTGGGCCCACCCCCGCCAGACAAGCAATAACGGGGATTTGTTATCCGATATCAGGCCCCGCAAACCCCTTGGGTTATTGAATATCCAGCCAACCCATGCGCAGGATGCGGCCTATGAAACAGATCATCTCTTCTCTGGCCGTGGTGGCGCTGATATCGGTTGGCTCTGCAGCCTCAGCCGCGGATTGCTATGCGGATTACAAGGCCAAGCAGGACAATCCGCTGCGCCTGCATTACGGCGTCATGCAGGTGTCGTCCTGCAACAAGGGGCAGGCAAAGAAAGAGGTCGCCCAGCGCCTGCGCGCATCCGGCTGGACCTTGCTGAACGTCCAGTCCGTGTTCGGGCCGGAAGGGTTGGATCAAAGGAAGGCCAATGCCGGAAAATTCTATCTCCGTTACTGAGGCGCGGCGATCCGGCGTTCGGCTGGTTGGTCTGGGTCTTGCCGCCATCGTCGTGATTCTAATCACCGCTGCGGTGTTCCTGTTCGCAACCCTGCCCGATGCCAACGCCTTCAACATGCGGGTCGAGCGGTTGTTCGTGGAAAGCGACCTGACCTCGCAGGCCGAGATCCGGTTGCTGGAAATTCTTGCGCAATCCGGCACCGCCTTTGCCGACACGCTGTCCAGCTATCGCATGGTGATTTACGTGCTGCTGGTTTTTGCCTGCGCCATGATGATCTCGGCGCTGGTGTTTCTGGTGATGCTGGTCCTGCTGAACCGACGCATGGCGCAGATCGAACGCACCGGCATTCAGGTCACCTCACTACTGATAAGCCGCGAGGAAAACACCGTTTACCTCAACAACATGGATTTCAAACTGACCTCTGCCGCGATGGAAACCCTGTCGGTTCTGGCCGAATCCCGACTGGATGATGAGGTGCTGTCCGGTGCCCAGATCGAGGCGATGATCTCGGGCCGCGATGCCGCCGATTGTGACGAGGCCGCCGGGGCCACGCGCATCAAGCGGCTGCGCGATGCGCTGGGGAACCAGATGGTCAGCGAGTTGCTGGTCAAGAATATCGCAAAAAAGGGCTATATGCTGTCCATCGAAAAGGACGTTATCCAAATGGTCTGACGGCGTGTTTCGCATCGGCTCCGTTTGGTAAATTTCGCAATTCACCCTTGGAATACCGGCCCCAAAGACCCATTCTAGAAAGACTCCGGGCAAGGGAGGTCGATGATGAACGTCCACGCCACACCTAAACTCAAAGGTTACGAGATTTCAGTAGAGCGGCTGAATGGCAGGATCGCCATCTACCGCAATGATATCCTGTTGGCCGAAAGCGAAGACGCCAAGGTGATGTATGAAACGCGGCTGCCGCCGACGATCTACATCCCGCGCAAGGACGTGCGCGTCGAACTGAGCGAAGAAACCGAGCTGCAGACCTTTTGCCCGTTCAAGGGCACTGCAACCTACCACGATATCGACCTGCCGGGTGAGCAACTGGCCAATTGCGTTTGGGCCTATGAAGAGGCGCTGCCCGAAAGCGTGGCCATTCAAGGCCATATCGGATTTCTATCCAGCGCCTATACCGAAATTGATCTGGGCGAAAACCGCCTGCGCGAACCCGATGACGGGAATATAAGCGGGCCTCTGATCGACTGGCTGATGCGCGGGGCGTCACTGTCCGACACGCCCGAGGCCTTTACCAAGGCGCTGGCCGAGAAGATGCTGGAACACGGCATCGCCATTCAGCGGCTGAGCATTCTGGCATGGTCTTTGCACCCTCTGATCGCGGGCAAACACTATATCTGGGAAAAAGATCAGGCCGAGATCCTGACCCGTGCGCCAACCTATGAGATTTACGATCACCCGGCTTTCATCAACAGCCCGCTGCGGCACGTCTCGAACGGGTTGGGCGGGGTCCGTCAGCGAGTGAACGACGACAATCCTCATAACAGCTTTCCCATCATCGAGGACCTGCGCGCCAAGGGGGCAACCGATTACGTGGCCATGCCGCTGCCGTTCTCGGACGGGCGAACCAATGTGCTGACCCTGACTTGCGACCATCCCGAGGGTTTCACCACCGAGAATCTGGGGCTGGTCTTTGAATGCTCGACCGTGATCGCGCGCTACTACGAGGTCTTCATGCAGCGCGAAAACGCGCAGGTTTTGCTGGAAACCTATGTGGGCAAACGCTCGGGCGCGCGGGTGCTGGGCGGTGAGATCCGGCGCGGCGACGGCGATGAGATCGACGCCGCGATCATGTTCTGTGATCTGCGCAACTCGACCAGTCTTGAGGAACGGCTGGGCCGCACCGCCTATATCAACGTGCTGAATGGGTTTTTTGAAACGGTGTCGGAAATCGTGCATGACAACGGCGGCGAGGTTCTGAAATTCATCGGCGACGCTGTGCTGGCGGTGTTCCCCTCGGGCGAAAACGAAGGCGCGGCGCGGGCCAATGCGCAACGCACAGCAATTGGAATCGTCGAAAAACTAGGCGAGCTGCGCGAAACCGGAGGCGACGTTCATTGCGATTGCTCGATCGGTGTCGCCTATGGCCGCGTGACCTATGGCAATGTGGGTTCGCGCGAACGTCTCGATTTCACAGTCATCGGTCAGGCCGCCAATATCGCCGCCCGGCTGGGGGAATATGGCAAAACCGTCAGCCACCGTATCGTTGTGTCCGAAGACATCGCGCCCGCGTGCTCCAACGCGTTGCCACTGGGCGAGGTCAAGCTGCATAACGTGTCACAACCCGTCACCAGCTATGCGTTGCGAACTTCCGCGGATGCGGTTCTTGACGCCTGACAGCAAGCAAGCCGCTTAGACCCGATTCACCGCCGGTTCGGAGGCCGAGGGCGTTTGTCACGGATGAGACACCTTGAGCGCGCATCTATCGCGCGCTTAACCTGCTGTCCCCAACAAAATCAAAGCCGTCTGCGCCGGGGAAACCGTGTTCTGCAATTGAGCGATCTGACTGCGCGCCAGATAGGTATCGGTGAATTTCCCGATAGCATCCTCATCCACAAACTGCGCCAGATCATCTGAGCCGGTGAGCCGCGATAACCTGTCTTTGAATTCAACCAACTGCGTATCGAGGTCCAGCTGCGCAAAAGACGGCGGCAGGCCGAGTGCGGTTTCCATCATGCTGCGCAGCGGCGGCAAGCCCATCAGATCGAACCACTTCGTATCCAAGCTTGTGTCACTCTGGGCCAGTTCAGCCAGCCTATGCTGAGCGTATAGCGAGATGCGCATCGTCTCATCCGACTCCCCTACCGAAACCTCGAACCGGGTGACCAGATTGTCCTGCGCGACCTTCTCCATGTTTGTGATCAAGCCGGTTTTCCTGACCTCACCGGGACCGAAACCAAACGCGTCGGAAAATTCACGATACCGTTTGTCCGACAACCGGTTGGCCAACGCGTCCTGCGCTTTTGTGCCATCTTCCAGGATCTTCTGAATGAAAAAGCGATTGTTGAGATCATCCTCCAACCCGAATGCACCCAGCGCGACCTGCAGCAACCGGCGATCTGAAACCATATCCTCTGCCGTCTCAACCTTGCTGATATTGTCCAGAAAATACTTGGTTTCGCGCTCGTTGACATTCGACGACGCAAAACTCTGAAGCTGTGCATCATAAGTCCGCTGCAGAAACCGCCAGCCGACCAGACCGCCCGATGGTATGACAGGCTGAAAATTCATTGCTGATAGGCCATCAGCCGCTCTTCCCGGGGCAAAAGCGACCGCAAGGATTTCAGGCATTTATAGTAGTGCTCTCCCACTAACGCATCGGTCGCTTCGGCCAGGGCGCGGCGACTGTCTGCATCGGTGAAAACCTGGCTCAGTTCCTCAACCCGGCGCAGCAATTGTTGCCGGGCCTGACCGGGCTCCATTTCTCCGGACAGGACAAGCTGAGCGGCATAGCACACGCGCCGGACCGGCGTGTTGACCTCATCCGGATGAATGGCATCTTTTAGCCGCAAGACATTCGCCTGCGGCGTCATGATCGAGAAGCGGCTGCGGCGGTCGCCGTTTTCAATCACCACCCCGTTGATCAGCACCCGTTCTTTCGGTGCAAGCTTAAGGACCAGACCGCTCATTACATGGCCCCCGCTTGGCGCAGCCCGCGCAGAACGGCGGTGTTGATTTCAAGCAAGGGATCAACCGTCGCGTTATTGGCCAGTATCTGACTGCTGTGTTGCTCCGTGAACTCGGCCAGATAGAAAATCCGTGCGCGCAGGTCATTGGGCAGCGCATTTGCGGAATCCGAAACACCGGTGGCCAGAATGGTCCACAGACGCCGGTTTTCATGCACGGCCTGAACAAACCCAGCGAAATCCGCCTTTTGTCGGGCAGCCGCTGCCTTCAGACGGCGGGTGATTTTTGAGATCGCCTCATATTCCGTGTCCCGCGGCGTGCGGATCGGGGCGGCGGTCTGTGCGTAGGCGTTAGGGGCGAGCGTTTGCGGTGTCACGTGCAATCCTTCCTATGGGCCGTCTTCAGGCGGTCAAAACCGGGGCGCGGTAGCCGCGCCCCGATCCGGTTCCAGATTTAGCGGAACAGCGACAGGATCGACTGCGGTGCCTGGTTGGCAATCGACAGCGATTGGGTCGCCAGCTGCTGCTGCACCTGCAACGCTTGCAGACGGGCCGAGGTCTCCTCCATATCGGCGTCGACCAGCGAGCCGATCCCCGATTTGAACGAATCCGCCAGGTTCGAGATGAACTCTTTCTGGGTCTCGATCCGGCCCTGCGACGAGCCAAAGGCGGCGGACGCGTCAATCGAGGTGTCGATCAGCGTTTCAATGGTTGCCAGAGCGGCCGTCGCCCCGGCACCGGTCGAAACATCAACACCGGTCAGCGCGCCCAGACCACCAGAGCCCGCGTTCACGTACTGAGCCGAGAACGAGATGTCGTCACCCGTACCGTTGGTGACCGACAACGTACCCTGCGTGCCCGAGTCGTAATCAACGGTCAGGCCGGTGATTCCCAACTCTTCGATTTTGGCTTTCAGACCAACGGCAACAAGGTCACCGGTTGTGGTCGCTGCAGCATCGGCTGCGGACACGGTGTAAGAGACAACCTGGTCGTCAATGGCCACGACAACCTTATCACCCGCCGCGAACGCACCGCTGGATTCATCCGTCACCAGAGCCGTTGCCGAGGTCGCTCCATTGTCGATGGTGGCCCCCACCCGGTCATTGCCGGTCGATGCGCCGGTCGAGCCATCAAAGACCTGCGCCGCCGTGTACCCCCCGGTGGACAGGTCTTGACCGGCCACGGTGATCGACGAGGCCGTGACCGTACCGGCGTTGTCCCGATCCAGCGAAGCAAGAATCGAGGCAGACCCCGCGGACCCGTCAACCAGATTCAGACCGTTGAACTGCGCTGCGCCGACAACCGAATTGATCTGATCTTTCAGAGCCGTCACGTCATCGTTGATCTTGCCGCGATCCACATTGTCTTCCTGCGCCGCGACGATCTTGCCTTTCATCTGGTTCAGAAGGTCCGTGACGGTTTCCGCAGCGTTCCGCGCCACGGCGACAGTCGATTCCCCCAGCGCGAGGCTGTCCTTGATGGCGTTGAAGCCCTTGACGTCCGACTCCATCACTTTCGAGATCGCCCAAACCGCCGAGTTGTCCTTGGCGGTCGCCACGTCCTTACCGGTCGAGATCGCGTTCTGGGTTGTCGCAAGGTTCTTGTTGACCGATTTCAGGGTCTGCAGCGCAACCATTGCGCCATTGTTTGTCAGAATGCTGGACATAGATGTCATCCTTTCAGATTTGGGCCATTTTGCCCGAGTTCACCCCGCGCGCTGCGCGGGCCTTGGCGTCTTTCTGACCTGTGCGACATGCCGTAAGGCCATTCGCGCCACCTGCTGTTTTCAGGTGCAGGCCCACTTTTGGCCCCGACCTCCTAACGGAGTGCTAAGACGCCCCGCCCGGAAATTTCAGATTTGAATCAAACCGGCCCCTATGCCCGTTTTTCCAGCTTGGGCGCGCCGCGCACGGTGAACCCACTGCGTTGCCCATCGGCCCCATAGGTGCTGAATTCCTGCCGAACCCGCCGCAACTCGGCCATCCGCGCGGCGATGGCGCGAATCCCTTCGGCGGCGCTGTTCAGCAGGGCCTGATTGCGTTCGACCTTTTTCTGCACCCGAATCAGCTGCGCGCTGTCCCGAACCTGCAGATCGTTGATCGCCCCGATCAGCTTTTCCTTTTCCGGCACCATGTGGGTGAGACGATCAAGATCACCATCGACAAGCGCCGTACGCTCCAAATCCAACAATTCTTCCAGCGACTTTATCAGTGTCAGATCGAGGTCAGCCGTCATTGGACTTCTCCATCAATGAGTTGAAAATGACCTCAGACAAACCGACGCCGCCGGATTGTGCCAGTTGCCGCGCCTGATGTTGCACCAGGAAGGACGCGAACTGATCTTCTCCAGCCCCGCCGCCGAAAGCCTGTCGCGTTTTGCCAAGACCAGCGGATTTCAACATTTCGGCCAGAAAAGCGGCCTCAAGCTCAACTGCTGCGGCGCGCAGCTTGTCCGGGGGGGATGGCATCAGCGCCATCGGAGGGGGGGCGGAAACCTTCATTGCTTTCTCCGAAAATTGCATCGAACTTTTTCGATCAAAGGCGAAAGCAGTTAAAATAAACGTAACTTCCTGCGGGCAGGTTTGCAGTCAGACCAGACGGAGCCGGAGCCAAATGCCCAACCCTCTTACACTGATGACAGCAGCACCAACCACGGCGGCGAAGCCCGCTGCGCCGCACCGGCACAATGGTGAGGGTGAAGCGTCCACAGATTTTCAGGGTTTGCTGGACCTCGAACCATTGTCGGGGTCTGTTGGAACCGAGGCAGAGACTGCGTTGCCGACCCTTGCGGACGCCGAAACCGAACCGGTAGAGCGTGACACCGCACCTGTTCCCGATGCGCTGACTGAGACGCAACCCATCCGGTCCGAGGTTGCGGCGGCGCCTGTAGCAATGCCTGGAGGCGATGATCAGCCCCCCGAGGTTCAGGGGCCGATTGAAGCAGCGACGGCGACTGGCCAGGCCGAGCCACCCATCCCATCAAACAAGCCGCGCGCCTACACGTCCGCGCCAACACAGACTGAGTCGGAAGCACCATTCATCACCGGTCTGACGCAGGCCGAAACCCTACAAAGGCCACAGGTTGAACTGGGTATGGTGAGCAATAAGCCCCTTCCCGCGAAGACTCTGGAGGGACCCGTCCCGGATGTCGACGTCAGGTCCGGCGGTCCACAGACCGCCGCGGCACAGGCCGCATCTCCCAAGGTCGCCATACCGGTTCACCCAGCGACAGCCGCGCAGTTGCAGCTGACCGCATCCCTGAAATCCGCAGAATCGGAAGACGCTCTACAGGTCTCCGAAGGTGAGGGGCTTGGCAACGCCCGCTCCGAGCCGACAACTCAGCACACGCGCGACATCGCCCCGCAACCGAACGCGGCCTCGGCGGTTGCGCGGGCGGAGATCTCGCGGGCAATTGCCGGTCAGATGGCAGCTGCAATCACTGCGCGGCCCGCGTCCGGCGCGGTCGAGATCGCTCTGAACCCCGAGGAACTAGGCAGGGTGTCGATTGTTCTGAACGGACGAGACGACGGGTTGCATCTGGCGATCACGGCGGACCGCCCGGAAACGCTGGACCTGATGCGCCGGCACATCGCGGTTCTGACGGCAGAGTTTCAGAAACTGGGATTTGGTGACATGTCACTGGATCTGGGAACCTCATCCTGGTCGCATCAGGATCACCCCGACTCCCGGCCGGGACAGGCCATAGAAACGGATTTCGCTGAGGCCAGCGGGCCCACCCATCCACAGCGCAGCACCCCGGGCACCGGTATTGATATGAGGCTTTAACACATGATCACACTAACCCATTCCGTCCAGCCAGCCGCTCAGCCCGGCCCTGCGTCTAAATCCGCAGCAGTGACCTCGGATTTTGAGACGTTCCTGCTCATGATGACAACGCAGGCGCAGAATCAGGACCCGTTAGAGCCGATGGATGCATCGGATTACGCATCGCAACTGGCGCAGTTCTCGATGGTCGAGCAGCAGGTCCAGACCAATGATCTGCTGTCCTCTCTGGCCACGGCACTGGGCAGCGTCAATCTTGAGGAACTGACCAACTGGGTCGGCATGGATGTGCGCAGCAGCGCAGGATTTCACTTTGACGCGGCCCCGATGACGCTGTTCGCCCAGCCCGACCCACAGGCGGAGGAGGTCACGCTGGTCGTGCGCGACGATCAGGGGAATGAGGTCAGCCGCACGACCCTGCCCGCCAGCCAGGCTGAATTTGTCTGGGCCGGGACGGATGCGCAGGGCAACCCTTTGCCTGAGGGCAATTTCACGGCGACTCTGGAAAGTTATCGCAACGGTAAGCTTGTGTCCGAAACCCCGGCTGCCGCCTATTCCAAAGTGATCGAAGCGCAGATCGCTGATGGTGCGGTGGTTCTGACCCTGCAGGGTGGTCTAGCGGTTCAGGCCAGTTCTGTGACCGGCGTCAAAACCGGCGCTTGATCTGCCGGGCAGGACGGTCCAAAGCTTGGCAAATCCCGACTCGCTTGATTGGTTACGCCGCTGTCCGACTTGCCCGATCCCCCGCACGACCTGACCCGGCAGCTTTTGTCGCGGAAGCTGGTCACATCAGCCGTGAGGTTCGAAACGCTCTACGGCGGGCGCACCAATCAGGTCTGGAAAGTTCTGGGCGAGGATGGCGACAAGGTCCTGAAACTCTACCGCACCGATCTGAGAAATCCGTTGTTCCGCAACGACGCCGAGCTTGAGGCCGGATGCCTGCAAGCGCTTGAGCCCACGGGTTTCGTGCCGCGCCTGCGCGCGACGGGGCAATATCAGACCGATCACTGGGTTTTATACGACCACGCGCCGGGTTCGCCGTGGCGCTCGGGACCCAATGCGGTAGGGGTCTTGCTGCGCAATCTACACTCGCAAGCGGTTTCGATTTCCCTGCCCCAAGGATGCAACGGCAGCGCGGATCTGGCAGATCATGGGGGCCGCATATTGGCGGATTGTACGTCGGACAGGTCCGAACGGCTTATGCATCAGCGTCCAGACATAGATGTGCCTCGGACATCGGAGACATGTCTGATACACGGCGACCCTGTGGCGGGGAATATTCTGGTCTCCGATGACCGGCTGACCCTGATTGACTGGCAATGCCCGGCAAGGGGCGACCCGTGCGAAGACCTCGCGTTGTTTCTGTCGCCTGCCATGCAGCGATTGTATCGGGGAACGCCTTTGACCCCAGCTGAGGTCCAGCAGTTCCTGATGGCCTATGACAATACAGAGGTCGTCGCCCGATATGAGGCTCTTCGTCCCTTATATGCATGGCGCATGGCGGCCTATTGTGTGTGGCGAGCCGAGCGCGGCGCGACAGATTATGAAGACGGTTTGCAACTGGAGCTGGCGCTGATTTAGGTGCCTCGTCACCGCAGATCGGCCAGCGTCATCAGCGCGTAGACCGGCGGCATCAGCGCCCTGCGCCATCGTCCAAGGGGAAAACGCCGGGGCGGTTGCGTCATGGGCGCGGGCAAGTGGCTGTCGTGACCCAGCACCAGCCGCGCCAAAGCCCGCCCGCAATAGGTGCCCATCGCAACTCCGTTTCCGTGATAGGCGAACCCGGCAAACATCCCTGCCCGTCCGGGAACCGGGCCGACATAGGGCAGCAGATCGCGGGACAGGCAGACCATGCCCGACCATATATGAGTCGTCTCGACCCCGGACCACGCGGGGAACATGCGCCGGAAGTCCTGCTGAACCTTGCGCCGGATCGCAGCCTCAGAGACCGAGGAAGACCGCAGCCCGCCGCGCATGCCGAACAGGAACCGCCCATCGGGCATCAGCCGGAAATAGTGCAGCAGGTTGCGGGTGTCGTAGCACATCTGATCCAAGGTCCAGCCCTGCGCCATCTGCTCGGCCCCCGTCAGCGGGCGCGTCACCAGAACCGTGGATTGTGCGGGCATGTAGCGGCCGGACATCCAATCCGGGATGTCCTCGCTGGAATAACCGTTTGTGCAGATCAGAGCCGTTTCGGCTTTGACACGGCCCTTCGATGTGCGCAGGTCAAACCCCAGCGCGGTTTTCCTGATCTTCAGAACCGGGCTTTTCTGAAATAACGCAGCCCCTTGGGACTGGGCCGCGCGGGCAAGGCCGAACAGGTACTTTCGCGGGTTCAGGCCGAATCCCACCGGCAGCGTGTAGCCTCCGTGAAACAGTCCGCTTAGCCCCAGCGCGGGTAGATCGCTGGCCTCGTGCAGGGTGCCGGTTTCATCTGCGTTGCGACGCAGCTTTTCCATCGCACGCAGGGAATGCGCCAACTGGGTTTCACCGTTGGAATGGGTGTCAGCATCAATCCGATGATGCGCCAGCAGGTCGGCGACCAGTTGCACGGCCTCAACCTCGGCTCTGAGATAAGCCTCGGCAGCAGCAGACCCAAAGCGGTGCACCAAAACCCCGTGATCCAGCTTTGATCCGCCCAGACAGCAAAACCCGCCGTTGCGACCCGAGGCCCCCCAGCCCGGTGTTTCCGCCTCGAACACCGCGACCGAGGCTCCGCTTTCGGCCAGATGCAGCGCAGCGGAGAGTCCGGTGAACCCGCCGCCGATAATCGCCACGTCGATACTTAGATCGCCCTGATGGACGGGCCAGTCCGGGCTGGCGATCGTCTCATCCCACCAGCAGCCGTCACGGGGCCCCGGACCATAGGTGTAGTCCGGGAAAATCCGCCTCATTCAGCGCGCGCTGCGGCCATTTCGTCCTGCCGCTGGCGCATCATTGCCCGTTTCGTCACCAGCGATGCGGTGATCACACCGACGGTGACAACCGCGATCATCAGGGTCGACAGGGCGTTGATCTCGGGGCTCACCCCCAATCGGACCTGCGAGAAGATCTTGATCGGCAGGGTCGTGGCAGACGGCCCCGAGGTGAACGACGCGATGACCAGATCGTCCAGTGACAGCGTGAAGGCCAGCAACCAGCCCGAGATCACGGCGGGTGCGATGATGGGCAGGGTCACCAGTCGGAAAGCCTGCGCCGGAGAGCAGCCGAGGTCCAAGGCAGCCTCCTCCAACGACCGGTCGAATGTCACCAGACGTGACGAAACGACGACCGACACGAAGCACATTGAAAAGGTCGTGTGCGCCAGAACGATGGTCAGAATACCCCGGTCCAGCCCGATGCCGATGAACAGCAGTAGCAGGGACAGGCCGGTGATCACCTCGGGCATGACCAGCGGAGCGTAGATCATGCCGGAAAACAGCGTGCGGCCAAAGAATCGCCCACCGCGTACCAGCACATAGGCGGCGGCGGTGCCCAGAATGGTGGCCAGCGTCGAGGAGAACACGGCCACACGGATCGTGACCCAGGCGGCATCCAAATAGGCCTCATTCCGGATCAGCTCGCCATACCATTTGGTCGAAAACCCGGCCCAGACCGTCACCAGCTTGCTTTCGTTGAACGAAAAGATGATCAGGATGATCATCGGGATGTACAGAAAGGCAAACCCCAGCGTCAGCGAGACCGCGTTGAACCAGCTTAGCCTGTTCATTGCTCGGCCTCCGTCTGTTTCTGCTGGTTGCGCTGGAACAGCACGATGGGGATGATCAGGATCAGCAGCAGAACCACGGCCACGGCGCTGGCCACCGGCCAGTCGCGGTTCGAGAAGAACTCTTCCCACAGCACCTTGCCAATCATCAGCGTGCCGGAGCCGCCCAGAAGCGAGGGGATCACAAACTCACCAATCACCGGGATCATCACCAGGAAGCAGCCGGCGATGATACCAGGGCGCGAGAGCGGGATTGTTACAAGCCAGAACGCCTGCAGGCGGGAACAGCCCAGATCCTCGGCCGCTTCGATCAGCGAACCGTCCATCCGTTCCAGCGCCGAGTAAATCGGCAGGATCATAAAGGGCAGATAGGTGTAAACGATGCCGATATAGACCGCCGTTTGGGTGTTCAGAATGGTCAGCGGCTCCGAGATGATGCCGGTCCACAGCAGCAGCTGGTTCAGGTAGCCTTCGTTCGACAGGATCCCCATCCACGCATAAACGCGGATCAGGAACGAGGTCCAGAAGGGCAGGATGACCAGCATCATCAGCGTCGGGCGCCACTCTTCCGGGGCGCGGGCCATGCCGTAGGCGATGGGATAGCCCACCAGAAGGGTCAGAATGGTCGAGATCAGCGCGATTTTGACGCTGGACAGGTAGGCCTTCCAATAGAGGTCATCTTCGGTCAGCCAGACATAGTTCTCGAAATCCAGTTGGCTGAAGAAATCCCGAATGCCCGCCCATCCCTGCGACAAGTCCAGCGTGGGCGTATAGGGCGGGATCGCGAGGTCAGAATCCGACAGGGAAATCTTCAAAACGATGAAGAACGGCACCATGAACAGCGCCAGCAGCCAGACATAAGGAACGGCGATCAGCAGGGCGCGGCGCATCAGTCGGCCAGCAGGACCGCGGCGGTTGCTGTCCAGGACAGCCAGACCGGGTCTTCCCATGTAAACGACCGGCGCGAGATGCGGCGGGTGTTGGCCGTCTGCGCCTTGATGATCGTGCCGTTGGCCAGTTCGACGTAATAGGTGGACAGGTTGCCCAGATAAGCGATGTCATGCACCTTGCCCTGAATGGCGTTTATCGCGTCGGCGGGCCGTTCGGCCGAGATCGTCACCTTCTCGGGCCGGATCGCCAGATGGCAGGCTTGGCCGTTCGACAGCCCAGTGGCCGAGGTCGCCGTCAGCGGGGCTTGACCTTCTGCCCAGTCAACGCGGTAGGTGTCCTCGCCATTTGCTGTAGCGCGGCCTTCGATGATGTTCACATCGCCGATGAAATCCGCCACATAGACCGAGTTCGGGTTTTCATAGATGCGGTCCGGCGTGGCCACCTGCATCAGCTTGCCCTGATCCATCACGGCGACGCGGCTGGCGACGGTCATGGCCTCTTCCTGATCGTGGGTGACGATGACAAAGGTGGTGCCGGTTTTCTCTTGAATATCCATCAGTTCGAACTGCGTGTCCTGCCGCAGCTTCTTGTCCAGCGCACCCAGCGGTTCATCCAGCAGCAACAGCTTGGGTGCTTTTGCCAGCGACCTCGCCAATGCCACGCGCTGTCTCTGACCGCCCGAGATTTGATGCGGCTTGCGGCGGGCGAATTGCTCCAGCCGGGTCAGGCGCAGCATCTCTTCGACCCGGTCTTCAAGGTCATGTTTGGGCATATTGTCCCGGCGCAAACCGAACGCGATGTTGTCCCAGATGCTGAGATGCGGGAACAGCGCGTAGGACTGGAACATCATGTTCACCGCCCGTTTGTTGGGCGGGATCGGGTCGATATCCTGCCCGGCCAGCAGAATATGCCCCTCGGTCGGGGTCTCGAACCCTGCCAGCATGCGCATCATGGTGGTCTTGCCACAGCCCGAGGGCCCGAGCAGGGCGAAAAACTCGCGCTCGAAGATGTCCAGCGACAGGTTATCGATTGCCGTGAAGGTTCCGAAACGCTTGGTGACATTCTGGAACTGGATCAAGGGTTTCGCCTGTGGGTCGTCCCACGGCGCAAAAACGTCAGAGTTCAAAGCGGCCCCCGCATGTCGGTCCGGACAGGAAAGGCGCGGGGCGATGGTCCGCCCCGCGCTGTCAGATCAGGTGCCTGACTTGATCTTGGTCCACATACGCGTCACGACGCGCTGCGTTTTCTGCGGATACGGGCCTTTGATATAGGTGTTGTTCATGGCCTCTTCCGACGGGTAAATCGCAGGATCACCGATCACGTCTTCGGCCAGAAACTCTTGCGAGGCCTTGTTGCCGTTGGCGTAATAGACATAGTTCGATGCCGCCGCCATGTTCTTGGCGTCCAGCATGAAGTCGATGAACTTATGCGCTCCGTCCGGGTTCGGCGCATCGACCGGAACCGCCATCTGGTCGAACCACATCTGCGATCCTTCCTTGAACGCGTTATAGGCAATCTCGACGCCGTTGTCGGCCTCAACCGCGCGGTCGCGAGCCTGCAGAACATCGCCCGAGAAACCCACGGCGACGCAGATATCCCCGTTGGCCAGCGCGTTGATGTATTCCGAGCTGTGGAACTTGTTCACGTAGGGTCGTACGGCGGCAAAGACCTCTTCCGCCTTGGCGATGTCGTCCTTGTCGTGGCTGTTGGGATCAAGCCCCGCATAGACCATGGCCGCCGGAACCATCTCATCCGGGGCGTCAAGGAAATAGACCCCGCACGAGGCCAGCTTTTCCATATTCTCCGGGTTGAAGATCAACTCCATCGAGTCGATGGGCGCATCTTCCCCCAGCACTTCTTTGACCTTGCCGACATTCACGCCCAGCCCGGTCGTGCCCCACATGTAGTTGACCGAATGCTTGTTGTCGGGATCGAACCGCGCCACACGCTCGGCGATAACGTCCCAAACATTGCCGAAATTCGACAGCTTGGCCGCGTCGATTTCCTGAAACGCACCGGCCTGAATCTGACGGCTCATGAAGCTGCCCGTCGGCACCACCACATCATAGCCCGAGCCCCCGGCCAGCATTTTGGTTTCCAGAACCTCGTTGCTGTCGAATACGTCATAGATCAGGGTCAGGCCCGTCTCTTCCTCGAATTTCTGCAGCAGTTCTTCGTCGATATAGTCGGACCAGTTATATACACGCACCTCTTCGGCGAACGCCGCCGAAGTCCCCAATGCGATGACCGCTGTCATGGTCAGCGTTTTGATTGACATTTTATTCTCCCTGCAAGTGTACGGGTATTTTCCCGTTTTTTTGGATTTGATCAAGTTTTGCGTTTTCCCCCGATCCGGCGTATGGTTTCACGAGGTCAGCGGCCTGACAAGTCAGGGTTATGTGAAACGGGGCGAACCAATTGGATTTGATCAAAAATAAAGCACCTAAGACGCAATCAGACGACGAAAAACGCCCGGCGCATGAGCAGGTATACCAAACGCTCAGGTCGCAGATTCTGTTTGGGGAACTGGTGCCAGGCCAGCCGGTAACGATCCAGGGGCTGACTGATTCTCTGAGCGTTGGCATGACGCCCGTGCGCGAGGCGATCCGCAGGTTGATTTCCGATGGCGCACTGGTGTTTCAGGGCAATCGCCGGGTCAGCGTTCCCCTGTTGTCGGCCGAGGATGTCGAGCAGATGATATTCGCCAGAAAGTCAATAGAATCAGAACTATCCAAACGCGCTGCAGCCAATCTGACGCCAACAGACATCGACCATCTGGAGCGTTTAGACACGCGCCTGGACCGCACCATCGCAGATGGCGATGTTGGTGGTTACCTGCGCTTGAATCAGGCCTTCCATGAAACGCTTTATGCCCACGCCAACGCCCCGATTCTCTGCGATCTGGCCGAGCGTCTGTGGCTGCGGTTCGGCCCTTCGCTGCGCGTTGTCTGCGGTCGATTTGGAACCCAAAACCTGCCGGACAGGCACAAGGATATCATCCGTGCTTTGCGTGATGGCGATGGGGAAAAGGCGGCGAAAGCCACCGCTCAGGACATCGAACAAGGGATGGAACTGATGGCCGGGGCGCTGTCACCCGCCTAGGGAAACGCGATTCGATTGACAGCTGTAAATTTGATCATATTGTGATCGCCAACCGCTTTTGCAGGAGAATCCCCGATGCCGACCATCACCAACCACATGCCAACCGCCGAACTGCAGGCGCTGGATGCGGCGCATCACCTGCACCCGTTTTCCACCAACGAAGACCTGGATAAGGAAGGCGTGCGGGTGATCACCCGCGCCAAGGGCGTGTACCTGACCGACAGCGAGGGCGAAGAGATTCTGGATGCCATGGCGGGGCTCTGGTGCGTGAATATCGGCTATGGGCGGGATGAATTGGCGGACGTGGCGGCACGCCAGATGCGCGAGCTTCCATATTACAACACGTTCTTCAAAACCTCCCACGCTCCGGCTATCGCGCTGGCGGCCAAGATCGCCGAACTGGCACCGGGCGACCTGAACCACGTCTTTTTCGCCAGCAGCGGGTCCGAGGCGAACGACACCAATATCCGCCTGGTGCGCACCTACTGGGCCGAAAAGGGTCAGCCCGACAAGAACATCATCATCAGCCGCCACAACGCCTATCACGGCTCATCGGTGGGCTCGGCCTCGCTGGGCGGTATGGGGGGGATGCACGCGCAGGGCGGCATCCCGATCCCAAATGTCCACCATATCAACCAGCCCAACTGGTGGGCCGAGGGCGGCGACATGACGCCCGAAGAGTTCGGCCTCGCCCGCGCGCGTGAGCTGGAAGAGGCGATACAGGAATTGGGCGAAGATCGCGTCGCGGCTTTTATCGCGGAACCGGTGCAGGGCGCAGGCGGGGTGATCGTTGCGCCCGATACCTATTGGCCGGAAATCCAGCGCATCTGCGACAAGTACAATATCCTGCTGATCGCGGATGAGGTGATTTGCGGCTTTGGGCGCACCGGCAACTGGTTCGGCTCGCAAACAGTGGGCATCCGCCCGCATATCATGACCATCGCCAAGGGCCTGAGTTCAGGCTACGCGCCCATCGGCGGGTCGATTGTGAATGACGAGATCGCCGAGGTGATCAGCGGTACCGAGTTCAACCACGGCTACACCTATTCCGGCCACCCGGTCGCCGCCGCCGTGGCGCTGGAAAACCTGCGCATCCTTGAAGAGGAACAGGTGCTCGACCACGTCCGCAACGTCGCCGCGCCCTATCTGAAGGAAAAATGGGAGGCTCTGACCGATCACCCTCTGGTCGGTGAGGCGAAAATCGTCGGCATGATGGCATCCATTGCGCTGACCCCGGACAAGGCCAACCGCGCCAAATTCGCCTCCGAGCCCGGAACAATCGGCTATATCTGCCGCGAGCGCTGCTTCGCCAACAACCTGATCATGCGCCACGTGGGCGACCGCATGATCATCTCCCCCCCGCTAGTCATGACGCCTTCGGATATCGACGAGATGTTCGTGCGGATCATCAAATCGCTGGACGAGGCGCAGGCCGAGATCAACGCTCAGGGGTTGATGAAGGCGGCGGCTTAATCGGCATGGTCTGTAACTAAGAGCAAGTGGCTGCGACAGCCGCCTTTTTTCTTTGGGATTTGTTGGGTGACAGTGTCTATTTTGAGCCCAAAGTTACTTCATCGGCTTGTTCAATTAGGAGTCAAATATTACTCTCTTAGCGGTTGAGAGGAGAGTCGAGAGATGGAAATTGTTTTGGGCTCTCTAATTGATTGGCTTCACAAAGTTCTAAAAAATCGAGCGCTTTTGAGATGGTGTTTGGTTGGTATTGTTTTTGTCCTTGGGTGTTGGTTCGCCTATGTTGAGTGGGCGCATTGATTTTTAGAGCCGGAAGCTTGCTGGCAGTAAGTCCGAATAGCCGTCGCTTAGATCAAGCCCGGTGAATGGCCGCTCCGAGCCCCTAACCTCCATTTGAATTCAGTGCGTCTCCAGTTCTTTCCGAACACGATGCTTTCACAGTCCATCCATCACTCAATGAAACAACAGTCTCACGCCACATTAGAATGTCAGCTCGAAGGTCAGAATTCAGACAAATTAAGTCGTTGAGTAAAACTGCAACCAAATACGTGGCATGCTCCGAAAGACCTTTTGATCTAATCGTCAGGTCGAATGGTTCGAAAAGGTCAGCATTATCATAGTTTGCGCTGTACTCTTGACCAAGAATTGATCCAGTAAATTCAGGCATCGCACCCGTGCTAGTGACGGGACTCACTGCGCTGAATGTCCGCGTGACAGCATCAACATGGACCGTGCCATCAGATAGCAGCGGCACTTCACCCGTATCAGCCTGCACAGCCGACCCGCATAAGAAAACAAGCAACGCGAAGAAACGAGTCATTTCTGCCATCCCAACATCACTAAGACACAGGATGATTAGCACCTACAGTTAGGCGAATGAAGGCCCGCTTCGTGTCCTAGCCAGCTCACGCAAAAAGCAGAAAACCTCCTAACCAGTCACCGCAACCGCTCCAGCACCTGCAAACTGACATACCCGTCCGGCACCAACCCCTGCGTCAGTTGATAGGCCCGAACCGCGTTGATCGTGTTCGGCCCGGTGCGTCCGTCGATGCCCTGCGTGTCGAAACCGGCCTCAGTCAGGCGGGTTTGTAGCTCTTTCTTTTCGGTGAAACTCAGAACCCGGTCGCTGCGCGGCCAGTTGGCTTGAAACGGGCTGCGGCCCGACAGGCGATCGGACAGGTGGCCGATCCCGATGACATAGGCGTCGGCCCCGTTATATTTCTCGATCACGCTGAAATTGTCGAAGATCATCAGCGCCACGCCCTGCCCGCCCGCTGGCAACAGGATTGCGGCGCGACCGTGATCGGGAACCGGTTGACCTTGTGTCGACACCACCCCGCGTCGCGCCCATTCAGACGGCATCAGCGTGAGACCCCGCCGGGCGGTGGAATAGTCGAACCCCTCGGGCAGGTGCACTTCAACCCCCCAGGGCTGGCCTTTGGTCCAGCCATGCCGCTGAAGATAGGCTGCTGCCGAGGCCAAAGCATCCGTCGGGTCGTCCGACCAGATATCGCGCCGCCCGTCGCGGTCGAAATCCACCGCATGATCCAGGTATGAGGTCGGCATGAACTGCGTATGCCCCATCGCCCCGGCCCAGCTTCCGACCATATCGGGGGCGCTTACATCCCCGGCCTGAATGATGCGCAGGGCGGCGATCAACTGCGTCTCGAAGAACGAGGCGCGGCGGGCATCAAATGCCAGCGTCGCCAGCGCGCGGATGGTCTGGCTGCTGCCTCGGTAGGTGCCGAATGAAGTCTCTAAGCCCCAGATCGCCGTCACCACCTCTTTCTCGACGCCGTATTGCGCTTCGATCTGCTCCAGCACCTGTTGGTGTTGGTCCAGTGCCGCACGACCATTTGCGACCCGCGTGTCCGAGACCGCGGCATCCAGGTATTCCCAGATCGGTTTCGAAAACTCAGCCTGATTGCGGTCGCGCTTGATGACATCCGAGTCGTAGGTCAGACCCGCCAACGCCCGGGTCAGGATCGGCTGGGAAATCCCCTGCTCGACCGCGCGTCTCTGAAAGGCCCCCAGCCAGGCCTGAAACCGCGCATTGCCAGTTGCTGCCACCCGCACCACTTTAGCCTGAGGTCGCGGAACCGGCCGGATCGAGACCGTGACATCCGCCGATGCCAGTTGAAGGGTGTCGACTTGCCCGACTGGCGTCTCTTTTGTCGGATTTGCCTGCACTATAGATGCCCATAATGCAGCGGTCATGACGCCGCTTATGCATTTACGCATTCCGATTTTCCTGATTACTGCTCGGGTCCTAGGGTAGCGCAAAATCGGCAATTCACAAAGCGCTCAGGTGGCGACCTCGCGCTCTTGTGCTTCGCGTTCAGCGCGGATGCGGGCCAGCGCCTCGCGCAGCAGGGGCACGCGATTGGGGCGAAAGCTTTGATCCGTCACCGACATTTCATCCATGCGGTCCAGCCGGAAGACGCGGAAATCCTGCCGCAGGTGGCACCAGCTGAGCAGAACATTCGACCGATCCATGTAGACAATGCTCAGCGGATCGACCCGCCTGCGCGTGGCGTCGCCCTTTGCGTCGATATACGAGAATTCGATTGTGCGCTCATCCCAGGTGGCCTGCCGCAAGGACGCAACAGGGATCGTGGGCGCAGGTGGGCGGTTGAACCGGGTCGCCGCCAGCACCGCGTGGCTCAGCCTGTGCGACTGTCGCGGCGGCAAGCGACCCTGCAACTTGCGCAGCGCCGCGCTGGCCGCATCGGACAGGGCCGGATCACCGATCACCTGAACCTCGCGCAGGCCCAGCACCAGCGCCTCAAGCTCATCATCGGTGAAGCCCAGCGGCGGCAGGGTCGCGTCTTCGATCAAGGTGAAGCCAAACCCGGCCTCGCCATCAATGACGGCCCCCAACCCGCGCAGCGCGTCGATATCGCGGTGGATCGTTCGGGGCGAGACACCCAGATCCCCGGCCAGCTGCACCGAGGTTTTCGGCGACTGGCCAGAGCGCAAGGCTTGCATCAGTTGGAACAGGCGGGCGGTGCGGGACATGATGCAGCCTAGCCTAACCCTGATGCCAAAAACTGTCATCAGCGTTTCGTACCTTCAAGGCACCCCAAAAACACCGGAGCCACCCGATGCTGACCCTTCTCACCTACCCCGCCGCCTTTGGCCTGTTCAGCGCCAGCCCGTTCTGCGTCAAGACCGCGTTGATGCTGCAGCACTCAGGCCAGCGTTGGCAGCGCTCCGATCTGCTGGACCCGCGCAAGATGCCGCACCAGAAGCTGCCGGTTCTGCGTACGCCGGAACGTCTGGTGCCCGACAGCGACCTGATCCGCGACTGGCTGGAACAGCAGGGCGCGGATTTCGACAGCGGCCTGTCGGATGTGGAAAAAGCACAGGCGCGCACCCTGATCCGCATGGCCGAGGAGCACCTGTACTTCCACGTCGTTCTCGACCGCTGGGGCAATGATGAAGTATGGCCGATCCTGCGCGAAACTTTCTTTACCGGCATCCCGGCGTTGATCCGCAAACCGGCATCGGGCGCGATCCGGAAATCGGTTCTGAAAGGGGTGAAGACGCAAGGCATCGGGCGGTTCTCGCAGACCGAACGGCTGGACCGGGTGGAACGCGATCTTGAGGCGATCTCGGCCTATCTGTGGCAATCGCCATTCCTACTGGGGGATCAGCCGACCTCGGCCGATATGAGCGTCGGGCCGATGCTGGCCGCGATGCGCGCCACGCCTGCCGATACGCCGCTGACGCGGCGCATCAAACAGGATACCTTGCTCAGCAGTTATGTGGACCGGATGGAGAAGGCTGTGCCGTTGTCATGACCGAATTTGACGACCCCACCGTGGCCGCAGCCTTCGCGGCGCTGCCCGAGGACACCCGCGCAGGGGCTTTGGCCTTGCGCGACCTGATCCTTGCAACGGCTAAGAGCCTGCCCGCAGCGCAACCGTTGCAAGAGGCTTTGCGCTGGGGTCAACCGGCCTATCTGGCCCCCAAAGGATCAACGATCCGGCTGGGCGGGCACAAGTCTGCGCGGTTCGCTTTGTTCGTGCATTGTCAAAGCCGGTTGATGGGCGATTTCACCTCGGCCTTCCCAAACGAGGACCGGTTGGATGGCAACCGGGCTGTGCTTTTTGACGACCCGGCACAGATCAACCCGACCCGCCATGGCTGGCTGATTGCGCGGGCGCTGACCTATCACCTCTGACGGCGTTTGCGTTCGACCTTGCGCTTGATCTTATCCTTCTTGCGCTTGCTGCTGACCGGCTTGCGCCGCGTTGCCCGTTTTGCGGGTCCGCGACCGCGTGGCAGGGCCTGGTCGTCGATGGACAGCAGTTCCAGTTCCAGGCCGCCCGTCACGGGCGTCGCTTCGGTCAACCGCACGGTGACGCGCTGGCCGATGGCGATGATCAGGCCTGTGTCTGAGCCCATCAGCGTCCCGGCCTCGCGGTCGAAATGGAAGAATTCACGCCCAAGGGAGCGCACGGGAACCAGCCCATCCGCGCCGGTTTCATCCATCTTCACGAAGGCCCCGAAACGTGCAATGCCGCTGATCCGGCCCGAGAACTCATTGCCCACACGTTCGCTGAGATAGGCGGCCAGATAGCGGTCGGTCGTATCCCGTTCCGCCATCATCGAGCGGCGCTCGGTGTCCGAGATATGGGTCGCCGTTTCTTCAAGCCGTCCGATTTCGTCCTCGGTCAGCCCGTCCTTGCCCCAGCCATGGCCCGAGATCAGCGCGCGATGCACGATCAGGTCTGCGTAGCGCCGGATGGGCGAGGTGAAATGCGCGTAATTCCGCAGCGCCAAACCGAAATGGCCAAAATTCTCGGGGTTGTAATAGGCCTGCGCCATCGAGCGCAGCGTGGTCAGGTTGATCAGTTCTGCATCCTCGGTCCCCGCAGCAGCGTTCAGCAGCGCGTTTATATGGCGGGTCTGCAGCACCTGTCCTTTGGCCAGATTCAACCCTGCGGCCTGAGCTGTTTCCCGCAGACTCTCCAGTTTCTCAGGCGCGGGTTCTTCGTGAACACGGAACAGCAGCGGACGGCGTTTGGCGATCAGGGTTTCGGCGGCGGCGACATTGGCGAGGATCATAAACTCCTCAATCAGCTTGTGCGCGTCCAACCGGTCGCGGAAGGCTACGCTGGTCACCTCGCCCGTGTCGCTGAGCACAATCTGACGCTCGGGCAAGTCGAGTTCCAGCGGTTGCCGCTCGGCTCGCGCCTTTTTCAGCGCAGCATAGGCGGCGTAGAGCGGTTTCAGAACGGGTTCCAACAGCGGCCCCGTGCGGTCATTTGGGCTGCCGTCGATGGCCTCCTGCACCTCGGCATAGTGCAGCGAGGCAGCCGAGCGCATCAGGCCGCGCACAAAGCGATGGCCGATCTTGTTGCCGTCTGCGTCGATCTGCATCCGAGCAGCGATACAGGCGCGCGGGACGCCTTCGTGCAGCGAACACAGATCACCCGACAGCCGATCCGGCAGCATCGGCACCACGCGGTCCGGGAAATAGCTGGAATTGCCGCGTTTGCGCGCCTCACGGTCCAGAGCCGTGCCGGGTTGCACATAGGCGGCAACATCGGCGATGGCGACCCAGATCACATGGCCGCCGGGGTTCTTGGAGTCATCATCGGCATGGGCATAACACGCATCGTCATGGTCCCGCGCATCCGAGGGGTCGATGGTCAGCAGCGGCATATCCCGCAGATCCTCGCGCCCTTTCAGGCCAACGGGTTTGGCCTTGTCGGCCTCATCGATCACCCTGTCGGGGAAGTCGTCCGGAATACCGTGCTGGTGGATCGCGATCAGCGAGACCGCCTTGGGCGCGGTGGGGTCGCCCAACCGCTCGACAATGCGCGCACGCGGCAGGCCCAGGCGGTTCTTTGGTCCGGCCTGCTCGGCCTCGACCAATTCGCCGTCCTTCGCCCCCAGCAGGGCCCCTTCGGGCACCAGCCACTCGGTTGAACCGGCCTTGTCGATGGGTACGATCCGCCCGCCCTCGGCCCCTTTGCGGAAAATGCCGACGATCTTGCGCGGGTTGGTGCCGATGCGGCGGATCAGGCGGGCTTCGTAGTTATGGTCTTCCTCATGCACCACGGTCAGGCGAGCCAGAATCCGGTCGCCCTCACCCAGCGCGGGATCGCTGGCGCGGGTGATCAGCAACACGGTGGGCTCAACCCCCTCGCCATGCCATTCCAAAGGCCGCGCGAACAGGTCGCCATCGGCGTTCGGAGCCTTCACCTGCAGCACGCTGACCGGAGGCAACCTGTCCGGGTCGCCATAGCTGCGCTTGCGCTTTTCCAGATGGCCCTCGGCCTCAAGTTCGCGCAGGATGCGCTTCAGGTCGATCCGCGCCGCGCCCTTGATCCCAAAGGCTTTGGCGATATCGCGTTTCGAGGTCAGGGTAGGGTTCGCCGAGATCCAGTCCAGGACCTCTTGCTTGGTGGGGATGCGAGTCATGTCTTCGGCCTAGCACGGGTGCGCGACCGCGTCATGACCAAAAAACAGCGCGTCGGACCAGCTGTGCAGATCGGCAACCGTATCGACATCGCGCAGCGGATCAATCATCGCCACACGGCAGCCGGGGACCGAGGCCAGAGTGTCGTTCAGCGCATGTTCCGTCGACCAGCGCACATTGCCAAAAAGCCCTGCGGGCAAGGCCGCAAAACGTTGCGCGCCGACCAGCCAGTAGCCGCCATCATGCGCCGGACCAAACACCAGTTGCGAGGACCCCAGCGCACCAAAGGCCCGCGCGATATGCGCCCGCGTGATGCCCGGAATATCCGCGCCGATCAGGCAAACCGGCCCTTTCCGCATGCCCCGCAACATCCGCGTCATGCGCTGCCCCAGATCGCCGCGCCCCTGCGGCGCGCGGGGCAGGTCCGCGGGCCATATCCGGCTGCTCAACCCCTCGCGATCCGGCGAGACCGCCAGCACGATCCGCCAGCGCGGGTCCCGCAACCGGCGGATCAGTGACCCGGCCTGCCTGCGAAACCACCAGGCCGCGCCAACCATGCCGATATCCCGCCCCAACCGTGTCTTGACCCGGCCGGGGCGCGGTTCTTTGACCATGATCACCAATGTCCGCTGCATGGATCAGGCGAAATAGTCCCGCAATACCCGCGAATAGATCGCCTTGAGTTGCCCGATCTGCGCAACCTCGACGCATTCATCGACCTGATGCATTGTGCGACCGACCAGACCAAATTCGACCACCGGGCAATGGTCTTTGATGAACCGCGCATCCGAGGTGCCGCCGGTTGTCGACAGATCGGGTTGCACCCCGGTTTCCGCCTGAACCGCCTGCGCCACCAGATCAGACAGCGGGCCCGGCGGGGTCAGGAAGCTTTCGCCCGAGATTTTGATCTGTGTGTCGATCTCAACGTCAAAGGCCTGCGCGGCCTGGTCGGCCTCGGCCAGCAGCCATTCGCTGAGGCTTGCGCCGGAATGCAGGTCGTTGAACCGGATATTCACCGCCCCACTGCATCCCGCCGGAATGACATTTGTCGCCGGGTTTCCAGTGTCCATCGTCACAATCGCCAGTGTGGAGGCATCGAAATGATCGCTGCCCTGATCCAGTTCGTAACTGGCCAGCCGATCCATCAGCCGCGCCAAGGCGGGCAGAGGGTTCTTGGCGCGATGCGGATAGGCCGAATGCCCCTGCACACCGGTCACCGTGAACCACGCGGTCATCGAGCCGCGACGGCCAATCTTCATCATCTCTCCCATCCGGTCCGGGCAGGTGGGTTCCCCCACCAGACAGACGGACATGCGCTCACCCGCGTTCGCCATATGATCCAATAAAGCGGTGGTGCCGTCTATGGCATCGCCTTCCTCATCCCCGGTTATCGCCAGGATGATCGCCCCGTCCGGCGGCGTGTCGCGGACAAAATCCACCGCTGCTGCGGCAAAGGCGGCGACACCAGATTTCATGTCCGTGGTGCCGCGCCCGTACATGATGCCATCGTGGACCTCGGCCCCGAAGGGCGGCTTGGTCCAGGCGGCCTCGTCCCCCACCGGGACCACATCGGTATGGCCGTTGAACCCAAAGGCGCGGGCATGCCCTTTCTGCCCCCAGCGCGCGAACAGGTTGCAGACGCCACCGCGGTCAACCCGCGTGCACTCGAACCCGGCATCGGACAAAAGCGCCTCGAGCAGAACCAGGGCTCCACCCTCGGCGGGTGTGACCGATGGGCAACGGATCAGGTCTGCCGTCAATTGAACTGGATCGGTCATTGGCGGGCCTTTCAGTTTGATTCCGCTGGGGTTCGCGCAGTGTTTCAACGAATTGGCCGGAATGCCAACCCCGAACGGCCAAAAAATCACACCCCGCTTTGCCCGTATCTCGCATTGAGACCCCTGAAAAACATAGGCCTTTACCCCGCGACGACCTTGCCGCGCGGTGTCTGTTTGCGCTACAGCGCCGCGAAACAGGTGATTTATCCATGAAGCGCGTTTTCTTCGCATTGATCTGCCTGACTTTCGCCGCGCTTGCCCAGCAAAGCCAGGCTCAGTCCTTGTCGGTCACGACGGTGACACGCCCTCCGTTTTCCTATGTGGAAGACGGGGCCGAAACCGGCTTTTCGATGGAGCTTCTGGAGGCCCTGGCCGAGGCGCTGAACTGGGACTACACGGTCAACCGTGTCGATGCTTTTGCCGACATGCTGAGCGCAGTTCAGGACGGCTCCGCTGATCTGGCGGTCGCCAATATCTCGATCACCGCCCAGCGCGAAACGCAGATGGATTTCAGCCAGCCGATTTTCGAGGCCGGGCTGCAGATCATGGTGCCATCCGACGCGGTACGCCGCCCATCCCTGATGCAGGCGCTGCTGTCGCGCGAACTGTTCATCGCTATCGGCCTTGCCTTTGCCATCCTTCTGGGCGGCGGCATGCTGATGTGGGGGTTCGAGCGCCGCGCCCAGCCCTATTTCGACCGAAAACTGAACGAGGCGTGGTTCCCCTCGTTCTGGTGGGCGCTGAACCTGGTGGTGAATGGCGGGTTCGAGGAGCGTATGCCCCGCACCCCGTTCGGCAGGATTCTGGGCGTGGTTCTGGTGGTGTCGTCCCTGTTCATTGTTTCGGTTTTCACCGCCCGCATCACCTCGGTCATGACAGTGGACGCGATCACCGGCAACGTGAACTCGGTGAATGACCTGTATGGCAAGAACGTCGGCACGATTTCGGGTTCGACAGCGGCCAATTTCCTGAGCCGCCGCGAGATCGAATTTGTGGGCTATCCGGGTCTGGACCAGATGCTCGACGCGTTCAAGGCCGAGGAGCTGGACGCGGTGGTCTTCGACGCGCCGATCCTGTCCTATTTCGCCGCGCATGAGGGACGTCGGATCGCCACCATGACCGGCGGCGTGTTCCTACGCGAGAATTACGGCATCGCCTTCCCGACCGGATCACCGCTGGTGGAGGAGGTCAATCAGGCGCTGCTCGCCCTGCGGGAAGACGGCACATATGATGAAATTTACCGCCGCTGGTTCGGCACGCGGAACTAGGCCTGATCTTCGAAAAACGGCGTCATCTGTGCTACGATGACCGCATTCTCATCCAGCGCGCGCTGCATCAGGTAACGTTCATCCGCGTCGATCTCGTGCCCCTGCGCCTCGCGCTCGGCCAGCGTGCCATAGCCGGTCACGTCCAGCGGCGCGGTATCGGCCTGTTTCAGGATCGCAACGGTTTCGCGCACGGCCTCGGCCTCATCCACGCCGCTGGCATAGCACATTAGCGCAGCCCCCGTGGCCCCGTCCGGCAGGCCGTCGCCATCCTTGCGGCCCACCTGAACCAAAAGGGTATAGACTTGCTGGCGCGAGGGTTTCTTTTGCTTTTCCATAGCGCTTGCCTTACGCGCGCCACCCAAAGGGGTCAACCAAATCCGACCGCCGAACCTGAACCCGCGTTTTATATTTCACTTGTTCAGGGGTTTAGCCAAAGCGCCTGCGGACCGAAATGGAATCGCCCCAACCCATCCGGCCCACCCCTTTCTCGGTTTAAGTGAATCATGCATTCCGGAATTCTTTTAAGTTGATTCCGGCATATATTTGCCACATTTCGGCCACATTTCGGCCAATTTTCGCTTGGGCGGCAGCACGCTCAGCGTTCCGTTTCGGCATCTCATACCGAGACCTAGGCTGACCGCACTAGCAAAGTCATTTTTCACAGGGGAAATTCAATGAGTATCTTGTCCAGACTTATGACGACCACAGCGAGTGTAATTGTTCTGGCCGGTGCACCGGCGGTTGCTGTTCTATCTTTTGTTTCGGTGGATGCGGCGTTCGCTCAGGAGAGTGAAGGTGAAGGCGGTGGCGAAAACGAAGGCGGCGAGACCGGCGGCGGCGAAAACGAAGGCGGCGGTGAGAGCGAAGGCGGTGAAGACTCCGGTGGCGATGACAGCGAAGGCGGAGACGACTCTGGCGGCGACGACAGCGAAGGCGGTGACGAGTCCGGTGGAGATGACAGCGAAGGTGGCGACGACTCCGACGGCGACGACGGCGAGAGCGACGGCAACTCCGGCGGCGATGACGGCGAAGGTGACGACTCCGGTGGCGACGATAGCGAAGGCGGCGACGAGTCCGGTGGCGATGATAACGAAGGCGGCGGCGACTCGGGTGAGGATGGCGGTGCTGAAGGTCCGGATGAATCCGGCGATGACGAGTCCGGTAGCGATGACAGCGACGACGACGGTGAAGGCAGCGGTGGCAACGGAACCGTTGACGACTTTGGCCGGGACGTTGACGGTGAAACGCCTGCCCGCGTGATCCAGTAACCGCGCGTCTGACGCCGCAAACCCCGAACGCCGATCTTGATTGCCGGAGTGCGGTCGTGTTCGAATAGCGTGACTTATGGGGTTTCAAGCAAAGAAAGGCCGGGGTAACCAACCTCGGCCTTTTTAGCGGGCTATAGCCCGAGCACGCTGAAACCTAACGTACCGCATCCAGCAGCATTTGGGCCGCCCTGCGCTGGGTGTCGCGCCACCCCTCGACCGGTCGCAAGGGCATGATGGCGTCGGTGTTGAAATAGATCGCGGACAGGCCCGACGCGGCGGCTTTGACAGCCCCTTCATCTGCGGCGGGTGTTTCTTTCAGGATTTCGGCCGCCACACGGGTTTCAAAACCATAGACGAAGCCAAGCAGGGGCTGGCGGATGTCCTCGTACCGATCCGAGGCCGCGACCAAGGCTGCGAAAACGGCGGCGTTGTCAGGCGAATAGGTATCCCGGTCAAAAAGGGCGTCCATCATGGCCTCGACCCGGCCCGTCTGCGGCAGGGCCCCGAACAGCTCCCGGACCCTGTCGTCGAACACCCTCAGCACATGGTCCAGCAGGGTGCGCACCATATCGTCGCGGTTGCCCAGGTAGTGGCGCAGCAAGGGGCGGCCCACCCCGGCTTCGTCCGAGATGCGCGCCAGAGTCGAGCCATCCAGACCGTATCGCGCAACGCAGCGCATGAAGGCATCCAGAATTTCCCCGGTCCGTGTGTCTTTCAGGCTGGGTCTGGGCATCTTGGCTTATCCGACAGGCAAGGAGGTGAGATCAGCAAGGATGTAAAGCGCCCCAAAAACAAACCACACCCCCGCCACCACAAGGAAGAGAAACGGGTTGTCCTGGCGGTCAATGGGCTCCAGCAGATAGGCCTGCCCCGATCTCAGGGCGGCAAAGCCCCAGAAAACGAACAATACGCCCCAGATTGAATAAAAACCCGCAACCGTGGTTCCCAGCAACACGATCAGCGCGCCAATGGTCAGCCATTTCTGGTGTTTCAGATTTTCGAAAAGGGTCATCCGATCGGCACCTGCAAAAAAATCTTTCCCTCGCATACTGGACATCGTACCATTTATTGTCAATATTGATTATTAATCATTTTTGACAATTTAAAGGAACCACGATGCCGCCCCCCGCATCCCTGCCCGATCACCCCAAACAACGCCTACCGCGTGCGGCCTATGTCTCGGACAGTTGGTTTGCGGCTGAGAAACGCGATCTGTTCAGCAAATGCTGGACCTTCGCCGGGGTCACGCTGGATTTCTCCGAAGCGGGCGACTTTCGCACGGTTCAGGCTGGCGGGCATGCGCTGATCGTTCTCCGGGATGCCACAGGCCAGTTGCGCGCCTTTCACAACATGTGCCGCCACCGGGGAACCGAGTTGCTAGAGGGCTGCGGCAACACGGGAAAGACCATCGTCTGCCCCTATCACAGCTGGGTCTACAATCTGGATGGCGCGCTGCGCGGCGTTCCGGCCCAGCGCGACTGCTTTCCCGATCTGGACAAGAAAACCACTCATCTGTTCGGGGCCTCGGTCGGGGTCTTCCGCAATCTGGTTTTTGTCCATCCCGACCCGAACCCCGAAGAAAGCTTTGACGACTGGCTCGGCGGGCTGGATCAGGTGCCATGGCCACACGATCTGACCTCGGACGAGTTGCAGGAAAATCCAGACGACGTGATCTATGAGATCAAGTGCAACTGGAAAGTCTTCTTCGAAAATGCGATCGACGGCTATCATCTGGCCTATCTGCACAAAGACACGCTGGGGGGCCCGCATCACGACAAGAACCTGTGGGAAACCTTCGGGCGCCACATGGTCTGGTGGTCGACCGAGCGGGAGGGCGTAAAACACCGCATTCCGCAATTCGTCGAGAACTCGGCCAAAGGGTCGGGGCTGAAAACCGTCAGGAACGCGGTCGAACCGGGCTATGGCGGCGTCTACATGCTGTTTCCCACAACGATCCTGACACCGAACCCCTGGGGGTTTTCGGTTTCGACCCTCGAGCCGGTGGATGCGAACACCACGCGCATGAAGGTGCGGAACTGGTCGCCCAAGGGCTGGTTCACCTACACCCACCGCGCGGCGGACATTCCCGGTTATGACGCGGACACCGGGCTGATCAAATCGTCCAACTGGACAAAGCATCCGCTTGAGACCGGGGATTTTCAGACCGAAGACGTCTGGGTCTGCGAAAAGATGCAGCGCGCGATGCAGTCTCCCCGGTTCGAGACTGGGCCTCTGGCGAAAGGGGCCGGAGGCGAGGCCGCCATCGATTTCTTCCAGCAGGTGGTGCTGGATTACATGGGGCAGACATGAAACAGGCCGCGAGCTCTACGCGCCGCGGCCCATTCAAATCACATCCGGTGTGGGTTCAGTCCCGCAGCAACTCGTTGATGCCTGTTTTCGAGCGGGTCTTTTCGTCGACACGCTTCACGATCACCGCGCAATACAGGCTGATATTGTTCTTCGACGGCATCGAACCGGCCACAACCACCGAATAGGGTGGCACTTCACCATAGGTGACCTCACCGGTCTCACGATCCACGATCTTGGTCGATTTTCCGATGAATACGCCCATCCCCAGAACCGAACCTTCGCGGACGATGCAGCCCTCGACGACTTCGGAACGTGCACCGATAAAGCAGTTGTCTTCGATGATGGTGGGGCCAGCCTGCATCGGCTCCAGCACGCCGCCAATGCCAACACCGCCCGACAGGTGCACGTTCTTGCCGATTTGTGCACAGGAGCCCACGGTGGCCCATGTGTCGACCATGGTGCCTTCATCGACATAAGCCCCGAGGTTCACGAAAGACGGCATCAGCACCACGCCCGGCGCGATAAAGGCCGATTTGCGGACCACGCAGTTTGGCACCGCCCGGAACCCGGCGGCCTGCCACTGGTTCTCGCCCCAACCGGCGAACTTGCTGTCCACTTTGTCCCACCAGCCACCGGCCTGCGGGCCACCGTTCTGAATTTCCATATCCTTAATGCGGAAGCCCAGCAGGACCGCTTTCTTCGCCCACTGGTTCACATGCCAGTCGCCGTTGTCCAGCTTTTCCGCCACCCGCAACGAGCCGCTGTCCAGCGCGTTCAACGTGTCTTCGATGGCCTCGCGGGTTTCACCAGTGGTGGCGGGGGTGATGGTATCGCGCGCCTCCCAGGCGGCTTCGATGGCGGCTTCCAGTTGCGCGTTGGACATTTGAGGGCTCCCTGCAGAATCTGTTCACGTTGGTCTTGCGTATAAGCGCGCGCAGAACTGGCCGCAATGCGACGCAGAACACACGGTTTGCGGCTGACAGGTGCGCGTTAACCGCCAAACGGGTCGGGCGAGACGTTGCCGCCGCAGATCAGCACCGCCACACGCTCGTCCGGTTCGGGCTGGTACGCGCCCGACAACAACGCGGCCAAGGCTGCCGCACCGGCGGGCTCGACCAGAATGCGATGCGACTGCCACAAGGCTTTTTGCGCCGCCGCAATCGCGTCATCCGAAACCAGGACCGAGGTTATCCCCCGCGCCAGATCGAAACAGATTGACCCGATCCGCCGCGCGCCCAGCGCGTTTGCGGCGATGCCCGAAACCGAGACATCTACCGGTTCACCGGCGCTCAACGCGACATGCAACGCGCAAGAGGTCTCGGGCTCCACCGCCACAACCTTGCGCGCGCCCTGCAGCCATGCCAGCGCACCGGCAATCAGACCACCGCCGCCGACTGCGACCAGAACGGTATCGGCCTGTAGGCCCTGCGCCTCCCACTCGGCAAAGCAGGTGCCCTGCCCGGCCACGGTGGCGGGCGCATCATAGGCATGGATTTGCATCGCGCCGGTTGAATCCTCATGCGCCTGCGCCGCCGTCAGTGCGTTGGCGTATTCACCCGAGACGACACTGAGATCCGCGCCGGTCTGTCTGATCAGCGCGATCTTGGACGGCCCGGCCAGTTCCGGCACGAAGATCTTCGCCGGATGGCCCAGCGCCCGCGCCGCATAAGCCGCCGCCGCACCGTGATTGCCGCCAGAGGCAGCCACGACCCCGGCATCGGGCACGTCCGCGCTAAGCAGCGTGTTGAAAGCCCCGCGCGCCTTGAAGCTGCCGGTGTGCTGCATATGCTCAAGCTTCATCTCAACCGGATAGCCCGGCAGGTTGCATTCCATCACCGGCGTCACCTGCGCGTAACCGGCGATGCGATCCCGCGCAGCGGATATTTCACTCTTCCAATCCATTCTTGTCTTTCCGTGACTGGCACTCTGCCTGCGAACCCTATAGCTGTTTGGAAAACACGCAAGCAGGGATGCCCCAGCCATGACAGAAGACCGCGTCAGCCCCTTCCGCGATGCGCAGACAGACCGTTCGACCGCAAGCGAGGTTCCGGACACGCCGCAAACCCGCTCGCCCGCCTATCGCCTGGCCTTTGCCGATGACGATTTCCTGTGCCGGGATGAGCTGCGCCCGGTGCGTCTGCAACTGGAACTGCTGAAGCCCGAGATGATCATGAGCGAACGCCAGATCACTTCGACCATCGTCATGTTCGGCGGCGCGCGCATTCCCGAGCCGTCGCAGAAACATACTGCGCGGACGGAAACACTGGCTGGCCTGTCGCAATATTACGACGAGGCGCGCGAGTTTGCCCGGCTGATGACCGAGAAATCCAATCAGACCGGCTGCCGCGAGAACGTCATTGTCACCGGCGGCGGCCCCGGCGTGATGGAGGCCGGGAACCGCGGCGCACAGGACGCAGGCGGGTGTTCGATCGGCTTGAACATCGTACTACCGCACGAACAGGCACCGAACCTCTATGTGACGCCCGATCTCAGCTTCAACTTCCATTATTTCGCCATCCGCAAGATGCACTTCCTGATGCGCGCCCGCGCCATCACCATTTTCCCTGGTGGCTTTGGCACCATGGACGAGTTGTTCGAGTCGCTCACCCTGATCCAGACCGGCCGGATGGAGCGTGTACCCTTCCTGCTGTTTGGCCGCGCATTCTGGGAAAAGGTCATCAACTGGGAAGCGCTGGCCGATGCGGGCACGATCTCGGAAGAGGACCTCGACCTGTTCCGCTTTGTCGACACGGCGCGAGAGGCAGCGGATATCATCGAGAACTGGGAACCCGCCCCACCCCGCGAAGAAATTCCGGGGCGCTGAGGAATGGCCCCCAAACCCGGAGAGATGTTGCACCTACGCGGGAACGCTCTGAACAAGGGCGAACCGGTGGCGATGCCGCTGACGCAAAGCAGCATGTACCACCTGCCCGGCGCGCCGGAGGGGCACGCCACCTATGGCCGGGTCGACAACCCAACCTGGGTGCAGCTGGAACATGTCCTGTCGCATCTTGAGGACGCGCCGTGCCTCAGCTTCCCCTCGGGCATGGGGGCGATTTCCGCAGCGCTGATTGCGACGGTCAAGGCCGGGTCTCGGCTATTGATCCCCTCGGACGGGTATTACGTCACGCGCCTGCTGGCTGATCGCTTCCTGTCGCGTCTGGGTGTCGAGGTCGAGGAACGCCCCACCACCGCCTTCACCCAAGGCGGATTTGACGGGTTCGATGGGGTGTTCGTCGAAAGCCCTTCGAACCCCGGCCTCGACATGATCGACCTTGCCGCCGTCGCGCGGCAGGTGCGGGCTGCGGGTGGCATCACGATTGCCGACAACACAACGATGACGCCTTTGGGCCAACGCCCGCTGGACCTGGGCATCGACGTGGTCGTGTCATCCGACACCAAAGCAATGGGCGGGCATTCCGACCTGCTGATGGGCCATGTGGCCAGCCGTAATGCGCAGATCATGAACCGGGTCGAGGAATGGCGAAAGGTCTCTGGCGCGATACCCGGCCCACATGAGGCGTGGCTGCTGCATCGCGGGCTGGAAACGCTGGACGTGCGGTTCGAGCGGATGTGTGCCTCGGCACAGGTTCTGGCCGAGCGGCTGGCGGCGCATCCCGCCGTGAAGCACATCCGCTATCCCGGCCTGCCGGATGACCCCTCGCACGCGCTCGCCAAGGCGCAAACCGCGCGGTTCGGGTTCCTGCTGTCCCTGACGCTGGACAGCGAAGACAAGGCCGAGGCTTTCATCAACACCTGCCCGCTGCTGCGCCCCGCCACCTCTTTCGGCGGTGTGCACAGTTCCGCCGAGCGACGCGCGCGCTGGGGCGATGCGGTAGACCCGGGTTTTGTCCGCCTGTCAGTGGGGTGCGAACCGGTTGAGGAGCTGTGGCAAGCCATCAAGGCCAGCCTGAACGCGCTGTAATTACTTCTTCTTTGGTTCACGCAATTCCGGAAACACGTAAATCGGCAGGACGATACTGCCGATCAGCGCCCCCAGCCACACCAGCAGCGTCGCCGCCAGCAGGTTCGCGATACCGCCGACCGTCAGCCCTGCGGTGATCCAATCCGTGACCAGCAGGCCCACAAAGGTCACGATCAAGGCGATCCCGCCCTTGATGGCCGGGGCCTTTTTTTCGCCGATCTTCAGGATCAGCGGCTCGGCCACCACCTGCACCAGCGTGAACACGATCACCACCACGATGAACGAGATCGGCCGGATTGCAAATTCCGACAGCAAGAGCGCGGCCAGCAGCAATCCAATGGCATTCCCGGCCAGCAGGGCCAAAGCGGACTTTATTCTGCGCGACATGATGGGATCTCCGGCAAATGACAATTCGAAACATGCAGATATTAGCAGGACAATCGGATTTTGCGAGGCAATTTGGCGGCGCTCTCATTTTGACCTGTTGAAATCACATGATAAAACACCTTCATCAGGAGAAGCCCTTTCCCCATCGACGAGAGGTGAGATGAGCGACGATCCCTATTCCGTCCTCGGCGTCGCCAAAGACGCCAGTGACGCCGATATCAAGAAAGCCTATCGGCGCATCGCCAAGGAGTGTCATCCGGATTTGAAACCGGGCGATGCCGAGGCCGAAGCGAAGTTCAAAGCCGCAGCCGCGGCCTATGACCTGCTGAAAGACCCTGAGAAGCGGGCACAGTATGACAGGGGCGAGATCGACGACTCGGGTCAGGAACGCCCTCAGCAGCAATATTACCGCGAATACGCCGAGGCCGCAGGGAACCCCTATCGCGGACGGGCGGCGGACCCCGACGATATGTCGGACATCTTTGCCGAGTTCATGCGAGGTCGTGGCGGATACGGCCAGCGCACGCACGAATTCCACGCGCCGGGGCACAACCTGAACTATTCCCTGCAGATCAGCTTTCTGGATGCGGTTTTCGGAGCCAGTCAAAAGCTGACCCTGCCAGACGGAAACCGGATCGAGGTGAAAATTCCGGCCGGCATCACCTCGGGCCAGACCATCCGTCTGCGAGGCAAGGGCGCTCCGGGCTATGGTGAGGGGCCGCCGGGGGATGCGCTGGTCACGATCTCGGTCACAGATCACCCCGTATTCGACCGGCAGGGGGATGATATTCATATCACGCTGCCGATCACGATTGATGAGGCTGTGCTGGGCGGAAAAGTGCACGCCCCAACCATCGACGGCGGCGTCAACGTCACCGTTCCGGCGGGCACGAGCAGCGGCAAAACCCTGCGCCTGCGGGGCAAAGGGGTCAAGAAACGCGGCTCATCCGAACGCGGGGATCAGTTGATCGAACTGACCGTCACCCTGCCCGACACGGTGGATGGCGACCTGAAACAGTTCATGGAGACATGGCGCGAGAGCCACCGCTATGATCCGCGGAAAGGAATGCCGTCATGAGCCTGACCGAGAAACAACTGATCGAAACCGTCGCCCGCCTGACCTCGGACCGGTTGACCGAATATCTGGCCGCCGAGATCGTGATCCCCGAGCAATCAGATGATGGGCTGGTTTATCAACGGATCGACGTTGCCCGCCTGGAACTGGCCTGCGAGTTGCATGACCAATACGACATGGAGGCCGATGCGTTGTCGATGATGATCTCTCTCATTGATCAAATGCACGGGCTGCGCGCCGAGTTGCGCGAGGTGTTGAACGCGGTCGAGGCGCAACCGGAACCCGTGCGCCAGCAGCTGATCGAGGTCATCGGCACAG
This sequence comes from Ruegeria sp. F11, assembly GCF_056533855.1. Lineage (NCBI taxonomy): Bacteria > Pseudomonadati > Pseudomonadota > Alphaproteobacteria > Rhodobacterales > Roseobacteraceae > Ruegeria > Ruegeria sp. F11. The sequence goes on along the minus strand of NZ_JBQFOW010000002.1, from coordinate 237,861 downwards.
CGCGGTTCCGTCGCAGCTGACGGGGTTTTGACGGCGAGGGATTTGGCGTAGAAGGCGCGCTTGATCCAATGCCCGGTAGTCCCATGACCCAGTCCCGATCCGAATTGCTGATGCCTGCGGGCAATCTGCGCAAGCTGAAACTCGCCATCCTCTATGGGGCCGACGCCGTGTATCTGGGCACGCCCGATATGTCGCTGCGCACGAAATCCGAGTTCTCGCTGGAAGAGGTGATCGAAGGGGTCGAATTCTGCCACAGCCATGGCCGGCGCGCCTATCTGACGCTGAACCTGTTCTCGCACAACAAGGATATCCCGAAGCTGGACGAATACATTGATACCGTCCGCAAGGTGAAACCCGACGGCCTGATCATCGCCGACCCCGGTGTGTTCCAATATGTCCGCGAACGCGCACCGGAACTGCCGCTGCATATATCGACGCAGGCCAATATCTGTTCGTGGCTATCGGTGAAATTCTGGCAGGATCAGGGGGCCGAGCTGGTGGTTCTAGCCCGTGAGGTGTCCTATCCCGAACTGGTCGAGATCCGCGAAAAATGCCCCGACATCAAGCTTGAGGCTTTCGTACACGGGGCCATGTGCATGACCTATTCGGGCCGCTGCCTGCTGTCGAATTTCATGGCCGAGCGTGGCGCCAATCAGGGCAACTGCGCCAATTCCTGCCGCTGGAACTATGGGCTAAAGCTGCGCCTCAAGGACGGAACCCATCAGGAGCTGCGCATCACAGACGAAAACGCCGATCTGTTCGAGTTTCTGCTGGAAGAGGGCTGCCGCCCCGGTGATCTGATGCCCATCGAAGAGGATGATCGCGGCTCGTATATCCTCAACTCCCGCGATCTGTGCATCATGCCCAAGCTTGATGAGTACCTGAAGATCGGCGTCGATAGCCTCAAAGTCGAAGGGCGCGGGAAGTCGGAATATTACGCCGCCATCGTCGCCCGGGCCTACCGGATGGCCATCGACGATTATCATACGGACCCCGAGAACTGGGACCCCAAGCCTTACATGCGGGAACTCGAAACCGTCGGGAACCGCGGCTATACGCTGGCTTTCCACGAAGGGCGGCTGACCAATTATGCCCATGATTACGAACACACCGCGGCCATCGCGCAGTGGGAATATGCCGGGATCGTCACCGAGGTGACTAAGGACGCCTTTCTGGTCGAGGTGAAGAACAAGCTGGAACCGGGTGATGTGCTGGATTTCGTCTCGCCCATCTCGCGTGAGACGGTTCTGCTGCGGGTCTACGATTTCGAACGGGCCCATGACAGCGCACGGCTAGAGGTGGTGCATGGCAGCACAAAAACCGTGATCCGTCTGCCCTTCACCCTGTTCGATCACGAGGACCCGGACGATCTGCGCGCCCGCTTCCCGGTCTATTCGGTGCTGCGCAAGGAGCGCGCGCTGACCGACGAACACTGGAGCCGCATCCGCTTTGACAAGCTGGTGCAGGGGCTTGAAACCTCGGGCCGTGACAATCCCAAAGCCTATGCCCGCCGCCGCGACGCGCTGGTGGAAAAGATCGGCGAGGACGGCAACAAACGTCGCTTCAAGACCAATCGCATCGGCACCGAGGGGTGCTGCGGCAAGGGTTGCAACGGCTGTCTGATCTTCTGGCAGGACGACAAATACGCCCTCGCGCGCGAGGCGCTTTCGAAACGCAAACAGGGCGAACAGCTTAGCCGCAGCGAGGCGACGGCTTTGAAACTGCCGGACGCTGCAGTCTAAATTACTCTGTGACCGCAAATTCTTCGGGAACGAAGAAAGTATAGTCCCGGTCCGCGACCGCTTCGTGGCACACGTGGCAATAGGCCACCGCCCCGGACCGCGCGCCCATCGTGTCGCCGAACAGGGACCCGTCCGGCAGCACCATGATGTAACGCCAGTCTGCCGTTTCGGGGCTGGCCCCGTCCGCAAGTTTCTCCATGATGAACATCGCACCGGGATGGACACGTCCTTCGTCCGTGACCGTCATGCTGTCCTTGGCCAGAACCGACCCTTTGGGCAGTTCCTCACCCGGCTGCAGCGTGCCGTAGTTATGCGCCATCCGGTTGGCATAGCTGTTCACGAACCGCTGCCCGTGTGTGGCCGAGATATAGGGCGCATCGTTGAACAGCGGCCAGTTCTGATAGTTCCGGATCAGGTCCAACTGCGCCGCCGCGTACCCCCGCGCCATGCGCCGCGCGAGCGAGCGGTAATGTGCCCGTGCTTCCTCCTTGGTCAGGTCTGCAGGATTTTCGATAGCGAGATGTGCGTCCTGCTCTTGCGCCGCTGACCCTGCGGCCAGTAGGGAAAGGCAGATCAAAGCCGCCGCTGCAGATTTGAGACTCTGCCGAATGTCATTAATCATAATATTGGCCCACCTAAAAACAGTTTGCCTTCACGCCGCTTACCGAGCCGAATACATGGTAGCGGTCAGGAAAAATCATTCCATATGCCGACCCGAAGCCTCACCCGTTTGTGCACAAAGGTGAGCCCCCCAAAAAACCGGGTCCGGCCTGTCGCAAACATACTAAATTGTGCATACAAAAAAAAGCGGCATAAACATTAAGTTTACAGCCGTAGCAGGTTTGAACCGGCTATGGGTTTAGACCGGCCTCGGATTCGATCTGTTTGCGCGATTTCCGGGCACGTTCCGTGGCCGATTTCAACTGACCGCAGGCGGCCATGATATCCTCGCCCCGCGTCTTGCGGATGGGTGAGGCATAGCCCGCCTGATAGATGATATTGGCAAACGCCCGGATGCGGTTGTTCGAACTGCGCTTATAGGGCGCGCCGGGCCATTCGTTGAACGGGATCAGGTTGATCTTGGCTGGAATATTGTGGCGCTTGATATGGGCGATCAGACGGTGCGCATCCTCGTCGCTGTCATTCACGCCGTCCAGCATCACATATTCGAACGTGATCCGTTCCGAGTTCGAGGCATTGGGATAACTTGCCAGCGCCCCCAGCAGTTCCTCGATATTCCAGCGCTTATTGATCGGAACCAGCACATCGCGGGTTTCGTCGGTCGTCGCATGGAACGAGATCGCCAGCAGGCAGCCGATTTCTTCCGCCGTGCGCGCAATCTCAGGCACCACGCCAGATGTCGACAGGGTAATCCGTCGACGGGACAAGGAAATCCCCTCAGGGTCCATCGCGATCTTCATCGCGTCACGCACGTTTTCGAAATTATAAAGCGGCTCCCCCATGCCCATCAGAACGATGTTCGACAGCAGGCGCGTTTCATCCTTGGGCGCGCCTGGGGTGGGCCATTCCTCAAGATCGTCTCGGGCCATCATCACCTGCCCGACGATTTCCGCCGCCGTCAGGTTACGTACCAGTTTCTGGGTGCCTGTATGGCAGAACGAACAGGTCAGCGTGCAGCCCACTTGCGATGAGATACACAGCGTGCCGCGATCTTCTTCGGGGATATAGACGACCTCGACCTCATGCCCACCCGCGATGCGGCACAGGTATTTGCGGGTGCCGTCCTCAGAGACCTGGCGCGTCACAACCTCGGGGATTTCGATGACAAAGCTTTCAGCCAGTTGCGCACGATAGGCCTTGGCCAGATTGGTCATCTGCGCAAAATCGCGCACGCCCCACTGGTAAATCCACTGCCAGATCTGCCCGGTGCGCATCTTGGCCTGTTTCTCGGGCGTACCATGCTCAATCAACGCCGCGCGCAACTGATCACGGGTCAAACCGACAAGGTTGATCTTCCCCTCGGACAGTTTGCGGGGGAGGGTCAGGACATCTTGCGTGATCGGCGCTTTGGGCGACATAGGGCTATCTCAACGGATTCTGGCTTGGGATGCGCCTCTATATAGGAACATCCGTAAAGATCAAAAGGAATCGTGCGTCACATAGAAAAAGCCCCGCCAACCGACGGGGCCACTTGCGGTCTGCAGCGCGCTTAGTTGGTACAGCGCGTTTCCGCATCCTCAATGGCTGCGGTGAACCCCAGCAGCGAGAATGTGTCTTTGGTCTGCGTACCACGTTCGGATCGCGCGGTCAAAACCGCCTCGGTCCCACGTTTCATGGCGGTGACGATCTTGGCATCGTCTGCAGCGGTTGCGGGCCACGCCCACTCGCCTTCGGTGAACAGTTCGAACTCACTGCCGTCAACGGTCAGGTTCACGGTGGACCCGGGCGCAAAGGGATAACCGCCGGTAAAAGTCACCTGACCTTTGACCTCGGCATTGGGGCGGTAGAACACGAACAGCAAGATATCGCTGCGCCGGACCGAGACCACGCGACCGCCGCGGGTGTTCACGGTTTCCTTGGGGGCTGAAACGCTCCAGCATTCGGTGGGATCATCTTCGACAAAAACGCTCCAATCCGTCTTTGCCGCCACACGGTTGGTGCTTGTCGCCTGTTGAGCGAGCGCAGTTGTGGCCATCCCTGCCATACAAAAGCCCGCGATCACGCGAACGAGCTTTGATCCCATCTGTCCAGCCTCCTAGCTCGACCTATACCTCATACCCATCGAAACGCCCCGCGAACCCTGCCGGTTCGTCTATAACATTGCGCATTCCGATGATTGCCGACATACACACACTAACGCAGGTTTCGCCACAGGCGAAAGGGCGATTGGCAGAATTTTGCGCATAAATCCGGAGGTCCAGATGACGCAGCCCGTAGCAATGACAGAACTGTGGCGCGGACCTTTGCTGGAAAGCCTGCATCTGGGTCATGCGGTGATCTGCGACGACACCGGCCAGATCGTGCGCAGCTGGGGCGACCCGAATGCAGTGATCTATCCAAGGTCCTCGGCCAAGATGATTCAGGGGCTGCCGCTGATCACCTCGGGCGCGGCAGCGAAATACGGGCTGAACAGCGAGCATCTGGCGCTGGCCTGCGCCTCGCATAACGGGGCGCATATCCACACCGACCGCGTGTCTGCCTGGCTGGATCACCTTGGACTGGGCGAACCCGATCTGCGCTGCGGCCCGCAGGAACCACAGGATATGGCCGCGCGGGATGGGTTGATTCTGGCCGATGACACGCCCTGTCAGCTTCATAACAACTGTTCGGGCAAACATTGCGGGTTCCTGACCGTCGCGCAGCATATGGGCGCGGGGCCGGAATATCTTGAGATCGACCACCCGGTCCAACAGGCCTGCCTGTCCGCCATCGAAGAAACCACCGGCGAGACCAGTCCCGCCTATGGGATCGACGGCTGCTCAGCCCCGAATTTCGCGACCTCTCTGGTTGGGCTGGCGCGGTCGATGGCGTGGTTTGCCTCGGCCGCCGACCGGTCGGACCGGGCCAGCGATGCGGCGCAGCAACTGACGGCGGCGATGATCAAACACCCGGAACTGGTCGCAGGCGAAACCCGCGCCTGCACCGAGTTGATGCGCGCCATGCAAGGCCGTGCCGCGATCAAGACCGGGGCCGAAGCGGTTTTTGTCGCCATCCTGCCTGAAAAACGCCTGGGCATTGCTCTGAAAATAACCGATGGCACCACCCGCGCCAGCGAATGCGCCATTGCTGCCATTCTGGTCAGCCTCGGCGTGCTCAAGGCCGATCACCCGGCCACCAAAAAATTCATGAACGCCACGCAATACAGCCGTCGCGGGCTGGAATGCGGCGTGATCAAGCCGGCGCCGGGGTTCCCCGGTTAAGGATCACATCTCGATCTCATGCACCTCGGCCACTTCGACCGAGCCGGACCCGTTCAGAACCATCGGACAGCCCTTGGCCATCTCGGTCGCGGCCTCGATGCTTTCGGCCTTGATCACCGTAAAGCCCGAAGCCGGGTTCGCGCCGCCATTGTCGACGACTCCGGTGCTGCTGACCGTATAGGACTGGCCCACCGGATTGCCGGGAATGTCGAGCGCATCGCCCATACCGCCAAACCATGCACCCCAGGCGGCCATGGTGGCTTCAACTTCGGCGGGGTCGGTTGGGGTGTGGCCGCCGTGATACACAAACAAATATTGGGGCATTTCAGTCCTCCTTGTTGAAAATCTATTTTGCCGCAACCTCCAGCTTGCGCAGAGAAGAGGTCCAGCCCTGATTGTGGTTCGCCGCGGCCTCGGCATCGGCCAGATCGCGGTGATCCAGCACGAGCCGCGACCCCGTGCCCGAGGGCGTGACCGTAAAGACTACATGGCTTTCCGCGCCGCGCTGGTCCTGATCGTCATGCCAGGCCCAGGTGAAGCCAACTGAATTGGGCGGATCGATATGGGTGACATGGCCCGAGACCTTGAACCGCTGGCCTTCGCCGTTTTCCATCACCGAATACCACGGGCCAAGGCGCGAGAAATCCAGATCATGCTCGGGCACATGCACGCCCTCGGGACCCCACCATTGCAACAGCTTGGCCCCGTCGCTGACCCATGCAAACAGAGTTTCGGGGGGGACGGGAAACTCCCGCTCCAGCTTTAGGTCGGCCATGAGTTTTCCCTTTCCAGTATATCCCCCAGACGATCAAGGCTGCTGTCCCAGAACTGCCGTTTCGAAATCGTCCATTCGGCAATCGCGCGCAGACCGTCGGGTTGAATTGAATACATCCGCTGCGCGCCCTGCACCCGCTGCCGGACCAGCCCTGCATTGCGCAGGATTTTCAGATGACGCGAAATGGCCGCGCCCGACATGCCTTTGCCTTCGATCAGGTCGCCAGCGGGCAGTTCGCCCTGTTCCATCAGCTGTTCGACAATCGAGAACCGCGTGGCATCCGAGAGCGCCGAAAATGTGTTCAATAAATCCGCCATGCTCAATATTTAACATCTACGTTAAATGATGGAAAGCCCGTTTTTTCCACGCCGTCACAGCGCCTAAGGGATTTAGTTCACTGACAGGAGCCAGAAATTCAAACTTTGATGGACAAGCGTCACGGACGCACAGTAGGATCATATGTGCATGTTTAATTGTATTAGTTTAGTGTTGAGGAGGCTTGAGATGCGTTGTGCGACCATTTCATTATTTGTTTTATGTACCGTTACTGTTGCCGGTTGCACGTCGCCCTGGTCACAGACAGAAACCGCTGAACCTGCGGCAGAGGTTCCGCAGCAGGCGGCTGCAACCACGTCATCGACAACGTCTGCAAGCTCAGGCAGTTCCACAACGTCCAGTTCTTCATCTTCCAATACAACGCAAAGCGGCGGTGAAGCCGATCGCGGCGAAGGCGGCGGTGGCGGCTCGGACGGCGGCGGAGGTTCTGGCGGTGGCGGAGGCGGTTCCGGCGGCGGCGGTGGTGGCTCCGGCGGTGGCGGCGGCGATAGCTGGGGTTGATCTGAAAGGGTCAAAACATGTCACGTCTCGGGCGTAAATCCAGACACGGCCATCTGCGCACAAGGTTTGCCGCAGTTCTTCTGAGCGCAGGCGTTTTCACCGCGCAGATGGCGGTCGCAAACAGCGACACATCCTTCCCTGCCAACCGGATCGCCATCGTCATCGGCAATCAGGACTACGCAAATGTCGGCGACCTGACCAACGCCCGCAAAGACGCCGAAGACATCGCCGAGATGTTGCGTGGCTTCAACTTCCGGGTTTTCGATGGCTATGACCTTGGCAAACGTGAGTTTGAGGAGTTGATCAGAACTGCCGTTCTGAACATCCCCGACTCGGCGGATGTGCTGTTTTATTATGCGGGCCACGGCATTCAGATCGGGCGGCGAAACTATCTGCTGCCCGTGGATGCCAAATTTGAAAGCGTCTATGATGTCCCGCTGGCGACCATGACGCTGGACCGTGTGATCGACACCTTGTCGGCACGCAGTTCGGCCCATGTCGCTATTCTGGACTCCTGCCGCGACAACCCCTTTCAGGACCTCAGGCTGGCCGCCGATCTGGATGCCAACCTGTTCGAAACCCGCGAAGGGTTCGACGTATTCAAGACACCCTTGAACTCTCTTGTGGCCTATTCGACCTCACCCGGTGCGGTGGCCAGCGATGGCGAGACGGGCCAGAACAGCCCCTATACGGCGGCGGTTCTGGAGACGGCTCAATCCTCGCCTTTCGAAAACATTCAACAACTGTTCCCGGTGATCCGGGAACGGGTCCACAGCTCGACCCAGGGACAGCAAATTCCCTGGGAAAGCTCGACCCTGGTGCGTCCGTTCTATCTGGCGCAACAACAGGTCGAGGTTGAGGACGGCCAGGTGCAGGAAGGCGCGCCGCAATCGCTCAACCTCAGCTATCAGTTCGACAAGTCCATCCCCCTGTCCCAGAGCCTGGAGCAAACGCTCGGAGGCGACATCCGGGGCCTGCGGCTGGTAGAAAACCCCGAACGGGGGGTCGTCAGCGTCCGCGATCAATCGACAAGCGACGGCCTGACATACTCGCCGGAAATCACCGACGCGCGAGCCGCTGAATTGGGTGATCTGCAATTCACCGACACCTTCTCGGTCGAGGTGATAACGGCGGATCAGAAAAAACAGAATGTTGAGGTTTCGCTCAATCTTCAGATGAATGCCTGCGATCTGGAGGCCGGGGATGCGCTGGACCTGAACGGTGTCGGTGTGTTTCGCCTGCCCAATGAATTGAACGTCTCCAAAGGTTTGGCGGCCTGTACGAAAGCCGTCGAAGACGATCCCGACAACCCTCGGTTTTTGTACCAGCTGGGTCGCCTGCAACAGGCGGCGGGCAACATAGCCGGGGCGTATGACAGCATCTCAAAAGCCGTGGACGGCGGTCATATCCGGGCAAAATACGCGCTGGCAACGCTGCTGCAGACCGACCGCATCGACCGCGCCGTTACCAAAACGCCGCGCGATCTGGACAAGGCGCGTGCCCTTTTGGAAGAGGCCGCGTCGGAAAAAGACCCGTTTGCCATGCACGGCCTTGGCAAACAATTGCTGCGCGAAGGCGAGACCGCCGAGGATAAAAAGCGCGGCTTTGAATTATTGGAACGCTCGGTGGAATTGGGCCACACCTATTCGATGAACGAATTGGGCCTGTATTTCCTGCGCGAAAACTCGGACCACTACATCCCCGAACGCGGCATGCGCTATCTGCGCGCCTCGGAACTGCGCAAGGATATCTATGGCTATGACAACCTGGCCTATGTGTCCCTGCTGGGTCTTGGCGGCAACCCCGTCAATCTCGACAAGGCCGAGGCGTATTTTCTGGCCGCCTCGAACGGCGGCCATCCGACGGCCCCGGCCAGTATCGCCCGCATGATCCTGAACGACCAGTTGCAGGGCCGCACCCGGACCGAAGCGCTGGAGTGGTACGATATCTCTCTGGCGCGCGGCGATGCCTGGGGCGGCGCGAACGGGGCCTATATCATTCTGGACGGGCAGGTGCCCCAGCGCGGTGCGGCGGATGCGGCGGTGCGCGCAGCCAAAGCGGCGCTGCTGCCAAATGAAGAACCCGCCGGTCAGGCAAGAGCCCAATTGGACAATATCTCGCGCTCCGATCTGGACCGGGCGTTGCAACTGGCACTGAATGAACTGGGTGAAAGCGTGACTGTCGATGGTCAGGTCGGGCCGGCCACGCTGAGCGCGCTGGAGAATATCAGCGCCAAATTCGGGGTCCCGGTTCCTTATGCGGCGGCGAACGATCCCAAGGAACGTTTGCTATTGGCTGCCCGCGTTTACTGGGCGCAGAATCCGGTGCGGTTCGATCTGTTCTGAGGGCGCTCAGCCCAGAAACTCGGCCTTTGAGTAACCTTGCAGGTACAGCAGCGCTGTCAAATCCCCGTGGTTGATCCGCACATCACATTGCGCCGCGACTGAGGGTTTGGCATGTAGCGCAACACCGGTTCCGGCGCGGCCCAGCATGCCCAGATCATTTGCCCCATCGCCAACTGCAATCACATCCGCCTCGGACAGGCCCAGATTTTTGGTGATACGCTCCAGAGACTCGACTTTGGCCTCGCGCCCAAGAATGGGCCGCTGCACGTCGCCGGTCAGCAGCCCGTCTTCCACCAATAACGTGTTGGCCCGGTTTTCATCGAACCCCAAAAGCGCGGCAACGCGCGCAGTGAAGGCGGTGAACCCGCCTGAAACCAGCGCAGCGTAGCCTCCGTTTGCGCGCATGGCGGCAACCAGTTCGCGCCCGCCGGGCATCAGAGTGATCCGTGTGTTCAGCACCTGATCAATCACCGCTTCGTCCAGACCTTTCAGCAGCCCGACCCGTTCGATCAGCGCGCCTTCGAAATCCAGCTCGCCATTCATAGCCCGCGCAGTGATGTCCTTGACCCGATCGCCAACGCCTGCTTCATCCGCCAGTTCGTCGATGCATTCCTGCTGGATCATGGTGCTGTCCATATCCGCCAGCAGCATCTTTTTCCGCCGCCCTTGGGCAGGCTGCACCACCAGATCGACGCCCATCCGCTGCAGGTCCGCCCAAACATCCCAGCGGTTGTCCGGCAGGCCCGGCAAAGCAAACTCAGCCGCCTCATCCGGGTTCAGCCAGACGATATCCTGCCCGCCCCACGCGTTCCGCAACGACTCGATCAGGGCACCGTCCAGCGAAGGCGCGGCGGGGTTGGTCAGCAAAGTGGCAACGTACATGTCAAGTCTCCGGCAAGTTGACTTGCGCATATCGCAGGTGCAGCATTTTCGCCAGTGCCGGTTTGCCTATGCGGCCTTGAAATTGTGCCATCCGGGGGCTTTACCCCCCTGCGTTTCCAAGCCAGATTCAAGGCGATTGAGCGCAAGGAGGAACAGGATGAGCAACCCGCTGTATGATCGTTTGTTTGGCATCCACGCGGGTAAGGACACCCCGTTCCTGTATTTGCCAGACGGCCAGATCCTGACCCATTCCGATTTTCTGGACATGGCCGCCCGCATCGCCAACGCCCTGACCGGGCTGGAACTGGAACCGGGCCACCGGGTTGCCGTTCAGGTCGAAAAATCCCCCGAGATGCTGGCGCTTTATGCCGCCTGCGCGCAGACCGGACTTATCTTTCTGCCGCTGAACACTGCCTACAAGACGGCGGAACTGACCTATTTCATCGAAAACAGCGGCGCGGCGCTGGTTGTATGCGATGCGGCCAGCGAGGCCGGTCTGGCACCCATCGCGCAGGCCCAGAACGCGCGGCTCGAGACGTTGAACGCCGATGGTTCAGGCAGCCTGATGCGCCGGGCCTTTGGCATGCTGCCAGCCTTCGAGCCGGTCAGACGAGCCGAGGATGATTTGGCCGCGTTCCTCTATACCTCGGGCACCACCGGGCGATCCAAGGGCGCGATGCTGACGCAGGACAACCTGCTGTCCAATGCGGAAACGCTGGTGCGCGAATGGCACTTCACAAGCGACGACGTTCTGCTGCACGCCTTGCCGATCTTTCACACTCACGGGCTGTTTGTGGCGACCAACGTGATCCTCGCCTCGGGCGGGTCGATGATCTTCCTGCCGAAATTCGACCTCGACGCGATCCTGCGCCTGATGCCGCAGGCAACCTCGATGATGGGGGTTCCCACCTTCTACACCCGCCTGCTGGGAGATGAGCGGTTCACCACCGACCTTGCGCGTCATATGCGGCTGTTCATCTCGGGCTCGGCCCCGTTGTTGGCGGAAACCCATGAGCAGTTCGAGGCGCGGACAGGTCATCGCATCCTGGAACGCTACGGGATGACCGAAACCAACATGAACACCTCGAACCCCTATGACGGGGACCGGCGCGCGGGTACGGTTGGCCTGCCCCTGCCCGATGTCGAGTTGAAAGTGACCGACCCCGACAGCGGTGAGCCCCTGCCCCAAGGCGAGATCGGCATGATTGAGGTGCGCGGCCCCAACGTGTTCAGCGGCTACTGGCAGATGCCCGAGAAAACCGCCGCCGAGCTGCGCGAAGACGGGTTCTTCATCACCGGCGATCTGGGCCGCGTGGATCAGGACGGCTATGTTCATATCGTGGGTCGGGGCAAGGACCTGATCATCTCGGGCGGGTTCAACATTTATCCGAAAGAAATCGAACTGCTGCTGGACGACCAGCCCGGCGTTCTGGAAAGCGCCGTAATCGGCGTGCCCCATCCCGATTTCGGAGAGGCCGTTCTGGGTATCATCGTGCCACAACCCGGCCAGACCCCCGATCTTGAGGCCATCATGGCCTCGGTTCAAAATGACCTCGCCCGGTTCAAGCATCCCCGCAAGCTGATCGTCTTGGACGAATTGCCCCGCAACACGATGGGCAAGGTGCAGAAAAACGCCCTGCGCGACGCGTACAAGGACAGTTTCATAACAGGCTGAAGGTTTGACCTGATCAGCCGCTACAAATGAAAAACCCGGGCCAAACTCGGCCCGGGTCCAAATGTCAGCAACATGTGCGACCCTCAGGCCACATCAAACTCCAGCGGCTTGATCTGGGTAAACAAACCGGTTTCCGCCAACTTGGCCCGCGCCTCGGCGGGAACGGGTTCATCGACATAGAGCAAGGCAATCGCCTCGCCGCCTGCTCCGGCGCGGCCAAGGGTAAAGTTGGCGATGTTTACGCCATTCTCGCCCATGGTCTGCCCCAGCGCCCCGATGATGCCCGGCACATCCTCGTTGGTGGTATAGAGCATGTGGCGACCGATCTCGGCATCGATATTGATGCCTTTGATCTGGATAAAACGTGGCTTGCCATCACTGAACACCGTGCCGCCGATAGACCGCTCACGCTTGTCGGTGACAACGGTGACCTTGATGTAGCCCTCAAAAGCGCCCGACTTGTCCTGATTGGTGGTCGACAGCTGAATGCCGCGCTCTTTGGCGACAACGGGGGCCGAGACCATGTTCACCTCGGGATTGAACTTTTTCATGATCCCGGCGATCACCGAACAGTTCAGCGCTGCCAGATTCATCTCAGCCGCCACCCCATCATAGAGGATGTTGATCGCCTTGACCGGCTCATCCGTCATCTGGCCGATAAAGCTGCCCAGATGGCCAGCAAGCTTGATCCACGGGCCCATGACCTTGGCCTCTTCCGCCGTGACGCTGGGCATGTTCAGCGCGTTTTCCACGGCACCGGTCAGCAGATAGTTCGAGATCTGTTCGGCCACCTGCAGCGCCACGTTTTCCTGCGCTTCGGTCGTTGCAGCACCTAAGTGAGGCGTGCAGACCACGTTGGGCAGGTTGAACAGCGGGTTCTCATTGGCTGGTTCTACGCTGAACACATCAAAGGCCGCACCGGCCACGTGACCCGATTGCAGCATTTCGGCCAGCGCCTCTTCATCTACCAAACCGCCTCGGGCGCAATTGACGATGCGCACGCCTTTCTTGGTCTTGGCCAAATTCTCGCGGCTCAGAACGTTGCGGGTCTGATCGGTCAGTGGCACGTGCAGGGTGATGAAATCGGCGCGGGCCAGCAATTCGTCCAACTCAACCTTTTCCACGCCCATTTGTGCGGCTTTCTCCTCGCCAAGATAGGGATCGTAGGCGACGACCTTCATCTTCAGCCCCAGAGCACGTTCGCAGACGATGCCACCGATATTGCCCGCCCCGATGACGCCGAGGGTCTTGTTGGTCAGTTCAATCCCCATGAACTTGGATTTTTCCCATTTGCCTGCCTGGGTCGAGGCGCTGGCCTCGGGGATTTGCCGCGCCACGGCGAACATCATCGCGATAGCGTGCTCAGCCGTGGTGATCATGTTGCCATAGGGCGTGTTCATCACGATCACACCCTTCTTGCTGGCCGCATCCTTGTCGATATTGTCCGTTCCGATCCCGGCGCGACCGATGACCTTCAGCTTGTCGGCTTTCTCCAGAATGGTCGGCGTCACCTTGGTGGCCGAGCGGATGGCAAGGCCGTCATACTGGCCGATCACCTCAGCCAGTTTGTCTTTGTCCTTGCCCAGATCGGGCATGAAATCCACATCGATGCCGCGGTCGCGGAAAATCTGCACGGCGGTTTCGCTGAGCTTGTCAGATACGAGTACTTTGGGGGCCATATTCTCTGGTCCTTGAACTTTTGGGAAGATGTCCGGGCCTCATGCGGCCCGTTGAAAGGTCAGGCGGCTGCCGTTTGCGCCGCGATCTCAGCCTCAAAGGCCCATGCCAGCCAAGGCAGCATCGCCTGAATGTCCGAGGTCTCGACCGTGCCACCGCACCAGATGCGCAAGCCCGCAGGCGCGTCGCGATAGGCACCGATGTCCAGCGCGATATTCTCGGTCTCAAGCCGCTTGGCGACAGCTTTGGCGAATGTTGCACCGTCCTGAATACGCGGATCGGTGAATTTCAGACACACCGAGGTGTTCGACTGCGTCGCTGCATCCTCGGCCAGATTGGCGATCCAGTCATTCTGGTCGCAGAACGCATGCACCGCACCTGCATTGGCATCCGCGCGGGCGATCAGACCTTGCAGCCCGCCCACCGAGCGGGCCCAGTCCAGCGCGAACAGGTAATCCTCGACCGCCAGCATCGACGGCGTGTTAATCGTGGCCCCAGTAAAGATGCCTTCGATCAGCTTGCCGCCTTTGGTCAGCCGGAAAATCTTAGGCAGCGGCCATGCGGGCGTGTAGCTTTCCAATCGCTCAACGGCACGGGGCGAAAGGATCAGCATCCCGTGGGCAGCTTCTCCACCCAGCACTTTCTGCCAGCTAAAGGTGGTCGCATCCAGCTTGTCCCATGGCAGGTCCATCGCAAAAGCGGCGCTTGTCGCGTCGCAAATCGTCAGACCCTGACGGTCATCCGCGATCCAGTCGCCATTCGGAACCCGCACACCCGAGGTCGTGCCGTTCCACGTAAACACCACATCATTGGCGAAATCGACCGAGGCCAGATCGACAATCTGCCCATATTCAGCTGTCTTCACCTCGGCGTCGATCTTCAACTGCTTGACTACGTCGGTCACCCAACCCGCGCCAAAGCTCTCCCACGCCAACATCTCGACCTTGCGCTCACCCAGCAGCGACCACAGCGCCATCTCAACCGCGCCGGTGTCCGAGGCGGGAACGATGCCAATCTTGTAGTCTGCCGGAATGCCCAGCACCTCACGCGTGCCTTCAATGGCTGCTTTCAGCTTGTCCTTGCCAACAGCCGCGCGGTGAGACCGACCCAGCGCGGCGTCGGCCAGTTTGGTCAGATCAAATTTGGGGGGTTTGGCGCAGGGGCCCGAGGAAAAACGCGGATTCGCCGGCCGCGTGACCGGTTGTTCGGTAGTCATGTGTATTACCCTTCCAGATACACGCCCCTCGTTGGGGAGGGGTGTCCCACCGCCACACCTAAGAACCCCGCCGCGACGCAGCAAGCAGAAAAGACGCTTGAAAGTCGGAAAACGACATCGCCCGTGGCCCCGCCCGCAGTCACAAGTTTCCGATAGGCGACAAATTTACGGGCGATTAAGACGATCCTGCGGGCATCTGACTGTTTTTTGAGCACCGCCAAGCGGGGCCGCAGCGGAATAACCCTGCAACCCTTGCGATCCTCGCGGTGCCCCGGTGAAAAGAGGCCATGCCTGACACCCTGACCATTGTCGTTGTCGAAGAAGAGCGGGATCGCGCGATTGCCATCGTGGATGCGCTGAAAGCGTCCGGGTCTTATAATGTGCATGTGATCGGCAATGCCTCGAGCCTGGCCCGCAAGATTGCGGCGCTGGTGCCGGATGTGGTGTTGATCGACATCGACAATCCAACCCGCGACATGCTTGAGGAACTGACGCTGGCCTCGGGCCCGCTAGAGCGCCCGGTGGCCATGTTCGTCTCGGGCGCGGCGGGCGATCTGGCCTCGACCGCGATTGAGGCGGGGCTGTCCGCTTACGTGGTCGACGGGATGCAGCCGGACCGCTTGAAACCGGTGTTGGATGCAGCGATCGCCCGGTTCCAGATCGTCCGGCAGATGCGCCGCGAGCTGGCTGAAACCAAGCGCGCTTTGGAAGAACGCAAAGTGATCGACCGTGCCAAGGGCCTGCTGATGAAGGCGCGCGGGGTCGAGGAGGAAGAGGCCTATGCCCTGTTGCGCAAGGCCGCGATGGATCAGGGCCGCCGCGTCGCCGATGTGGCCGAGGCGCTGGTGACGGCCTCGGGGCTGTTGTCATGAACGCGGTCACCTTGCCCGTCGCCTATGTGCCGCTGGTCGATGCCGCGCCTTTGATTGTCGCGCATGAGATGGGGCTGGCCCGTGCCGAAGGGGTCGAACTGGACCTGATCGCGGCACCCTCATGGTCATCCGTGCGCGACATGCTGGCCTTTGGTCGGGTGGATGCGGCGCATCTGCTGTCCCCGGTGCCGGTGGCGATGGCGCTTGGGTTGGGCGGGGTCACGCAGCCCTTATCTGCTGTATCCGTTCTGTCGGTAAACGGCGATGTCATCGGCATCAGCCGTGCTTTGGAAACCCGCCTGCGCGACGCAGGTTACGCGTTCGATTTCCACGATCCGTTCAAGGCCGCAGCAGCCTTGGCCTCGGTCGCGGATGGACCTTTGGTCTTTGGCGTGCCCTTCCCGTTCTCATTGCACGTGGAACTGCTGCACTGCTGGCTTGAGGCCACAGACCTGTCAAAAGTCGGCGTTGAAGTCCGCACCATTCCCCCGCCCTTGATGGCGCAGGCCTTGGCCGAGGGCGATGTGGATGCGTTCTGCGTGGGTGAGCCCTGGGGCTCGGTCGCGGTGGAATCGCAGGCGGGCGCATTGTTGTTACCCGGTCAGGCGATCTGGGCCTTTGCGCCGGAAAAGGTGCTGGCCGTTCGCACCGACTGGGCAGAGACCGAACCGCACCTGCTGGGAAAGCTGATGCGTGCCGTCTGGCGCGCCGGGCGCTGGTTGGGTCAGCCGGACAGCCACACGGCTGCCGCTGAAATCCTCGCGCGCGATGCGTATCTGAACCTGCCCTCGGAATTGATCGACCGGGCGCTGTCGGGGCGGTTCACCATCAGCGGCCATGCGGAACAGCGCGAGGTGCCGGGATTTGTCGAATTCCACGACGGGGCCGCAAACTTCCCTTGGCGCAGTCAGGCCAAGTGGATCGCGCATCGACTTGCCCACCGCTACGGTCTGGACCCGCATCTGGCACTGGCACAGGCGGGCGGTGTGTTCCGCAGCGATATCTACCGTACTCAGATGGCCGGGATCGGAGCCGACCTGCCCGGAGCCTCGGAAAAGCTGGAGGGCGCGATTCGCAGCACTACGCCTGTCGCCTCGCAGAACGGGCAGCTTTCACTGCAACGGGACGCGTTTCTGGACGGGCGCATTTTTGACCCGCAGGAGATTTGATGCCCAAGAAATAGGCATCCTGCCGGAGCGCACCGTGCGAAGGCAGCAATTTATGCCGCGTCGCAGCAAAATTCCTTGATCCGCGCCGAACCTTTTCTCACGATACCTCCATTGGCACGCAATGGCGTGTGCCTTCCGAATTCCTCCCAAAGTTTGGGAATGACCGAGCAAAGCCGCTCACACTCTGATCCCTCCTCCCGGTCAGAGCGTGCAGCGGCTTTTTTGTTTTTCACACCCGGATAGGCCGGGACCAAGAAAGGGACAAACCCAGATGACGCGATTCCTCGCAGGCCTTGTCGCCACCACCGCCCTGATCAGCCCGGCTTTGGCCGAACCGCTGGAACTGGAAAAAGACGAACTGACCTTTGGCTTTATCAAACTGACCGACATGGCCCCGCTGGCCGTGGCCTATGAGAACGGCTATTTCCTGGACGAAGGCCTGTTCGTGACGCTGGAAGCGCAGGCCAACTGGAAAGTACTGCTGGACGGCGTGATCGACGGACAACTGGACGGCGCACATATGCTGGCAGGGCAGCCTCTGGCCGCCACGATTGGATACGGCACCGAGGCGCATATCGTCACCCCCTTCTCGATGGACCTGAACGGCAACGGCATCACCGTATCGAACGAGGTCTGGGCAGAGATGAAACCGAACATCCCGGTGATGGACGATGGCCGCCCGCAGCATCCGATTTCGGCCGAGGCACTGGCCCCGGTGGTCGAGAAGTACAAATCCGAAGGCAAGCCGTTTAACATGGGCATGGTCTTCCCGGTCTCGACCCACAATTACGAACTGCGCTACTGGCTGGCCGCTGGCGGCCTGCATCCGGGCTATTACAGCCCCGACAACGTGACCGGCCAGATCGGCGCGGATGTGTTCCTGTCCGTGACGCCTCCACCGCAGATGCCTGCGACGCTGGAAGCCGGCACGATCTATGGCTATTGCGTCGGCGAGCCGTGGAACCAGCAGGCCGTGTTCAAGGGCATCGGCGTGCCGGTGATCACCGACTATGAGCTGTGGAAGAACAACCCCGAAAAGGTCTTTGGCATCACCGCCGAGTTTGCCGAGGAATACCCCAACACCGCCCGCGCCGTCACCAAGGCCCTGATCCGCGCCGCGATCTGGCTGGACGAGAATGACAATGCCAACCGCCCCGCCGCGGTCGAGATGCTGAGCCAGCCGGAATATGTTGGGGCCGATTACGACGTGATCGCGAACTCGATGACGGGCACGTTCGAATATGAAAAGGGCGACAAGCGCGAGGTACCCGATTTCAACGTGTTCTTCCGCTATAACGCGACCTACCCGTTCTATTCGGACGCCATCTGGTATCTGACCCAGATGCGCCGCTGGGGCCAGATCGCCGAGCCGCAGACCGATGCGTGGTATGATGAGGTCGCCAAGTCGGTCTATCGCCCCGACATCTATCTGGACGCCGCACAGATGCTGGTGGACGAAGGTCTGGCGAACAAGGCCGATTTCCCCTGGGACAGCGACGGCTACAAGGCCCCGACGCCCGCCGAAGATATCATCGACGGCATTCCCTATGACGCCCGCCAGCCCAACGCCTATCTGCAAAGCCTACCGATTGGCCTGAAAGGCGAGCAGGTCGTCATCGGCACCGAAGTTCAGGGCTAAACCCCTTTCTCCCGGCCCTGAGCGGCCGGGGTTTCCCACCCGACACAGAATTTCACCCCGCCCGGATCAAAGCCGGGTCAGGAGACCGCAAGATGACAGCCATCGACCACGATACGCTATCCACGGATGCTGAACGCGAGGCCCGCCGCGCCCGCCTGTTCACCCGGATCAACACCGCCGACAAATGGTTTCAGGTTCTGGGCCTGTCCTGGATCACTCCGGTTTTGAAGGCCGCTGCTGGCGATAACCCCCGCGCCCAGATGGGCGAGATTTGGCGTCTGCTGGCGGTACCGCTGCTGGCCATCTGCGCGTTCCTGCTGCTGTGGGGCACGCTTGCGCCCAAGGTGCAGACCTCGCTGGGGGCTGTCCCCGGTCCGGCTCAGGTCTGGTCCGAAGCGCTCAGCCTGCATCAAGACGCACAGGCCAAGGCCGCCAAGAAAGCCAAGTTCGAGGCGATGGTCGAAAAGCGCAACCAGAAGTTCATCGACGCGGGCCAATCTGAAAAGGTCAAAGAGGTCGCCTATACCGGCGCGCCGAGTTACTACAACCAGATCTGGACCTCGATCAAAACGGTCTTCTTCGGCTTTCTGATCGCCACCATCGTCGCCGTTCCGCTGGGCATCATGGCGGGCCTGTCGCCTACCGCAAATGCGGCACTGAACCCGCTGATCCAGATTTTCAAACCGGTCTCGCCGCTGGCGTGGCTGCCGATTGTAACCATGATCGTCTCGGCCGTTTACGTCACCAATGACGGCTGGTTCGCGAAATCCTTCCTGATTTCGGCCATCACTGTGACGCTGTGTTCCCTGTGGCCAACGCTGATCAACACCTCGCTGGGTGTGGCGTCGATCCACAAAGACTTGGTGAACGTCTCCAAAGTTCTGAAGATGAACACCTATACCAAGATCACCAAGCTGGTGCTGCCCTCGGCCCTGCCGTTGATCTTCACCGGCCTGCGTCTGAGCCTGGGTGTCGGCTGGATGGTTCTGATCGCGGCTGAGATGCTGGCGCAGAACCCCGGTCTGGGCAAGTTCGTCTGGGATGAATTTCAGAACGGCTCGTCCAGTTCGCTGGCCAAGATCATGGTGGCTGTCTTCACCATCGGCATCATCGGCTTCCTGCTGGATCGCGTGATGTACGCGCTGCAGTCGCTGTTCACCTTCTCGAACAACCGGTGACCGATATGGCTGTGATCGAGTTCAAAAATGTCAGCAAATCCTTCGGCTCCGGCACCGCCGCGACGGATGTACTGAAAGACATCAACCTCTCGGTTCAGGAAGGTGAGTTCGTGGTGCTGCTGGGCTTTTCCGGCACCGGCAAGACCACGCTGATCAACCTGATGGCGGGGATCGAGTTTCCCTCCAAAGGCAGTGTCACATTCCGCGACAACCCCATTACCGGCCCCGCGCCGGAACGGGGGGTGATCTTCCAGAACTACTCGCTGATGCCGTGGCTGACGGTGACGGGCAATGTGCAGCTCGCCGTGGATGCGGTCTTTCCTAAGATGCCGAAGGCCGAGAAAGAGGAAAAGGTTGCCCATTACATCCGCATGGTCGGCCTGAGCCACGCCGCCACCCGCCGCCCTGCCGAATTGTCGGGCGGAATGCGGCAACGGGTGAACGTGGCCCGTGCGCTGGCGATGGACCCCGAGGTTCTGCTGCTGGACGAGCCGCTGTCGGCGCTGGACGCGCTGACCCGTGGCAATCTGGCGGAAGAGATCGAAAAGATCTGGGAGGCCGACCGCAAGACCTGTGTCCTGATCACCAATGACGTAGACGAAGCGATCCTGCTGGCCGATCGTATCATCCCGCTGAACCCCGATGGCACGCTGGGGACCGAGTTCAAAGTCTCGATCCCCCGCCCCCGCGACCGGTCCACCATGAACCATGACGAGACGTTCAAGGCCTTGCGCGGTGAGGTCACAAAATACCTGATGGATGTCGGCATCGAGGCCAAGGTCGAAGGCACCCGCATCCTGCCCGACGTGACACCGATCCATGGTGTTCCGGCTGCGGTGAAACAGGCCCAGACAGGTCTGATCGAAGAGCGCTATCTGGATTTCAGCCAGCTGCACAAGGTCTACCCAACACCCAAAGGCCCGCTGACCGTGGTCGAGGATTTCAACCTGAAACTCAACCGGGGCGAGTTCATCTCGCTGATCGGCCACTCGGGCTGTGGCAAATCCACGGTGCTGACCATGGCGGCTGGACTGAACGAAATCTCCAAAGGCGCGATCAAGCTGGATGGCCGCCATGTGGAAGGCGCGGACCCCGAGCGCGCTGTGGTGTTCCAGTCGCCCTCGCTGTTCCCATGGCTGACCGCGAAAGAGAATGTCTCGGTCGGCGTCGACCGCGTGTATCCGCGCGCCAGTCAGGCCGAACGGCAGGATGTCGTGGAGTACTATCTGGAACGGGTCGGTCTGGCCGACGCGATGGACAAATCCGCCGCTGATATGTCGAACGGCATGCGTCAACGGGTTGGCATCGCGCGCGCCTTTGCGCTGTCTCCAAAACTATTGCTGCTGGATGAACCCTTCGGGATGCTCGACAGCCTCACGCGTTGGGAGCTGCAGGAAGTTCTGATGGAGGTCTGGTCCCGCACCAAGGTCACCACCATCTGCGTCACCCACGATGTGGACGAGGCGATCTTGCTGGCCGACCGCGTGGTGATGATGACCAACGGCCCGCAGGCCACAATCGGCAAGATCACCAATGTCGACCTGCCGCGCCCGCGCACCCGCAAGGCCCTGCTGGCCCATCCCGATTACTACGAATACCGGCAAGAGGTTTTGGATTTTCTCGAGGAATACGAGCATGGCGCAAAACCCAAGCCCAAAACCCCTTCCCCCAAAGCCATTGCTGCGGAGTGACCTGATATGAAACAGAGACTTGTGGTCATCGGAGCCGGTATGGCCTCGGGCCGGGTGCTGGAACACCTGACCGACGCCGCCCCCGATGCGTTCGACATCACCCTGTTCAACGCCGAGCCACGCGGGAATTACAACCGCATCATGCTGAGCCCGGTTCTGGCCGGGGATCAAACCTATGACGAGATCATCACCCATGACGACGCCTGGTATGCGGAACGCGGGGTCACCTGCCGGTTTGGCGAGAAGGTGGTCAAGATCGATCGCGAGTTGAAAGTGGTCGAGGGCGAAAACGGTCATGTGCCTTATGACAAGCTGATCTTCGGCACCGGATCGACCCCGTTCATGATCCCGATGCCGGGCCATGATCTGGACGGCGTCATCGCCTATCGCGATCTGGAAGACACCGAACAGATGATGGGCATGAGCGCAGGCAACAAAGTGGTCGTGATCGGCGGCGGCTTGCTGGGGCTCGAGGCCGCTGCAGGTATGGCCGCGCGCGGGGCCGATGTGACCGTGGTGCATATCATGGGGCACCTGATGGAGCGTCAGCTGGACCCGGCGGCAGGCTATCTGCTGAAGAAATCGCTGGAAGAAAAAGGCATCACTGTCCTGCTGAATGCCAAATCGACCGAGATCGCGGGCAAGGATGGCAAGGCCCGCGCACTGCTGCTGGACGACGGCACCGAACTGCCCTGCGACCTGCTGGTCATGGCGGTGGGCATCCGCCCCAATACCGCGCTGGCGCAGGACACGGGCCTTGCCGTCGGGCGCGGTATCCATGTGGACGATCAGATGATCACCTCGGACGCCGATATCTATGCCGTCGGCGAATGTGTCGAACATCACGGAGAGGTCTTCGGCCTTGTCGCGCCGCTTTATGATCAGGCCAAGGTGCTGGCACAAACCCTGCTGGGCGAAGAAGCGGCATTCAAACAGCGCTCCTTGTCGACCAAGCTGAAGGTCACTG
Source organism: Ruegeria sp. F11 (assembly GCF_056533855.1). Classification (NCBI taxonomy): domain Bacteria; kingdom Pseudomonadati; phylum Pseudomonadota; class Alphaproteobacteria; order Rhodobacterales; family Roseobacteraceae; genus Ruegeria; species Ruegeria sp. F11. Next base: position 215,315 of record NZ_JBQFOW010000002.1, on the reverse strand, counting down.
GCTGCGACCTGTTCAGCGCCGGGGACTTTGCCGAGGGCGAGACGCGCGAGGACATCGTGTTCCGCGACCCGGCCCGGGGCGTCTACAAACGGCTGGTGCTGGAGGGCGACAAGCTGGTCGGCGCGGTCATGTATGGCGACACCTCCGACAGCAATTGGTTCTTCGGTCTGATCCGTGATGGCGAGGATGTGTCGGAGATGCGCGAGACGCTGATCTTCGGCCCGGCCTATCAGGGGGGCGGCTCTGCGGACCCTCTCTCAGCCGTTGCAGCATTGCCGCCTGAGGCGGAAATCTGCGGCTGCAACGGCGTGTGCAAATCCGACATCACCGCAGCCATTTCAGATGGCGCGACCGATCTGGGTGCGATCAGGGCGACCACCAAGGCCAGCGCCTCTTGCGGGACATGCACCGGACTGGTCGAACAACTGTTGCAGGTCACGCTGGGCGACGATTTCCAGATGCCCACCGCGCAACCGATCTGCGGCTGCTGCGACCTGACTCACGAAGACGTCCGCCGCCTGATCAAATCGCAGGAACTGAAAAGTCAGGAAGCCGTCTGGCAGGAACTGGGCTGGAAAACCCGCAACGGCTGCCATGTCTGCCGCCCGGCGGTGAACTTCTACTTGCTGGCCGACTGGCCGGTCGAATATCAGGACGATCCACAAAGCCGGTTCGTCAACGAACGCAAACATGCCAACATCCAAAAGGACGGTACGTTCAGCGTGGTGCCCCGCATGTGGGGTGGCATCACCAACCCGACCGAGCTGCGCGCTATTGCCAATGCGGCCGAGAAATACGATGTGCCAACCGTCAAGGTCACCGGCGGTCAGCGCATCGACCTGCTGGGCGTCAAGGGGGCGGACCTGCCCTACATTTGGTCCGATCTGAACAAGGCCGGTCTGGTCTCGGGTCATGCCTATTCCAAGGGTCTGCGCACGGTAAAAACCTGTGTCGGTACCGATCACTGCCGGTTCGGCACGCAGGACAGCACCGGGCTGGGTGTGAAGCTTGAGAAAATCCTTTGGGGCTCGTGGACCCCGCACAAGCTGAAGCTGGCAGTCTCAGGCTGCCCGCGCAACTGCGCCGAGGCGACCTGCAAGGATATCGGTGTGGTCTGCGTGGACTCGGGCTTCCAGATCAGCATCGGCGGAGCGGCGGGCATGGACGTCAAGGAAACCGAACTGCTGGTGCAGGTGCCCACCGAGGACGAGGCGATCGAGGTCGTCATGGCCGTCACCCAGGCCTATCGCGAGGGCGGCAAGTATCTGGATCGTCTGTACAAATGGATGGCGAAGGTCGGGCTCGACTGGATCAGGGAAACCGTGGTGGATGACCTCGACAACCGTCGTGCGCTGGTTGAGCGTTTCGAGCTGAGCCAGTCCATCTACCGCAAAGACCCATGGGCCGAGCAGGCCAAAGAGGCCCCGCGCTTTGCGCCGCTGGCCGATCTGACACTGGAGGCCGCAGAATGAGCTGGATCGACATCGGACATATCGACGACATCCCCCTGCGCGGCGCGCGGGTGGTGAAAACGCCAGTCGGCTGCATCGCCCTCTTCCGCACTGGCGCAAATGAGGTCTTTGCCGCCTCGGACACCTGCCCGCATAAGGGCGGGCCGCTTTCCGAAGGCATCGTGCATGGCCAATCCGTCACCTGCCCGCTGCACAATTGGGTGTTCGATCTGAACTCAGGTCAGGCGCAGGGCGCGGATGAGGGCCAGATCGCCACCTATCCAGTGCAGTTGGACGGAGACCGCATCCTGCTGGACAGTACCGCGCTGGCGCGAAGGAGCGCGGCGTGAAGGACCTGAGCGCCTGCGCTACGCGCTCGACCTGTCCCTATTGCGGGGTGGGTTGCGGTGTTCTGCTGCAACCGGATGGCGCGGGTGGCCTGACCGTCACCGGCGACCCGGATCACCCGGCCAATCAAGGACGGCTCTGTTCCAAAGGCTCGGCTTTGGCCGAAACGGTGGGTGTGTCGCAACGGCTGCTGTCGCCGGTTGTGTCGGGCGCTGAGACTGGTTGGGATGAGGCCCTGCAACTGGTTTCCGACCGGTTCAAGCAGACCATCGCCGAGCACGGGCCGGATTCCGTTGCCTTCTATGTCTCGGGCCAATTGCTGACCGAGGATTACTATGTCGCCAACAAGCTGATGAAAGGCTTCATCGGCTCGGCCAATATCGACACCAACTCTCGGCTCTGCATGGCCTCGACCGTCGCAGGCCACAAGCGCGCCTTTGGCTCCGACACCGTCCCCGGCACCTATGAGGATCTGGATCAGGCCGATCTGGTCGTGCTGGTCGGCTCCAACCTGGCCTGGTGTCACCCGGTTCTGTACCAACGCCTGATGGCCGCCCGGCAGGCGCGTGGAACAAAAATCGTGGTAATCGACCCGCGCCGCACGGCATCCTGCGACAGCGCCGATTTGCACCTGCCGCTGGCGGCGGGCAGCGATGTGGCGCTATTCAATCACCTGCTAACCCAGATTGAAGCGCGCGGGCTGGTGGATACGGATTTCCTGACCCATACCAACGGCTTTGCCGAAACCCTCGCCAGTGCTCAGGCTGACGACGTTTCGGTCACTGGACTGAACCCGGACGATATCGCCCGGTTCTGCGAAATATGGACCGGCACCGAGAAGGTCGTGACCATCTTCAGTCAAGGCGTGAACCAGTCGACTGCGGGCAGCGATAAGGTCAACGCAATCCTCAACTGCCATCTGATCACGGGTCGGATCGGCAAACCGGGCTGCGGACCTCTGTCCGTGACCGGTCAGCCCAACGCCATGGGCGGGCGTGAGGTTGGCGGGCTGGCCAATATGCTCGCCTGTCATCTGGAGATCGAAAACGCCGACCACCGTGCCGCCGTGCGCGATTTCTGGTCAGCCCCCGCGATGCCCGAGGCCCCCGGCCTCAAAGCGGGTGATATGTTCCGCGCTGTCGGAGACGGGCGGATCAAGGCGCTGTGGGTGATCCACACCAACCCGGCGGTCTCGATGCCCGAGGCTGACGCTGTGCGCGACGCCATCGCCGCCTGCCCGTTCACCGTTGTCTCGGACATCACCGCCCGCACCGATACGGCGCGGCTGGCCGATGTGCTGCTGCCCGCCGCCGGGTGGGCCGAGAAAGACGGCACCGTCACTAATTCCGACCGCACGATCAGCCGCCAGCGCGCGGTTCTGCCCGCACCTGGACAGGCTCGTCCAGACTGGGAGATTCTGGCCGAGGTCGGGCGGCGGATGGGTTGGACATCCACGTTCGACTATCAAACGCCCGGAGAGATTTTCCGCGAATACGCCGCCCTGTCCGGCGTGGCCGCAAAGTTCGGGCGGGATTTCGATATCTCGGGGCTCGCTGATCTGGATGCCGCCGGTTACGCAAACCTGAAACCCACTCGCTGGCCCGTTACCGCAACCCGGCAGGGCGAGCGTTTCTTTGAAGACGGTCAATTCTATCACCCGGATGGCAAGGCGCGTCTTCTGCCGGTCACATGGCGCGCACCTGCGGCGCAGCCCGGACCGCGCTATCCGCTCTGGCTGAACACAGGGCGGCTGCGCGATCAGTGGCACACGATGACCCGCACAGGGCTCTCTGCCCGCCTGTCCGCCCACCTGCCCGAGCCGTTTCTGGACATTCACCCCGAGGACGCACGCGCCGCCAAAATCAGCCCCGCCGATCTGGTCAAAGTCTGCAGCCCGCACGGCACATCCATCCTGCGCGCGCGGATCACGCGGGATGTCACCAAAGGTCAGGTCTTTGCCCCGATCCACTGGACCGCAGAAACCGCCCCCTCTGCGCGCATCGATGCCGTTGTTGCCGCCGCGACGGACCCGATCTCGGGCCAACCGGAAAGCAAGGCCTCGGTGGTCAACGTGGCGCGCTTCGACGCCGAATGGTACGGGTTCGCGGTGTCGGATCGCGAGATGACGCCCGCATGCGACTACTGGGCTCAGGTGCCGACCAAATCTGGCTATCGGGCAGAGTTGGCCGGGCTGGTCGCCGTCAGCGACTGGCAGGCGGTGGCGCGGGATCTGTTTGGACTGCCGGATGCTGAAATCAGCGCCGTCGAGGACCCGGCGCGCGGAATGGCCCGGCTGGCCTTTCACGAAAACGGACGGATGGTCGCCGCCCTGTTCGTCTCGCCCGAGCCGGTGGCGGTGATGCGCGACTATCTGGCGACGCTGCCGCAAGGCCCCGACCTGCTGTCCGGCCGCGCGCCCGCAGATCGGCCCGATCCCGGCCCGGTCCTATGTTCCTGTTTCGATGTGGGTGTGAACACCATCCTGACAGCAGTTGAAACCGGCGGTCTGATCACCGTCGAGGCCATCGGCGAGGCACTGCAGGCCGGAACCAATTGCGGATCGTGCCGCCCGGAACTGGCGGCGCTACTGGCATCGGCGCATCAGAAAGAGGCCGCCGAGTAACCTAGTCCGAGAACCGAACCGCTTCGCCGGTCTCCAACGCCTCTTGTGCGGCCAGCCCCATGCGCACGGCCCATATGCCGTCGTGCAATGTGACCTCGGGCGCGGGTTTTTCGCCCCGCAAGACCCCCAGAAACCCCTGATGCTGATAATAGGTCGAGCCGTTGTGATCCCCCGCCGCCAGCAGTTGCGGATCGACGGGGATATCCTTTGACACCGGCCCCTTGGGATCGCGTGGACTGACGATCAGTTGCGGCACCGGCGCGTCGCCCAGATGATCCGGCCAGAAGCGGGTCGGGCCAGGCACCAGCGCTTCGATTTTGGCGCTCGGACCGATGGCCGAGATTTCCTCCTGATAGCGCGATCCTTCCGCGAACATGCACAGCTCCAGCATCGCCCGCGCGCCAGAGGCGAAATCGACCATGACATAACCATGGTCGAGAATGTCGGGCACCTGACCGCCATACGCCTCGTCCAGATGATTGACCGCCTGCCCGCCGCTGGCGGTCACACGCACCGGGTCCGATTGCAGGATCAGGCGCATGAGGTCGAAGAAATGGCAGCACTTCTCGACGAAGGTCCCGCCAGTGTTACGGTTGAACCGGTTCCAGTTGCCGACTTTTTGCAGAAACGGAAAGCGGTGTTCGCGGATCGACAGCATCTTCACCCCGCCGGTCACCTGCGCCTGATCAATCAGGGCCGCGATGGGCGGCATATAGCGATATTCCATCGCCACCCAGATCGGATGTGGGTAGTTGCGCTGAATGGCATCCAGCCGCGCCGCATCCGCAGGATCAGTGAACAACGGCTTCTCCACCAGCAAGGGCAATGGGCGCGTGCGGGCGATCTGGTCGATCTGATCCACATGCAGGTGGTTGGGGCTGGCGATGACGATACAATCCAGATCCTCGACGGCCAGCAGGTCTGTGAGCGACGAGACAATCCGCGCCCCTGGCGCGATGGACTGCCCGATCTGCGCCATACCCGGGTCGGGCTCAAATATCGTCGAGACACGCGTGCCCTCGAGCAAGGCGATATTGTGCAGATGCTCCTGCCCCATCATGCCGCAACCGATCAGCCCGTAATGGATGGTCCGGGTCATGCGCGTTTCCTTTTACTTCAAACGTTGGACATAGGTGGCCCGATCCGGATCGAACCATGTTTTGGAGAACTCGACCGGCGCTGGCCCTTCGGACCAACTGAACCGCTCGATATACCCGGCCGGTTGCCCGGCGGGTCTGGTGAATCCGGGCGGCGTCCAGCCGGGCAAAGCGCGGACCGACACCCGGTCCTCGGCCCGTGTGATCCAGAAGCCAAGCTGCTGCTGGTAATAGCGGTAGAGCGAATCCGACAGCAGCGCCTGATCGATCTTTCCGGCGGAAGCATCCAGCCAGATTTCCTCGACCGCGATGATTGTGTCATTCAGATAGCGCATCCGCCGCACCCGCGAGCCCTTGGTTGAAGTGCCGAATTCCGGCAGGTCGGCGGGCTTTTCCAGATGATCCACCGACAGGATATCGGCGCGCGGCAGGCCGCCGCCTTCGGGCAGTTCCAGCCGGAACATCGCGTAGACGCTGTTCTGCGTCCCGGTTTCGCGAATGTAGTTCCCCGAGCCCTGAATCCGCTCCAACATCCCCTTTTTCTCAAGCTCGGCCAGCGATTTTCGCAAGGTCCCAACCGAGACATTCAGGTTCGCCGCCATGTCCCGTTCCGGCGGCAAACGCTCTCCGTCGATCAGCCGACCGGCGGCGATATCACGGATCAGAAGCTCGGCGATCTGGACATAGATCGGCAGGGCGTTGGGGTTGCGGTGCGTCGTTGCCATCGGGAATGCGCTTCACTGAGTCGCAGGAAAAATTGATACACTATTGATCTACATCAAAGTGATTGCTACGCAAGAGGAAAGTCAAAAGATGCACGGAGAACGAATCAAATGACCATCGTCCCCATCACATCCCCCGATCTGGATGCGGCCGAAGTGTCATGGTTCGCGGCGCTGTGCTCGGACGATTATCAGTTTCTGGGCGTGCCGGATGGCGATCTGCGATCAAGCTGGGATCATTGTTCCGGCATCGTGAAAGAGGCCGAGGCGCAGGGGTTCCGCAACATCCTGTGCCCATCCTCGTATCAGGTCGGGCAGGACACGCTCAGCTTTGTTGCCGGCTGCGCGCCGATCACCGATCGCATCAACCTGCTGGCCGCCGTGCGCTGTGGCGAGATGCAGCCGATCATGCTGGCCCGTACCATCGCGACGCTGGATCACATGCTGAAGGGGCGGCTGACGGTCAACATCATCTCGTCCGACTTCCCCGGCGAGAAAGCAGACAGCGCGTTCCGCTATCAGCGCTCGCGCGAGGTGGTGGAGATTCTGAAACAGGCCTGGACCCAGGACGAGATCAATCATTTTGGCGAGGTCTATACCTTCTCGGGCCTGACCGCTGACCCGGCAAAGCCGTATCAGACCGGCGGGCCGCTGCTCTATTTCGGCGGCTATTCTCCCTCGGCGCTGGAACTGTGCGGCGAACATTGCGATGTCTACCTGATGTGGCCTGAAACCAAGGACCAGTTGGCCGGACGGATGAAAGCGGTTCACGCGGTCGCCGAGAATTACAACCGCACGCTGGATTATGGCCTGCGCGTCCACATGATCGTGCGCGATACCGAGGCTGAGGCGCAGGAATACGCGGATTACATCGTCTCGAAACTGGATGACGAGTACGGCCGCGCGATCCGCGAGCGGGCGCTGGATGCGACCTCGCTGGGTGTGGCGCATCAGGCCGAAAACCGCGATCTGGCGGATGAATATGGCTATGTCGAACCGGGTCTCTGGACCGGTGTGGGCCGCGCGCGTTCGGGCTGCGGAGCGGCTCTGGTGGGATCGACCGATCAGGTCATGTCCAAGATCGAGGAATACCAGAAGATGGGCATCCGCGCCTTCATCTTCTCGGGTTATCCGCACATGGACGAGGCCAAGCACTTTGGCGCACGCGTCCTGCCCAATCTGAAAACCTGCTCGCTGCCCGAAGAATACGGGCGCGTGCCAAAGACGACCCCGGCCACCCCGCTGGGCAACGGAGAGCGCCGCTGATGCAACGCGTGAAACTGAACGACACGCTGGAGATGAGCCGTCTGGTCTATGGCATGTGGCGGCTGGGCGATGACAGCGACACCTCGGCGGGCCATGTCGAGGCCAAGATACAGGCCTGTCTGGATCAGGGCATCACCACGTTCGATCAGGCCGATATCTACGGCGATTACGGGGCTGAGGCGGTTCTGGGCAATGCCCTGCGCACCAATCCCGGTCTGCGCGCGAAGATGGAGATCGTCACCAAATGTGACATCGTCGCGCCCTGTGGCCGCTATTCGGACGTGAAGGTCAAATATTACGACACCTCGCGCGCGCATATTCTGCATTCGATCGAGACATCCCTGACCGAGATGGCCATCGACCATATCGACCTGCTGCTGATCCACCGACCCGATCCGTTCATGGATCATCATGAAACCGGCGCGGCGCTGGACGAGGCCGTGGCCAGCGGCAAGGTCCGCGCGGTCGGCGTGTCAAACTTCCGCCCGTGGGACTGGACCCTGCTGCAATCGGCGATGAAAACCCCGCTGGTGACAAACCAGATCGAGATTTCGCTGGCCGAGATCACCCCTTTCAGCAATGGCGATCTGGCCTTTCACCAGCAGCACGGGCATTCGGTTATGGCGTGGTCACCGCTGGGTGGCGGCGCGCTGATGGCGGGCAACCCGCTGGTCGGCGTCGTGGCGGATGAGATCGCGGCCGAGTTCGGCGTGGATCGCGCCGCTGTCGCTGTGGCCTTTCTGTTGGCGCATCCGGCGGGGATCCTGCCGGTCCTGGGCACCAACAATCTGGACCGGATCAGGGGCATCTCGGACGCTTTGAAGGTCAACCTGGATCGCGAAAGCTGGTTCCGCCTGTACGAGGCGGCGCTGGGGCATGAGGTACCATGATGAACGCAATCTCAAAGGACATGAGCCACACTTTCGTCCCTCATAAGGACGACACCCGCACCCTGCGCGACGCTTTCGGGCGGTTCGCCACCGGTGTCACCATCGTCACCTGCAACAGCGAAGATGGCCCCGTCTGCATCACCGCCAACAGCTTTTCATCCCTGTCGCTGGACCCGGCCCTGATCATGTGGGCGGGCGACCGCAACTCGCGACGTTTCCCCTATTTCCACAAGGCGCGTCATTTCAGCGTGCACGTGTTATCGTCGGAACAGGCCGAACTGTGCTTTGGCTGCTCGAAAGACGCGTTTGCGCTGCGGGACATTGCACATGACCACTGCCAGAACGGAACCCCGCTGCTGCCGGATTGTCTGGCACGGTTCGAATGCGAGCAGCACGCCTATCACGATGCAGGCGATCACGTGATCGTGGTGGGCAAAGTGCTCAAGGTCAGCATGGCGGACGGAGACGCGCTGACCTTTTACGCCGGAAAACTCGGCCAATTCGCGCAACACTAAGCGCGATATGACGACCGCGGGCCAAACCTGCGGCTGAACAAGGGAGGATCCGCATGAGCGGACTGGCATCGGCGCTTGCGCCGATTGCATTCGTGAACGAAACCGTGCTGCGTTTTGGCCGCGCGGTTGGAGTCGTTGCGATTGCATTGATGGTGATCGCAATCCTGATTCAGGTGTTCTTCCGATACGTTCTGGGTAACGCCCTGCCCTGGCCGGATGAGGCCGCGCGGTTCTGCATGCTCTGGATGACCGGCCTGATGGCCCCCACAGCCTTCCGGCGTGGCGGGTTCGTCGCCATCGACATGGTGCCCATGATGCTGCCGCGTGTGGTTGGTCAATTGCTGATGCTGTTCCTGCTGTTCGTCTCGCTGGCGGTGCTGCTGGTTGCAGTCAATATCGGCTGGTCCGAGGTCACGGGCTTTGGCGGTCGCTTCGCCACCGCTGCGCTGTATCTCCCCACCTCTTTCGGTTTCGACGAATGGTACCGCGTCCCGCGCAGTTGGATGATGGCGTCCCTGCTGGTCGGAGTGATCCTGCTGATCTCGGTGAATATCGAGCTGATCCTGCGCGCCATCGTCACCCTGATGGGCGGCGGCGATCTGCTGCCTGAAATTGCCGATGCACCGGTGGGGGCTGAATAGATGCTGATCTGGTTCCTGCCCACCTTCCTTGTCTTCCTGATGATCGGCCTGCCGGTCTTTTTCGCGCTGCTGGCCGCGCCCGGCATCCTGCTATGGCTGAACGGCCAGACCAACGACATCACGCTGCTCTATCGCAATGTCTATAACGGCATGGACAGCTTTCCGCTGATGGCGATCCCCTTTTTCATGCTGGCCGGAGAGTTGATGAACCGCGGCGGCATCACCATCCGTCTGGTCGAATTCTCTCAGGCCCTGATGGGCCATTTCCGGGGCGGTCTGGCGCATGTGAACGTGCTGAGTTCCATCCTGTTCGCCGGTCTGTCCGGCTCAGCCGTCGCCGATACCTCGGCGCTAGGATCGATGCTGATCCCGGCGATGGAGAAACAGGGCTACACCCGCAAATTCGCCGCAGCGATCACAGCAGCCAGTTCGGTGATCGGGCCGATCATTCCGCCCTCGGGCATCATGATCATCTACGCCTATGTCATGGGCGAAAGCGTTGCTGCCCTGTTCCTTGCAGGCATCGTGCCGGGCGTGATGGTGGGCGTTGGTCTGATGCTGATGATCAAGTTTATGGCCGACAAATACGACTTCCCCGTCGCCAGCCGCAAATACACCTGGGGCGAGCGCGGTCAGGCCAGCCTGAAAGCCTTCTTTCCCCTGCTGACCCCGGTGATCATTCTGGGCGGTATCCTGGGCGGCATCTTCACCCCCACCGAGGCCGCCGCCGTGGCCGTGGGCTATGCTTTCATAATCGGCTTCTTCGTCCTGCGCACCCTGACCCTGAAAGAGGTGCCGGAGATCCTCAGCAATGCGGGCCTGACCTCAGCCGTGGTTCTGCTGCTGGTCGGTGCGGCGATGGCGTTCAAGACCGTGGTCAGCCTCAGCCACGCGCCGGAACAACTGGCCTCGCTGATCCTCAGCCTGTCAGAAAACCCGCTGATCCTGCTGTTCCTGATCAACCTGCTTCTGTTCATCGTCGGCATGTTTCTGGATGCAGGCCCCGCGATCATCATCCTCGGCCCGATCCTTGGCCCCATCTTCACCAGCCTCGGCGTGGACCCGATCCATTTCGCCATTATCATGAGCGTCAACCTGACCGTCGGTCTGGCCACCCCGCCCATGGGGCTGGTCCTGTTCGTGGCGGCCGCCGTGTCGCGCGAGAAGGTCGAAACCATTGCCAAGGCGATCCTGCCGTTTCTGGCGGTCGAAATTCTGGTGATCTTCCTGATCACCTATATCCCCGCACTATCCATGACGATCCCGAGGATAACGGGATTTGCAAACTGAACTGAGTATCACAGGGAGGAAACGCATGCTCAGAGATTTCATCAAAACCGCAGCGGTGGCCACATCGCTGGTGGCCGCGTCTGCCATGGCCGCCACAGCCGCAGACTACACGTTGCGCGCCACCGCCAACTCGAACGAAAACGACGAAGACTATGACGGACTGGTCGTCTTCAAGAACTATGTTGAGGCCGCATCGAACGGCGCCATCGAGGTGGAACTGTTCATCGGCACCCAGCTGTGTTCGAACGGCGCGGAATGCCTTCAAGGCGTAGCCGATGGCACGATCGACATCTATATCTCAACCTCGGGCGGGGCCTCGGGCATCTTCCCTTATGTGCAGGTGCTGGACTTGCCTTACCTGATGGCGGACGACCGGATTGCCGAGCATGTTCTGTCCGGTGATTTCACCCGCAAGATGCGCGACATGGCGCTGGAGGATTCCGGTGGCGCGATCCGTCTGATGACCATCGGCAACACCGGCGGCTGGCGCAACTTCGCCAACACGCAGCGCCGGGTGGCCGAGCCTGCGGATATGGAAGGCTTGAAAATCCGCACCGTCGTCGCCGACCTGCCGCAGGAACTGGTCAAGGCGCTGGGTGCCTCGCCGACCCCGATCCCGTGGCCGGAACTGTTCACCAGCTTCCAGACCGGAGTTGTTGAAGGCTCGAAGAACGGCATCACCGACATCATGGGTATGAAATTCCCCGATGCAGGTCTGCAATATGTCACTCTGGATGGTCACGCCTATATGGGCGCGCTGTGGTGGATGAATAACGCCAAGTTCCAGGAGATGCCCGAGGATCTGCGCCGCGTGGTGGTCGACGGGTTCTATGCGCTGCAGCAGGCCACCTTTGCCTCGCCCAAGCGCAAGTCGATCCAGGCCTATGAGGATTTCGTTGCCGGTGGCGGTGACCTCTACGTGCCGACTCCCGATCAGAAAGCCGCGTTCAAAGAGGCCGCAACCCCGGTCTATGACTGGTTCCAGTCCAACGTGGCGCGCGGGGACGAAGTGTTTACCGCCCTGACCGAGGCTGTTGCGGCGGCAGAGGCCGACGTGAACGCGTCGCGCGATGCGGACCTGAACTAAGCGAACAGGGCCGGGCGTCGCGTCCGGCCCTTACCGAAACGGGTACATCCACCCTTTGTAGTCGTTGACCAGAACATGCGCCCTTTCGATCTGCTCCGGCGTCATTTTCTTGACCACTTCCTCAAGGCTGATCGCCGCGTCGGGATCGCCGCCAATCGCGCTGAGCGTGTACCACATATAGGCGCGCACCAAATCGGGCGCGGGCATGCCCAGCCCCAGTTCATAATACCAGCCCACACCCGACTGCGCGCCGGGATGCCCCTTCAGCGAGGCGCGCAGGTACCATTCGAACGCACGTTCATAGTCCTGCTCGACCCCGAGGCCCAACCCGTACATCACGCCGATCAACTCCTCAGCCTCGGCATTGCCCGACCGTGCCGCTGGCAGCAGTTCCTCGCGCGCGGCTTCAAATTCTCCGGCCTCCATCAGGTCGCGGGCCTGTTCCAACTCGGCCAGCGCCGGGGTCGCAATCAGGCAAAGGGCAAATACAAGCTGGCGCATGGGGTTTTCTTCCTCTTGGCCGGGGCAGCGGCGTCGCAAGAGTTGCCGCGACCACTGACCGATGATGACTTTATCCCCTTTGATAGGGAACAGGCCGCCATCGGTCATCAACTGTTTTATGACCCTATCCTGTCAGGCAATCAGAACATCGCCTGCGCCCACTGCCACCACCCGGAATTCGGCACGTCCGATGGGTTGTCGCTGGGCATCGGCGAGGGCGGTCAGGGTCTGGGGCCGGATCGCACGCCCGGCGTTGGTGCCCATAAAATCCGCAAACGCATCCCGCGGAATTCGCCAGGTCTGTGGAACCTTGGCGCGCGCGACCTTCATACCCTTTTCCACGATGGCCGCCTGAGTGTCTCGGACGTTTACGGAAACGGGTTCAACTCTCCGGCGCAGGAATGGCTGCCCGAGGGGCTGAATTCCCTGCTGGCGGCACAGGCGTTGTTCCCTCTGACATCGCAATTCGAGATGGCCGGAAATGTCGGCGAAAATCAGGTGACCGGCGCCGTGGCTGACCGGATCGATCTGGGCTGGCCCATCCTCGCCAAGCGCGTCCGCACCGATCCGCGCTACGGCCGCGCGATGGTTGACGCCTTCGAGGGGGTTGAGGCGACCGAGGACATCACAATCACCCAGATCGCCAACGCTCTGGCTGCCTTCATGGCGATCGAGTGGCGCAGCACCGACAGCCCGTTTGATCGCTACCTTGCGGGCGATCCCAAGGCGCTGACGCCGGCCCAGAAAGACGGCATGAACCTGTTCTATGGCAAGGCCAACTGCGCCGCGTGTCACTCCGGCCCGCTGATGTCGGATCAGCAGTTCCACGCTCTGGCCCTGCCCCCGTTCGGCCCCGGTCGCACCCGCCAATGGGACCCTTATGTGCGCGACGTGGGCCGCATGGGCGAAAGCAACCGGTTAGAGGACGCCTATCGCTTCCGCACCCCGATGCTGCGCAACGTGGCTCTGACCGCGCCTTATGGCCATAACGGGGCCTTCCCCGATCTGAACGCGATGATCCGCCATCACCTGAACCCAGAACGCAGCCTGTCGCGCTGGACCCGCGACATGGCGGCGCTGCCCAATGTGCCATGGCTGCAAAAGGCGGATTTCGTGGTATGGGACGACCGGTTGGAAATGGAGCGTCAGAGGCGCAGGATCGACATTGCGCCGATGGAACTGTCAGATGCGGAAATCGACGCGCTTGTTGCGTTTATGAACGCCCTAACGGGCACCAGCGTAGAAACGCCGCCCTTCGGCGTGCCCGAAGGGTTCGAACCTTAAGAAAAAACCCCGCGCTTGGCGGGGTTTTTAGATTACTCTGCAGCCTCTTCATATTCCGACATGGGCGGACATGTGCAGACGAGGTTTCGGTCTCCGTACGCGTTGTCGACGCGGTTGACGGGGGACCAGTATTTGTCGACGCCCATGGAACCCGGCGGGAAGCAGGCCTGTTCGCGGGTATAGGGACGGTCCCAGTCGCCGACCAGATCGCGCACCGTATGGGGTGCGTTTTTCAGCGGGTTGTTGTCCGCATCGATCTTGCCGTCGATGATGTCCTGCGCTTCGGCCCGGATCGAGAGCATGGCGTCACAGAAACGGTCCAGCTCGGCCATAGGTTCAGACTCGGTGGGTTCGACCATCAGGGTACCGGCTACTGGCCAGCTCATCGTCGGAGCATGGAAGCCTGAATCGACCAGCCGCTTGGCGACGTCATCGACGGTCACATGCGCCTCGGCGTCCAGCGGGCGGGTGTCGAGGATGCATTCGTGCGCCACCCGGCCCGTTTCGGAGGTGTAGAGGATCGGATAGACATCGGCCAGACGCGCGGCGATGTAGTTGGCGTTCAGGATCGCCACTTTGGTCGCTTGCGTCAGACCCGCGCCACCCATCAGCAGCACATAGGCCCAGCTGACCGGCAGGATCGACGGAGAGCCAAAGGGTGCTGCCGAGACCGGACCCACGGCGGTGCCGTATTCCGGGTGGCCGGGCAGGTGTTCCTCAAGATGCGCCTTGACGCCGATTGGACCCATGCCGGGGCCGCCGCCGCCATGGGGGATGCAGAAGGTCTTGTGCAGGTTCAGGTGGCTGACATCGCCGCCAATGTCACCGGGACGCGACAGGCCGACCATCGCGTTCATGTTGGCCCCGTCGATATAGACCTGACCGCCGTGATCATGAGTGATCTGGCAGACCTCTTGCACGGTGGTCTCGAACACGCCATGGGTCGAGGGGTAGGTGATCATGCAGCCGGCCAGATGGTCGGAGTGCTTTTCGGCCTTGGCGCGGAAGTCGTTCAGGTCGATATTGCCGTTCTCATCCGATTGCACCGGTACAACCTGCCAGCCCACCATCTGCGCCGAGGCCGGGTTGGTCCCGTGCGCCGAGGTCGGGATCAGGCAGACATTGCGGTGCCCTTCGCCGCGGGCGAAGTGATAGTTTCGGATGGTCAGCAGGCCCGCATATTCCCCCTGCGCGCCCGAGTTGGGCTGCTGGCTGATCGCGTCATAGCCGGTGATCTGGCACAGCTTGTCGTTCAGATCGGCAATCATCTCGTGATAGCCCTGCGCCTGATCTTCGGGGCAGAACGGGTGCAGGTTGCCGAATTCGGGCCAAGTGACCGGGATCATCTCGATCGTAGCGTTCAGCTTCATGGTGCAGGACCCCAGCGGGATCATCGCCCGGTCCAGCGCCAGATCGCGATCGGCCAGACGGCGCATATAGCGGGTGATCTCGGCCTCGGCCCGGTTCTTGTGAAAGATCTCGTGGGTCAGATATGCGCTTTCGCGCAGCGCGTAATCCGGCAGGCGGTAGGCCACGTTCGAGCTGTCATCCTTGCGGTCGATGCCAAAGGCCCCCCAGACGGCCTCGATGGTCTCGGGGCGGGTCTGTTCATCCAGGCTGATGCCCACTTTCGTGTCACCCACCTTGCGCAGGTTGACGCCGCGCGCCACGGCGGCCTCCATGACGGTTGTTTGCAGATGGCCGACCTCAACCGTGATGGTGTCGAAGAAGACTTCCGGTTCCACGGCAAAGCCCGCCTCTTCCAACCCGGCGGCCATGCGCGAGGTCTTGCGGTGCACCGATTGCGCGATGGCCTTGATGCCGTCGGGGCCGTGGTACACGGCATACATCGAGGCAATGACGGCCAGCAGCGCCTGCGCGGTGCAGACATTCGAGTTCGCCTTTTCGCGGCGGATATGCTGCTCGCGGGTTTGCAGAGCGAGGCGGTAGGCTTTGTTGCCACGGCTGTCGATGCTGACACCGATGATCCGGCCGGGCATCGCGCGCTTCAGCTTGTCGGTGGTCGCCATGTAAGCGGCGTGGGGCCCGCCATAGCCCATCGGTACGCCAAAGCGTTGGGTCGAGCCGATGGCGATATCCGCGCCCATCTCTCCGGGGGATTTCAGCAGCGCCAGCGACAGGATATCGGCGGCGACAATCGCGATGGCTTTGTGTTCATGCAGCGCCGCAATCTCGGCGGTGAAGTCGCGCACATGGCCGTGGGTGCCGGGGTATTGGAAGATCGCGCCGAAGACAGCGCCTGCTTCCAGTTGGTCGGGATCGCCAACCTGCACGTCGATGCCCAGAGGCTCGGCGCGGGTTTTGATCACCGCGATGGTTTGCGGGTGGCAGTTGCGGTCGACGAAGAAGGCCGCGTTGTTGGCCTTGGACCGGCCACCGCGCTTGGCCATCGCCATGGCTTCGGCGGCGGCGGTGGCTTCGTCCAGCAAGGATGCGTTCGCCACGTCCAGCCCGGTCAGGTCGCTGACCATGGTCTGGAAGTTCAGCAGCGCCTCAAGCCGGCCCTGGCTGATCTCGGGCTGGTAAGGCGTATAGGCGGTGTACCAGGCCGGGTTTTCCAGAATGTTGCGCAGAATCGGTGCGGGCGTGGTGGTGCCGTAGTACCCCTGACCGATCAGCGAGGTCAGAACCTTGTTCTTGCTCGCCACCTCTTTCATGTGGAACAGCGCATCGCGTTCGGTCATCGCCGGGCCCCAGTCCAGCGGATCCTTCTGCCGGATCGCGGGCGGTACGGTGGCGTCAATGAGTTCGTCCAGCGTCTTGAAGCCGATCACCTTGAGCATGTCGCGCATCTCGGTCGGGCTGGGGCCGATATGGCGGCGGTTGGCGAAGTCATAGGCTTCGTAGTCGGTCAGTTTGAAAGCCATCGTTGCGCTCCTCACGGATAGGTCAGACCCGGCGGAGACTGCGGGAGCCTCCGGCGGGGAGTAAGGGCCGTCTTGGAAACTGTCCGGGGGACAGTTTCAGGCCCGAACGGGCGGAGCCCCAAATCAGAAGCCCCGAATGAAGGGTGGATCCCGCGAAGGGGCCCACCGTTTGGGTTTAGCCGATGAACGCCTTGTAGCCGGCCTCGTCCATCAGATCTTCCAGCTGCGACGCGTCGGCGATCTTGATCTTGTAGATCCACGCCTCGCCTTCGGGGTCTTCGTTCAGCGCGCCGGGATTGTCGGCCAGTGTCTCATTGACCTCGATGATCTCTCCATCGACCGGGGCATAGAGCTCCGAGGCCGCCTTGACGGATTCGATCACGCCGATCTCGCCGTCTTTTTCAAACTCGTCGCCCGCTTCCTGCTGCTCGACAAAGACCACATCGCCCAGCTGCTCAGCAGCGTGTTTGGTGATGCCCAGTGTGGCTGTGTCGCCGTCAACGGTCAGCCATTCGTGCTCTTCGGAATAATAGGTTGCCATATGTCTCTCTCCTGACTTCAACGCTTGTAATTCTGGGTTACGAAGGGCAGTGCCACAACCTCAGCCGGTTGCGGCTTGCCCCGGATGATCAGGTCCACCACCTCGCCCGGCGTGCTGTGCGCGGTGGCGACATAGCCCATCGCAACAGGGCCGCCGACGGTGGGGCCGAACCCGCCCGAGGTGATCTGGCCGATTGTCGCGCCATCCGTGTTCTGGATTTCCACGCCTTGCCGCGCAGGCGCGCGCCCCTCGGGCTTGATGCCGACCAGTTTGCGCGCGGGGCCTTCGGCCAGTTCCTTCTGGATGCGCTCGGCCCCCGGAAAGCCACCCTCTTCCTTGCGGCGCTTCTGGATTGCCCAGCCCAAGGAGGCTTCAATCGGCGAGGTGCTCTGGTCGATGTCATTGCCATAGAGGCACAGGCCCGCCTCCAGCCGCAGGCTGTCGCGCGCGCCGAGGCCTGCGGGTTCGCAATCGTCATGCGCCAGGAAGGCCTTGGTGATCTCGATGGCTTTGTCTTCGGGGATGGAAATCTCATAACCATCCTCGCCCGTGTAGCCCAGGCGCGAGATGCGGCATTCCACGCCGTTGATATCCGCCACGGTGGTTTCCATGAATTTCAGGTCCCGCGCAGCCGGGCACAGATCGCCCACAACGTCTTCGGCCTTGGGGCCCTGCACCGCCACCAGCGCGCGGTCGAAAATCTCGGTCACTTCGACGCCGTCCAGATTGGCTTGCATGTGCGGAATGTCTTGATGACGCAGCGCCGCGTTGACCACCACGAAGTAATGATCGCCTGCGTTCGACACGATCAGGTCATCCATTATGCCGCCGTCGGCATTGGTGAAGAAACCGTAGCGCGCCTTGCCCTCTTTCAGGGTCGCATAGGCCTGCGGGCACAGCGCTTCTAGCTTCTCGCCCACATTCTCACCCTGCAGGATCACCTGACCCATATGGCTGACGTCAAACACCGCCGCCTTCTCGCGGCACTGCTTGTGTTCACCCATGATCCCCAAAGGATACTGAACGGGCATCTCCCACCCAGCAAAATCAACCATCTTACCACCCAACTCAACATGCAAGTCGTACAAGGGCGTGCGTCTAACGTCGGTCATGGCGGATACCTTCCTTTGTATCTAATGGTCGGAACGCATACCCGTCAGTCTGACCCAAGCCGCTTAGATTGCAACGATTCAGCCTAAATATTCGGCATTTCACTGTCGCCACGGCAGGCCTGCATACGGGTGTATGCACCAGCAATGTTCCTATAGGAAACTTTTTTCCGTTAGGCAACACTCCTTAAATCGCAGCAGGTCGAGCGCACCAAACCGCCCGAGTCCCACCACGCAGGCCTCGCTTATGCCAATGCAATCTGTTGGGAAATTTGTATTTTCGCTGTGTCTTAACGTGTGGATCAGCCCAGCGACGATACGGCATGATTCAGCGCATGGAGGCCGGTGATCAGGTCCTCTTCGGCCGTATCCTCGGCGAAATTGTGACTGATTCCGTTGATCGAGGGGACAAACAGCATCGCCACCGGCATCAGACGCGAGACATTGGTGGCATCATGCAGCGCGCCCGAGGGCATCGTGCGCCACTTGCCGGGTGCAACCGCCTGCGCGCCGGTTTCCAGCGCGGCGCGTAGGGCGGGGTCCATGCTGACGGGCTCCAGCCCCAGCATCGGGCCGAAACTGAGCGTCAGGCCCATGCCGTCTGCGACCTCTTGCGCGGTGTCGCGGATGATCTGCTCCATCCTCCGCAACCGGTCGCCTTCACCGTCGCGCCACTGCATCGAAAACCGGACGCGGCCCGGCACAATGGACGAGGCGTTGGGATGCAGGTCCACATGTCCGACGGTCCATACGGTCTGGGGCGTCACGACATTCTGGAACCGGGTATTGATCTGAGCGTTGAACAGCGACAGGGCCTGAAACGCATCGCTGCGCAGATGCATCGGCGTGGTTCCGGCGTGGTTCTGCTGGCCTTCGAAGCTGATCACCATGTCCCGGATGCCGACGATATCGGTCACAACGCCGATCACGTCGCCTTCGGTATCCAAGGCGGGGCCCTGTTCGATATGCATCTCGATGAAGCCGGTGAATTGACCGGGATCGACGAAATCCTGCGTCAGGTCCTGCATCGAGGCGCGCGCCGCCGCCAGCGTCATACCCGCATAATCGGTCAGCGTATCGGCCTTGTACAAGGGCAGCCCGCCAGACCAGATCGCGGAGCCCGTGGTGACACCGAACCGGCCTTCTTCGTCCTCAAAGCTGACGACCGATATGGGCCGGTCGCTGGCGCGCGCCACTTCCAGCGCTGCGATCACGCCCAACGCGCCATCCAGCCAGCCGCCCTCGGGCTGGCTGTCGGAATGCGAGCCCATCAGCAGAGACGGTCCTTGCGCCAGACCGAACAGGTTGCCGACCGGGTCGAAATGGGGCTGCAGCCCGGCCTCCTCCATCCGTCCGGCCAGCCAGCGGCGCGCGGCGATATCGGCCTCGGAATAGGCCGGGCGTACCACGCCCTTGCCGACGCCAGACGCCCCGAAGCTGCGCAGCTTGTGCAGATCGGCCAAAAACCGTTTCTCATCAATCGCCATCGCTTACCCCTATTTGCCGGATGTGCAGACCATAGCCGCGACGCGTGGCTGCGCAAGCGCCTTGCGGTGAATATTGACGCGACCGGGCAAACCCCTCTGGCCCCGGCCCGAAACCTGCCCTAAGACTTCGGCCCAAGAGGAACGCCATGTCACATATCACACTGGTCCGTCACGGACAGGCCAACACCGCCGCGCGGGACGAAAACGACTATGACAAGCTCAGCGCGCTGGGGCATCAACAGGCGCGCTGGCTGGGAGCGCATCTGCGCGATACCCAGCGCCACTATACGCGCGTCTATTGCGGCACCCTGCAGCGGCATATCGAAACCGCCGCCAGCATGGGCCTGCCCGATCCGATACAGGACGCAAGACTGAACGAGATCGAGTATTTCAACATCGCCAAACTGTTCGAGGATCAGCATGGCGAGGTTGTGCCCACCGACCGCGAGGGCTTTGTCGAACATCTGCCCAAGACCTTTGCCGCCTGGTCGCGTGGCGAGATCGAAAACACGCCGGAAACCTTCGCTGAATTCGAAACCCGCGTGTCCGAAGCGTTGCGGGACATCGGCACCGAGGGCGGGCCTGCGATCATCGTCACCTCGGGTGGCCTGATCTCGATGGTGGTGCGGCAGGCGATGGGGCTGGACATCCCGTCGATGGCCCGGGTGGCGCTTGCCATCATGAACACGTCGATGCATCGTCTGCACCCGATTGGCCCGCAGCTAAGCCCGGTTCTGTTCAACGCGGTGCCCCATCTGGAGGCACCCGACCGGCAGTTCGCCCAAACCCACCTGTAAGGAGGCCTTGATGCAGCTCTATTATGCCCCCCGCACGATCTCGGTCGCCGTGGCGATAGCGCTGGAAGAGGCCGGGCTGGACTATGAGGCCATCAAGCTGGACTTCGCCGGCGGCGAACAGACTCAGCCCGCCTATAGGCAGATCAACCCCAAGGGCCGGGTTCCAGCACTGGTGGTGGACGGGGGAATCCTTACCGAAACCGGCGCGCTGCTGGATTACATCGCAACACTTGCCCCGCAGGCCGGGCTGGTGCCCGATGATCCGGTGATGGCGGCGCGGATGCGCGAGGTTATGTATTACCTCGCCTCGACCATGCATGTGAACCACGCCCACAGGCTGCGCGGGCACCGCTGGGCGGACAAGGAAGCCAGTTGGCAGGACATGGCCGGAAAAGTGACCGAGACGATGACTGGCTCCTGCCGCTATATCGTATCCAACGGCTTGCGCGGACCATTTGTGCTGGGTCAGGCGTTCTCGCTGGCCGATGCCTATCTCTATGTGGCGTGCAGTTGGCTGGAAGGCGATGGCGTCGATGTCTCGGCCTTCCCCAAGATCATCGCCTTCCGCGACGCGATGGAGGCGCGGCCTTCCGTTCAGGCGGTGCGCGCCGCCGGAATGCTCTGACATAAAGGGAAAACACATGACACATCTCTGGGTCCGGGCCGAACAGCGCCAGAACGAGGAACGGGTCGGGCTGACCCCCGAAGGGGCCGCCGCGCTGCTCGCGGCGGGTCTGCGCGTGACGGTCGAAGAAAGTTCCGTCCGCGCCATTCCGATAAACGGCTACCAAGACGTGGGCTGTGAGATTGCCGCTGAGAATAGCTGGCCCGAGGCCCCGCTGGACGCGATCATTTTCGGCCTCAAGGAACTGCCCGAGGATGGTACGCCGCTACCCCATCGCCACATCATGTTCGGCCATGCGTTCAAGGGCCAGCATTCGGGCCGCGCGCTGCTGCAGCGGTTCAAGGCCGGGGGCGGCACGCTTTATGATCTGGAATATCTGGTGGACGAAGATGGCCGCCGTGTCGCCGCCTTTGGCTATTGGGCCGGGTATGCGGGGGCTGCGGTAACGCTTAAGACATGGGCCGCGCAGCAGCGGGGCGCGCAATGCCCCCCGGTTGGCGTTTATCCCAGTCAGGACGCGCTGAATGCGGAACTTCGGGCCGAACTTGACGCCACCGGCGCAGACCGCCCCACCGCCATCGTCATCGGAGCCCTGGGCCGCGTCGGCACGGGGGCCGCCGATCTGTGTCAGGCGATGGGCGTTGACGTCACCAAATGGGACATGGCCGAAACCGCCAGCGGCGGGCCGTTTCCCGAAATCCTGACCCACAATCTGTTCCTCAACTGCATCTTCGCCCGTCCCGGCACCCCCGTCTTTGTCCCGCGCGCGGCTTTGACCGCCCCGCGCACCCTGACCGCCATCGGCGACGTGGCCTGCGACCCGGACAGCGATTACAACCCGGTGCCGATCTATGACCGCGCAACCACATGGGACGCCCCCGCCCTGCGTGTGGCGACTGATCCGGTGATGGATGTCATGGCCATTGACAACCTGCCCTCGATGCTGCCGGTCGAAAGTTCGCAGGACTATGCCGCGCAACTGCTGCCGTCTTTGCTGACCCTGACCGATCCGGGCAGCGGCGTCTGGGGCCGGGCCGAGGCAACCTACAACACCCATATGAGAGGGATCTGAGCGATGACGATTCACTGGTGCGGCACCGGACTGTCCGCCATCCCCGGCCTGCGCCGCCTGATCGAGGGCGGGCACAAAGTCACCGTCTGGAACCGGACCATCGACAAGGCCCGCGCCGAGGTCGGAGACCTGACCGATGACATCCGCGCCTTCGACATCGACGCGCTTGGCGCGGTGCTGGGAAAAGGCGATGTCATCGTCTCGATGCTGCCCGGCGACTGGCATGTGCCCTTGGCGGACCTTGCGATCTCGAAACAAGCCAATTTCGTCTCGTCCTCCTACATCGCCCCTGAGATGCGCGCGCTGGACGATGCCGCGCGCGCGGCTGGCGTGGCGCTGGTCAATGAGGTCGGGCTGGACCCTGGCATAGATCACCTGATGGCTCATGCGCTGGTCGCGGATTACCGCGCCTCGGACGCGTTCGACGCGCAAAACCACCTAAGCTTCATCTCGTATTGCGGCGGCATCCCCAAGAACCCCAACCCGTTCCGCTACAAATTCAGCTGGTCCCCGCTGGGCGTGCTCAAGGCGCTGCGCTCGCCATCGAAATCCATCCGCGACTACGCCCCGCTGGACGTCGCCCGCCCGTGGGACGCGATCACCAGCTACACCGCACCGCTGCCCACCCCGGAAAGCTTCGAGGTCTACCCCAACCGCGATTCCCTGCCCTTCATGTCCGAATACCAGTTCGAGGATCACTGGACCGTCAAGGAATTCGTCCGCGGCACCCTGCGCCTGAACGGCTGGGCCGACGCATGGTCGGATGTGTTCACCGAGATTGAGACCCTTTCGGGACCAGAAGGCGATGCCCGCCTGAAAGAGATGTCGGACCAGTTCTGGGCCGAGAACGCCTATGACGAGGGCGAGCCCGACCGCGTGGTCCTGTGCGTGGGCCTAAAGGCCGAGCGCGACGGCATCCCCGTCTGGCACAAAACCTATGTCATGGACGCCTGGGGCGACGCGCGCGGCACCGCGATGGCGCGTCTGGTGTCGGTGCCGGTGTCACTGGCGGTCGTGGCCGTCCTGAACCGCGCCATCCCCGCAGGCGTCCACGCCGCCCCCAGCGATCCTAAACTGGTGCAGGAGTGGATGGGCGAGATCGACAGGCTGGCGCAGCATTTGCAGGTGGTGGATCATACGGTCTGATCAGTGCGTCGCCTCTGTAAACGGGGCGGCGCTACTGGTTCAACGCAGCATGTGCCAGATCGAGAAGGTTTGCGCGGACTTGCGGGGTATAGAGACGCTTGTTCGAATAGGTCTGTGCATCCCTGTCGGCCAGAGCTGCAGGACGAAGAAGTTCACCATTCAAGACGCAAGCGAAGACACGATCCCCGACAATGAACTTCTCTGCGAATTCAGATGGAAAGGTCCATGCCACGTCGTAAGTTGGTCCGATTTGCAGGAATCGCAGGTCGTCAAGGATCTGTACCTCGCCTCGGTCAAAGTAGTCATTTAGTGACCCAAACCCTTCTTCAGGCACGAACGTGTCGACAAATTTTGGATAAAGTTCACCCAATCGCGTAACCGCATCTTCACAACTAAGCTCGGAATAATCGCCGCGCTGGGCCGGAAAAAGCGGCGGACAATCCATGCCCGCGATAGAACACGCCCCAAAGAAGTTTCTAAGTGTTTCAGCATGGTTCAAATCTTCCAGCAAAGCTGCTTTGAAAACATCCGCTGCCACGTCATATTGCTCCACATCCAACAGCAATTCACCCAGCAGTCGCGCCATCCAAACACGGTTTTCCTCGTCAGTTGACTGATACTTCTCCACCAGTCCTGCGAGGAAAACCTTAGCCTCCTCCTGCCGATCAAGCGCTTTAAGAAGATAGAAACGCTGCCGGATCGTATATTCCGACGACGGGCAAAGCTCGTTGGCTTTCTCTATCGCATCAAACGCCGCCTGTGTCTGGTCAAGTTCGTCCAGAACATCGCTCTGCCATTGCCAAACGCGACAATAATCGGGATTGGCGAGTGCGGCTTGTTCGAAATCAGCCAGCGCCGTCGCGAAATCCTCGAGCTTCACATGCGCCCGCCCGCGGAACCGGTGGATCGCCGACAGGTCCTCTGAACTGTGGCCAGAGACCGCCAAAAGTTCCGTACAGTCGCGGATGGCGGCTTCGGGATCGGCCTCGGGTCGACCACAACCGGGGATCAATTCGGCAATCTCCGCTTTTCGCTGCTGCTGATGATACAAAAGACCAGCCGTGGCCAATATCAGAACCGCCGCCAGCAGCCTTACAATACGCGCTTGTTTCAATGTCTGCCCAATTCGCTCAATTCAACCTTTGGGCACATTACGTCTCATGGATTCGCGCGCATCTCAAGGCGATCAACCAAGAAAAAAGCCATCCCAGATTTGCTGGAATGGCTTTCATTGCTCTGCCTTGGGCATCTTCGCCTCATCCTTGGTTTCCCATTGCGGGGTTTCAGGAATATCGCTGGATCGTATCCTCGATATCGCTGCGGTTTATGCCCAGTTCGGCCAGTTGGGTGTCGCTCAGGCCGTCCAGATACTGGGCGGCGCGGACGATGTCCGAGCTGATGGCGCGGATGCGCATCGCGCGGTCAAACAGCAGCAGGGCGCTTGCGGTCGGGGCAGGCGCGTTGGCGGGTGGGATCACGTCAAACATGTCAGGAACCTCACGTTGAATGTTGGGTCAGGTCGCGTTGGGCGCCCGGTCACTGCTGGTAGGGTTTGTCGTGGTAGACGCTGTCATAGGCGCGCTGTTTGATCTCGTCCCGCGCCACACCGATATCCATCAGTTGCTGGTCGCTGAGCTGCTCCAGATCCCGCACGGTTTTGGAATAAATCCGACGACGAAAATGCTCGACCTTGGTGTCGGCATATCTGGCGAAAAGACCGTCAAAAAGACCGGTACGGGCTTCTGCTGTATGTGTATAGGCCATGTCTTTCTCCTCCGAAACTTGGTTGCGCTGTCGTTCTGACATTCAATAAAGGAACCCCGTCTTAACGAGACCAAAGCGGCTCATTAAGGTTTCTTAAGGTTCCAGTTCCGGAGAAAGCGCGGGCTGACCTTGCCGCTTCGGCAGGGTCAAAGATTTGCAGATGTCCTGCGGGCCTTGGCCCTTACATCAGATCGTTTTCGACATCCTCGGCCGAAATCCCAAGCGCATCCAGACCGTTTTCCAGATGGTCCGACAGATGCGGCGTGCCGATCAGATAGTCGGCGCAGGGGGTCGAGGCCTCGGACTTGGCGGTGGCGATGGCCTCGGCCAGATCTTCCGCGAAAAAGCTTTCGCGCCCGATCCACATGATGGCAACCAGTTCGGCCTGCTGATCCTCGCCCATACGGTCGATGAAAGCACGCAGTTCGCCCTCGGCCCGGTTCAGTTCGCGGCCCATCATGGCAACCTGGGCGACTTTTCTTGCCGAAATTTCCAACATGTTTCAGCTCCTCGTATTCGCGGTTCTGAGGTTATCTGAACCATCCTCAGGCGGCAGAGTCTTTGATCTTACGCAAACCGGCGCAGGCAATGTGCGCACCCGCGACACGGGGTGGTCTGGCACCGGGGCCTTGCGGAACGGGCGGAAGGTGGCTTTTTTGACCCAAAGTTTCAGCGCTTGCCAGACGATCAGCGCGAACGTCCGGCGGGCCCCGAACGGGCGGCGCAGCAGCGACCACAGGATTACGCGGTTGGTCAAAGGCTGGCGTGGCCCGGTCAGCGTGGCGATCAGGCCGCCCTTGTCGCGGCCATAGTCGATCCAGACGCCAACGCGGTCGAGGCGGAAATCGAAGCGAAACGTGTACTCGCCCTCGATCTTCTGGAACGGAGAGACATGCATCAGCTTGTCGGCCACCACCCGGTCCGAAGGTCCGATGGCTGCAAAACCGGGTTTGTGGCACAGATAGCTGTGGCGGGTGCCGTAGGTGTTGGTGACCTCGGCCACCACGGTGTAAAGCTGATCGTCCTTGTCGAAACAGAACCAGAAACTGACCGGGTTGAACACATGGCCCAGCACGCGCGGTTGGGTCAGCAGCAGAATACGGGCGGGCTGGGTGACGCCCATTTCGTCAAACCGCGCGCGCAGCCATGCGGCCCCGCGGCCCTGTCCGGGTTCGCCGCCATGATCGCGGGTGCGCCAGTTGGTGATGTTTGCCCGGTCGATGGAAAACAGCGCAGGCGTTGCCGGGTCGGCCTCGGGGTCCAGCAGGATATAGTCGACGGAATAGCGAAACGCGTTCTCAATCGCGCCCTTGCGTCCGTGATAGGTGTGACCCGCGACATGGTCGATATGCTTCATTCCGCCGAACTTCCCGCTGCGCCGTAAACTGTTCAAACGGCGATCTTTTCCGCAAACCAATCTACACAATGATACGAAAATTAGCGCGGATTGGATTTATTTGTCCCGACAAAGTGATCCGGCTTGGGTCGGCCCGCGTAAAGTGGTTATGTTTACCGAGATCGACTCCGTGACCTTGGACGAACCTGCGGCTGAACGTGCCGCCCCTCAGCCTTGGCGCGCACAGAAACGCATCAAGGGAAAGCCGGTGAACGGAACGAAACACAGTTGCGGCACCAGAACCGAGTGGGTGGACCATGTCAGGCGCATCCGGGACGCGCAGGATCAGGCGGCCTTTGCCGAGCTGTTCCAGCACTTCGCGCCGCGTATCAAGGCGTTCCTGATCAAATCGGGATCAGACGCCACGATGGCCGAAGAATGCGCGCAAGAGGTGATGGCGACCTTGTGGCACAAGGCCCATCTGTTCGATCCGGCACGGGCAACGGTGGCCACATGGGTGTTCACCATCGCTCGGAACAAGCGCATCGACGTCCTGCGCAAGCAACGCCGCCCCGAGCCCGAAGAACTGGGCTGGGGCCCCGAGGCAGAGCCGGAACAGGACGACGTGATCGCGCTGCAACAGGAAACCGCGCAGCTGCGCAGCGCCATTCTGGCCCTGCCCGAGGCGCAGAGAGAACTGATCGAGAAGGCGTATTTCGGGGATCTGAGTCACCGGGAAATCGCGTCTGAAACCGGGCTGCCGCTGGGGACGATCAAATCACGAATACGGCTGGCGCTGGACCGCTTGCGCCATGCGATGAACTGAGATGACGGATATGAGCGAGACGATCAAACATCACCTGACGGACGACCTGCTGATGGCCTATGCTGCGGGCAGCCTGCCCGAGGCGTTCGACCTGATGGTCGCCACCCACCTGTCGCTGTGCGACCACTGCCGCGCGCGGGCGGAAAGCTTTGACGCCGTGGGTGGCCACGTTCTGGAAGAACAGGCCGATACCGTCGATATGAGCGACACGTCTTTGGCGGCCACGATGGCCCTGATCGCGCAGGGCGCACCGACCCCCAAACCCGCGCGCCCGGGCTGCACTGTCTTGCCGACCCCACTGCAGGATTATGTGGGCGGAACCGTCGAGGATATCCGCTGGAAACCCATCGGCATGGGCGTGAAACAGGCGATCCTGCCGACCTCGAAAGAGGCGACGGCGCGGTTGCTTTTGATCCCCGCCGGCGTCGCTGTGCCTGATCACAGCCACAACGGCACGGAACTGACGATGGTTCTGCAGGGCGCGTTCTCGGATGAGGTCGATCACTTCGCCCGCGGCGATGTCGAAATTGCCGATGAAGACCTGCATCACACACCCACGGCGGATATGTCGGGCGATTGCATCTGTCTGGCCGTCACCGACGCGCCGCTGAAATTCAACAAACTGATGCCGCGCCTGTTCCAGCCCTTTCTGCGAATCTGACGGGCTCGCAGGCTTTGTGATATGCTGATTCGCGGTTTGGAACGGAGGGCAAGGCAATGATCAAAGCACTGGTGTATTCATTGGTACTGACCGGAGTCGCGACCATGGCCTCCGCGCAAATGTCGGCCGACGTGAAGTTCGAGGCCGGAAATTTCGGAACAATGGTGAGCGGGACAATCACCGGAGATGAATATTTCGACTATAAACTTGGAGCCGACGCTGGTCAGGAAATGTTCGCCGAGCTTAAGGTCAGCGACACCAACGGCAATGGTGTGATCTATTTTAACATCCTGCCACCCGGCAGCGATGGCGAAGCGATCTATATCGGCTCTATCAACGGCAACACCGCCCGCATCGACCTGCCCGAGGACGGGGACTATACCATCCGCGTTTACCTGATGGGCAATGACCGCGATACCGGCAAGACGGTCGGCTACAACCTGGATCTGTCGATTCAGTAGTCTTATAGCGTTTTACGTTTTGCCTGAGGCCGTTCTATCGAAATGCGCATTCGACCGAAGGGAGCGTCAGCGTATTTCGATTCAAATCAAACGCCAAGCGCTCTAGCCCTCGGATTTCCCTAGCGGCACCACGTTGTCGTGATCTTCCGGGGTCAGTTCTTCGAAATCGAAATTGTCCAGCCGCTGTGCCCGGCGCCCGGCCTTTTCGGCGCTGATCTTGATCTCGGAAATATCCTTGGCCGCCTGTCCGAAATGCCGGTCCAAGTTGGACACACGGTCGCCCAACCGGTCCACATCCTTGTGCAGCATCCCCAATTCCTTGCGGATCGCGCCCGCCTGTTCCCGCATCCGCGCGTCCTTCAGGATCGCGCGCATCGTGTTCAGCGTCGCCATGCAAGTCGTAGGAGACACGATCCAGACCCGCGCCGCGAACCCTTCGCGCACGACATCCGGTAAGCGCGCGTGCAACTCGGCATAGATCGCCTCGGACGGGACGAACATCAGCGCGCCATCGGCGGTTTCGCCATCAAGGATGTATTTCTCGGATATCGCCTTGATATGCACTTTCACCGCTGCCCCAAAGGCGCGTAGGCATTTGTCGACCTCTTCGCGGGTTTGGGCCGCGGCCAGCGCCTCAAAATCCTCCAGCGGGAATTTGGCGTCGATGACGATGGGCCCGGGCGGGTTGGGCAGGTGGATCAGGCAATCGGCGCGCTTACCGTTCGACAAGGTCGCCTGCAGCGAATAGCTGTCGGCAGGCAGCGCTTTGGACACGATATCGTTCAGCTGAATCTCACCAAACATGCCGCGCCGCTGCTTGTTCGACAGGATATCCTGCAGCGATAACACATCGCCCGACAGTTTGGTGATGTTGTCCTGCGCCTTGTCGATCGCGGCCAGACGCTCTTGCAATTGCGTCAGCGAGGTCGCGGTCTGTTTTGACGAACCGTGCAGGGTTTCCTTCATCCTCTCCTGCATCTCAGCCAAAGCGCGCGCCGATTTCATCGCGTTGTCCGCCAGCCGGTCGTTCATCTGTTGCTGGACCGAGGACAGGCGGGATTCCACCGTCTGGATCACCTGCACCTGCGCATTGGCCTGCGTGTCCGAAACGTGTTGCAACCCGCCCCGCAACTGCTCCTGACCCTGCCCCAACTGCTGCACATGCTGACCCAGATGGGCCATCTGCCGGGCAAGCGGCTCTGCCATCCGGGCCGAACGATTGGCCGCACGCAAGGATAGAAACAGCAGCAGCAGGATCAGCGCCACCACCCCGCCCGCAATCACGATCACCGGGTCGTTCAATGCGATTTCAGTGCCTGCAATCTGAATCATGGAAACCTTTATGTTCTCGTTTTGTTTCTATCTTCTTAATGCCAGCCCGAAACCAAATCAACTGCGCCCGAATAGACGTTCGATATCGGCCAGCTTGAGCTCCACATAGGTCGGCCGCCCATGGTTGCACTGACCGGAATGGGGTGTCGCCTCCATCTCGCGCAGCAGGGCGTTCATTTCTTCGGCCCGCATCCGTCGGCCCGACCGGACCGAGCCATGGCAGGCCACGCGGGACAGGATCGCCTCGATCCGCGCCTGAACGGTCTGGCTTTCGCCCTGATCCGCCAGCTCGTCGAGGATATCGAGGATCATCGCACGGGCATCAACCTCGCCCAGAATGGCCGGGGTTTCGCGCACGGCGATGGCTCCGCCGCCGAAAGGTTCCAGCGTCAGACCGAGGCGCGACAGATCGTCGGCAACGGCCATCAGACGGGCACAATCGCCCTCGGACAGCTCGACGATTTCCGGGATCAACAGCGCCTGCGCCGCGACGCCATTCTCGGCCATCTGGGTTTTCAGCTTTTCATAGACCAACCGCTCATGCGCAGCGTGCTGGTCAACGATGACCATGCCATCAGCGGTCTGGGCGATGATGTAATTCTCATGCACCTGCCCGCGCGCCGCGCCCAAGGGCAGATCGTCCGCCGGAGGCTCGGCGACGGGTACGGGGTCTGGCGCGGGTTCGACAATGCGGCCACTGTAATCCTGCGACAGTTCGGCAAAGCCCGGGGACTGCGCCCGGTATGCCGCCTGCCGTGCGGCGGGTGAGGGCCGGTCCATCTGATAGACCCGGGCGGGTGCTGGCCGCGCCGGTTCAGGCCGCATCGCTCCCAAGGTCGCATTGGCAACGGTTGAAGATGCCCGGTGCCCGGCCTCGGCCAACGCATGCCGCAGGGCCGATACGATCAGGCCCCGAGCAATGCCGGAATCGCGGAACCGGACCTCGGATTTCGCGGGATGGACGTTCACATCCACCAGCGTCGGGTCGCAGTCGATAAACAACGCCGCCGCTGGATGGCGGTCGCGGCTGAGGAAATCGAAATAGGCCGCCCGCAGCGCGCCGGTCAGCATCTTGTCTCGCACCGGGCGGCCGTTGACGAACAGGTATTGCGCCACCGCAGCGCCCCGCGAATAGGTCGGCAGGGCGGCGTAGCCATACAGCCGGATGCCGTCGCGGGTGGCGTCGATGCGCAGGGCGTTCTCGGCGAACTCGCGCCCGATCACGCGGGCAAGGCGGGCATGCAGGGCATCGAACAGGTCGCCGTTCTCGCGGTCGGCGCGGAAGGTCACGCGCCCCTCGCCCCCGCCCGACACATCGCGCAGGGTGAAGGTGATCGCAGGTTCCGCCATCGCCAACCGCTTGACCGTGTCCGAGATCGCCTGCGCCTCGGCCCGGTCGGTGCGCATGAATTTCAGCCGGGCGGGCGTGGCATAGAACAGATCGCGCAGTTCGACCACCGTGCCGGACCGCAGCGCGGCGGGTTTCACCGCCTCCATCTGCCCGCCTGCCACGCGGACCTGCGCGGCCTCACCCCCCGGCACCCGGCTTGTGATGGTCAGGCGGCCCACGGCACCGAGCGAGGGCAGCGCCTCACCCCGGAAGCCGAAGGTGTGGATGTTCAGCAGATCAGAGCCGTCGATCTTGGAGGTCGCATGGCGCGACAGGGCCAGCGGCAGGTCTTCGGCGGCGATCCCACAGCCATCGTCGGTCACGCGAATAAGGGTCTTGCCGCCATCGGCGATGTCGATGGCAATGCGCGTGGCCCCTGCATCTATGGCATTCTCGACCAGTTCCTTAACCGCCGAGGCGGGGCGCTCGACCACCTCACCCGCCGCAATCCGGTTGATCGCCGCGTCGTCGAGTTGCCGGATCACCGGTCGAATGTCGCTGATATTGGGGTTTGTCTGCGCCATACCGCTAGACCTAGCACAGTCGCGCACGATTCTGCCACAGGTTTGAGAGGGCTGAATTGGGGATGAGGGGGCGTCCGAACAGTCGTGGCAGGTCGCTACTATCAGTTCCCGCAGAATCACGACTGTCCGGACAAGCCGAAGTGAGTGGTGGTATTTCAGCTGTTAACGAATAATCATGTAGCACGGGTTCATATTAAAATCCCGTTAAGAAATCCGACTATTCGATCTGAGCAGAGTTTGGCCGATGCCGCCGCAGAGCGCTTGGCGGGAACATGCTGCATCACGCAGACGTGTTTGCGCCCACCCGCGTCCGGCAGGGGCCAAACACCGCCGCCAGCGCAAGGATCAGCCCCGACATCGTGGCAATCATTCCGGCGGCGCTGACCGCGTCCGCCCCGCCCAGCCACAACGGCCCGTAGCCCGCCAGCACATAGCCCGACACGGCAGAAGTGGTGGCAAAGACCACGCTCCAGGCGATCTGCGCCTCCAGCCGGTTGGTCATCATCCGCGCGGCAGCGGGCGGGCAGATGAACATGGCGATGACGATGATCGAGCCGACGGCGTCAAAAGCAGCCACCGCAGCGATCGCGGCGGTGAGGATCAACGCCAGACCCAGCGGGCCGGTGCGGATGCCGATGGTGCGGGCGAAACCTTCGTCGA
Organism: Ruegeria sp. F11; assembly: GCF_056533855.1. Taxonomy (NCBI): domain Bacteria; kingdom Pseudomonadati; phylum Pseudomonadota; class Alphaproteobacteria; order Rhodobacterales; family Roseobacteraceae; genus Ruegeria; species Ruegeria sp. F11. The sequence goes on along the minus strand of NZ_JBQFOW010000002.1, from coordinate 182,981 downwards.
AGGTGGAAATCTTCAAAGGCCGCCAGAACAGCCAGGTGAACAGGATCACGCCCACCAGCGTCAGCGCGATACGCGGCAACTCGGGCGGCAATCCGGCCAGCGCCTGCAGATCCAGCACCGAGGCCCAGCCGGTCGCATCCAGCCAGATCAGACTCTCCAGATTGCCATACAGCGCGTGTTCTACGTCCAGATGCACGGTCGATGTATCGGTCTGCTCCAGCAGCAGCACGCCGCCTGCGAACATGGTGGTGAACACGACCCCCATCGCCGCGCCGGGCTCGATGCGGCCCAGCCGCCGGATTGCGTCGATCATCACCACGGCGACCACGGCAGCGCCCGCCGCGCCCAGCATCATGGGCCAGGTCGAGATCGCTCCGGTCAGCAGAAAGGCCACCACGATGCCCGGCAGCACCACATGGCTGATCGCGTCACCGATCAGCGCCTGTTTGCGCAGCACCAGAAAGTTGCCCGGCAGCGCGCAGGCAATCGCCGCGAAGGTGCCAATCAGCAGCGGCGTCAGCGACAGGTGGACGAATTCTTCACCACTCATGGCAGAACCCCTTGCGGGCCGCCGATGCGGCGGTCGATTTCGGCAATCTGGTCGCGGGTCAGCACGGTCTCGATATCGCGCAGCCCGTCATAGAGCGCGGCGGTCGCCTCATGCGCCTGATCGGCGCGGACGATGTCCCAGCGTTTCTCATCCCGCAGGGCCTTGGCGGCGCGGGCCTTGCCCGCCTCGGTCGCCACGCCATCGGCGCGGGCCAGCCCGGCGCGGCGCAACAGGCGGATGGTGAGCGGTTCATAGATCGTCTGCCCCTGCGCCAGCGCCAGCAGCCCCTGCCGGATATGCACCCGGCGCTGAAACCGCAGGTGGCGTAGCACGGCGGCCAGCACGCCGCGTACAGGCGCCAACAGCAGCGACAACGCAAAGAAGCCAAAGCTGACCAGCACGATGATCGGCCCCGTGGGCAGGTTCGGGGCCGAGGCCGACAGCGCGGCCCCCAGATACCCGGCCAGACCGCCCGCCAGACCGGCCAGCAGCACCACCCGGTCCGAGCGTTCGGTCCAGAAGCGCGCAGTCACGGGCGGGATGATCAGCAGCGCGACGATCAGGATCAGGCCAACGATCTTGAGGCCCACCACCGTCACCGCCATGACCAGCCCCATCATCGCCAGGTCGATCCGGTGCACCGGAAGCCCCCGGGCGGCGGCATATTCGGGGTCGAACGCCACCAGCGTCATCGGGCGGCGCAGGATCATCACCAGCGCCAGCGTCGCCGCCCCTCCGATGGCGATGACCAGCGCGTCGGCCCACAGCATCCCGGCGGTCGAGCCCAGCAGAAACCCTTCGAGCCCCGCCTGACGGCCCACGCCCATGGTCTGAATGATCGTCAGCAATACGATGCCGAAGCCGAAGAATACCGACAGGACCGCTCCGATCGCGGCATCCTCGGCCAGACGGGTGCGGCGGGTCAGCCAGTTCAGGCACAGCAGCCCGACCCATGCGGACAGCGCAGACCCCGCCAGCAGGCCCGGCAGGTTGCGTCCGTCTCCGCCCAACGCGACCAGCGCCATGAAGGCCAGACAGACCCCCGGCAGGGTCGCGTGGCTGATCGCGTCGCTGACCAGCGCGCGTTTGCGCAGAAACAGGAACGTGCCGGTCACCCCGGCAGAGACGCCCAGCAGGCCCGCACCGATGGCGACCAGCGTGGCGTTATAGCCAAGCTGAAGGGTCAGCGCGTCCCACAGCATGCCCTAGCCCAGCGCGCGCGAAATCTGGTCGATCTGCGCGGTGGCCAGACGGCCCCCATACGCGGCTTGCAGGGTCTCGGCGGTGAAGGCCTCGGCCACGGGGCCTTCGGCCACCTTGCGGGTGTTGATCAGGAACACATGGTCGAAATAATCGGTCACCGTGGCCAGATCGTGATGCACCACGACAACGGTCTTGCCCGCCTCTTTCAGCGACTTCAGCACCGCGATGATGGCCTTTTCGGTCGCGGCATCGACCCCTGCAAAGGGTTCGTCCAGCAGATACAGATCAGCCCCCTGCGCCAACGCCCGGGCCAGAAACACCCGCTGTTGCTGGCCGCCGGACAACTGCCCGATCTGGCGGTCGGCGAAATCATGCATTCCGACGCGGTTCAAACAATCCATCGCCCGCGCCATGTGCCGGGCACGAACGCGGCCCAGCAGACCCAGCTCGCGCGACAGGCCCATCAGCACCACGTCGATCACGCGGGTCGGGAAATCCCAATCCACACTGGCGCGCTGCGGCACATAGGCGATGCGGGCGCGTTGCTGCCCGAGCGGCTTGCCATCAACCGTCACCTGCCCGGACAGAGGTTTGACGATCCCCAGCGCCGCTTTCAGCAGCGTCGACTTGCCCGCGCCGTTGGGGCCGATGATCGCGGTCATCGCGCCGGACTGCACGGTCATGTCAACCGAGAACACCGCCGGTTTCTGCCCGTAGGAAACAGTCAGGCCGCGAATGGCCAGCGGGCTGGTTTCAACGCCCTGCCCCGCGACCGCGATACCCTGATCCGATGCCAGTTCCAGCATGGCTTAAAACCCCGCCGCCAGTTTGCCGTCCATGCCGCCGCCCGGCGCATCCGCGCCCAGCGCAGCCGCAATCACGGTGATATTGTGGTCCAGCATCCCGATATAGGTGCCCTCATACGTGCCGGGCTCGCCCATCGCGTCCGAGAACAGCTCACCGCCGACGCGGACCTTGTGGCCCTTGGCCGCGGCCCCTTCGATCAGCGCGCGGATGGAGCGATCAGAGACCGAGCTTTCCACAAACACAGCCGAGACCTGACGGTCCACCAGCAGATCGACCAGTTCGCCGATCCGGTTCAGACCGGCCTCGGACTGGGTCGAGATGCCCTGAATGCCCAGAACCTCGAACCCGTAGCTGTCGCCGAAATAGCCGAACGCATCATGCGCCGTGATCAGTACCCGGGCCTTGTCGGGCACTGCGCCCAGCGTCCGCTGTGCATAGGCCGACAACCGGTCGAGATCGGCCAGATGCGCCTGCGCGTTGGCGGCAAAGCTGTCGGCGGCCTCGGGGCGCGCCTCGGTCAGCGCGGTTTGCACCTCGATCACCACATCGCGCCACAGATCAGGCGTCATCCACAGATGCGGGTCGTATTTGTCGGCGTAATCGTCATGGGCCCGCAACTTGCCGGGATCTACACCCTCAGCCACGGCCACCACGGCGCGTTTGCGACCTAGGTCATGGAAGAACCCCTCCATCTGCGCCTCAAGATACAGGCCATGCCACAGCACCAGATCGGCGCGGGTCATCGCCACGATGTCGCTGCGGGTCTGGCGATAGGCGTGGGGATCGACGCCGGGGCCCATCAGGCCTTTGACCTCAACCAGATCGCCGCCGACCTGACGGGCCGCATCGGCAATCATGCCGGTGGTGGCGACCACTTTCAGCGGCGCCTCGGCCCACGCGGCGGCGGGCAAGGTTACAGCAAAGGCCAAAGCCGCAAGGAAACTGCGACGAATCATGTTCAACCCCAAGTCATGTGATGTGGTAAGACTGAATATGCGAACCATTCGCAACTAAGTCAATGCTATTGAGAATTATTCGCAATAAATCGCCTATTTTTGTCCATTTGGTCAAAAAATATGCCCGTCGGTGGTGCCCTGTGTCTTCCATTCCACGGCGTGTCATGCGATTTTGGCGCAAACCTCCCAAAGGATGTGAAGATGGAAACGCAGAGCTCAGAAAGCCCCGTGCGCACCGCGCATCTGCCCCAAGTGACCGAGCCCCGCAATCCGGGCATGGCGCTGGATCTGGACTGGGTGCGCGCCGTGCAGGCCAACACCTCGGCCATTGAACGCCGCGCGGCGACCCTGCCGGGGCGGCGGTCGGTGAAGAAAGATTATCAGGCGGCGTGGCTGCTCAAGGCGATTACGATGATCGACCTGACCACGCTGGCGGGCGATGACACGGTGGGCCGCGTGCGGCGGCTTTGCGCCAAGGCGCGCCAACCGGTCGCGCCCGCGCTGTTACAGGCGATAGACATGCCGCCGATCACCACCGGCGCAGTCTGCGTCTATCACGACATGATCGAACCCGCCGTTGCGGCGCTGAAGGGCACCGGCATTCCGGTGGCCGCCGTCTCCACCGGCTTCCCGGCGGGCCTGTCGCCCTTCCATCTGCGCGTGGCCGAGATCGAGGAAAGCGTGAAAGCCGGGGCCGAGGAGATCGACATCGTGATCTCGCGCCGCCATGTGCTGTCGGGCGATTGGCAGGCTTTGTATGATGAGATGAAAGCCTTCCGTACCGCCTGCGGCGATGCCCATGTAAAGGCCATTCTGGCGACCGGAGAGCTGGGCAGCCTGCGCAACGTCGCCCGCGCCTCGGTCGTGTGCATGATGGCGGGGGCGGATTTCATCAAGACCTCGACCGGCAAGGAAAGTGTGAACGCGACGCTGCCGGTGTCGTTGGTGATGATCCGGGCGATCCGCGATTATTATGACCGCACCGGGTACCGCGTGGGGTACAAGCCCGCAGGCGGGATTTCGAAAGCCAAGGACGCGCTGGTTTATCTGTCGCTGATCAAGGACGAGTTGGGCGACCGTTGGCTGGAACCGGACCTGTTCCGGTTCGGCGCGTCATCTCTGCTGGGCGATATCGAGCGGCAGTTGGAACATTATGTCACCGGGGCTTACTCGGCTGGGTACAGGCATTCTATGGGGTGAGGCGCGCCCGGAAATCGCTCTGGTAGAGCGATTTCAGCGCCGAACGGGCGAAGCTCCGGGAAAAGGACAAAACAATGACAGTCAAAGAAATCTTCGACACCATGGATTACGGCCCCGCCCCCGAAAGCGCCGCCGAGGCGCTGGCTTGGCTGGTCGATCAGGGCGACCGGTTCGGGCATTACATCGACGGGGCCTTCACCAAGCCCGGCAAGGGCTTTGACAGCCGAAACCCGGCAACGGGCGAGGTTCTGGCCACGCTTACTCAGGCCACGCAGGCTGATGTGGATGCCGCCGTGGCCGCCGCGCGCAAGGCGCAGCCGAAATGGGCCGGACTGGGCGGCGCGGGCCGGGCGCGGTTTCTTTATGCGCTGGCGCGGCTGCTGCAGAAACACGCGCGGTTGTTCGCGGTGCTGGAAAGCCTGGATAATGGTAAGCCGATCCGTGAGGCGCGGGATATCGATATCCCTCTGGTCCAGCGGCATTTCTACTATCACGCGGGCATGGCGCAACTGATGGAGAGCGAGCTGCCCGATGCCGAACCTCTGGGCGTGTGCGGCCAGATCATCCCGTGGAACTTCCCGCTGCTGATGCTGGCGTGGAAGGTTGCGCCTGCGCTGGCGATGGGCAACACGGTGGTTCTGAAACCGGCTGAATATACCTCGCTGACTGCCCTGTTGTTCGCCGATATCTGCACACAGGCCGGGCTGCCCAAAGGCGTGGTCAATATCGTCACGGGCGACGGCGCAGTCGGCGAGATGATCGTGGCCTCGGATGTGGACAAGATCGCCTTTACCGGCTCGACCTCGGTGGGGCGGCGTATCCGCGAGGCGACCGCCGGATCAGGCAAGGCGCTGACGCTGGAACTGGGCGGCAAGTCGGCCTACGTGGTGTTTGACGATGCCGATATCGACTCGGCCATCGAAGGGCTGGTCGATGCGATCTGGTTCAATCAGGGGCAGGTCTGCTGCGCGGGCTCGCGCCTGCTGGTGCAGGAGGGCATTGCCGAGCGGTTCTATGACAAGCTGCGCGCGCGGATGGACAAGCTGCGGGTGGGCGATCCGCTGGACAAATGCATCGACGTGGGTGCGGTGGTGGACCCGATCCAGTTGCAGGCGATCACGCAGATGGTTGACGGCAACACCGTGGGCCAGATGCACCGCGCGGCCTGTGACATGCCCGAGAACGGGTGTTTCTATCCTCCGACGCTGATCACCGGGCTCGAGACCTCGGACCCGCTGATGCAGGAGGAGATCTTTGGCCCGGTGCTGGTGTCCTCGACCTTCCGCACCCCAGCTGAGGCGGTGGAACTGGCCAACAACACCCGCTATGGGCTGGCCGCGACGGTCTGGACCGAGAACGTGAATCTGGCGCTGGACATCGCACCCAAGCTGGTTGCGGGTGTGGTCTGGGTCAATGCCACCAACCTGTTCGACGCTGCTGCCGGGTTTGGCGGCGTGCGCGAAAGCGGCTTTGGCCGCGAGGGTGGTTGGGAAGGGCTGGCCGCCTATACCCGGCCCAAGGGCAAGGCCAAAGCTTTGACCAAGGTCGAGGCGGCGATGGGTCAGGGGGCCTCGGTTGATCCCATCGACCGGACCGCCAAGATGTATGTCGGCGGCAAGCAGGCGCGGCCCGATGGTGGCTATTCGAAACCTGTCTGGGGCAAGTCGGGCCTGCTGGGTCATGTCGGGCTGGCCAACCGCAAGGACGTGCGCAACGCGGTCGAGGCCGCGGCGGGCGCAAAAGGCTGGTCCAAGACCACCGGCCATCTGCGGGCGCAGATTCTGTATTACATCGGCGAAAACGTCTCGGCCCGCGCGGGTGAGTTCGCGGCGCGCATCGACGCCATGACCGGCAAGAAGGGCGGCGCGCAAGAGGTCGAGGCCGCGATCCAGCGTCTGTTCACCGCTGCCGCATGGGCCGACAAGTATGATGGTCAGGTGCATGGCGTTCCGATCCGGGGCGTGGCGCTTGCGATGAAGGAACCGGTGGGCGTGATCGGTGCGCTTTGCGCCGATGAAGCGCCGCTGCTGGGTCTGGTTTCGGTCCTCGCCCCGGCGATTGCGATGGGCAATCGGGTGGTGTTGGCGGCAAGTGAGCCTTACCCGCTGGCGGCGACCGATTTCTATCAGATTCTCGACACCTCGGACGTGCCCGCGGGCGTGGTGAACGTCCTCACCGGCAGCCATGCGGAACTGGCCGGGCCGCTGGCTTCGCATCTGAATGTGGATGCGGTCTGGTCCTTCTCGTCCACCGATCTGTCGGCGCAGATCGAAAAGGCGTCCGCCGGGAACCTCAAGCGCACATGGGTCAATAACGCGACGGCATTCGACTGGACCGTGGACCATTCGCGCCGCTTCCTGCAGGCTGCGACCGAAGTGAAGAACATCTGGGTGCCCTACGGCGAGTAGGGCTCCCGTCAGGGAGGCCCATATGGATTTTTCAGGACAGACCGTCATCGTCATCGGCGGCACCAGCGGTATCAACCGGGGCATTGCCGAGGCCTTTGCCGCCGCAGGCGCGAAGCTGGCCGTGGCCAGCCGGTCGCAGGAGAAGGTGGACGATACTGTTGCCGCGTTGAAAGCAGCAGGTGCGCCAGAGGCCATGGGGGCGGCGTTTGACGTGCGCGACTCCGAGGCCGTGGTCGCTGGCCTGAAACAGTTCCATGAAGCGTTTGGCAACTTCGACGTGCTGGTGTCTGGTGCGGCGGGAAATTTCCCGGCGCTGGCGGCCGAGATGTCGGTCAATGCGTTCAAGACCGTGGTGGACATCGATCTGATGGGCACCGTGCATGTCCTGAAAGGGGCGTATCCCTACCTGAAACGGCCCGGAGCCAGCATCATAAACATCTCGGCCCCGCAGGCTTTTTTACCATATGAAGGTCAGGCCCATGTCTGCGCCGCTAAGGCGGGGGTTGATCAGATCACCCGGACGCTGTCGATGGAATGGGGGGTCGAAGGCATCCGCGTGAACTCAGTCGTGCCCGGTTTCATCGAAGGGACCGAGGGCGCGCGGCGGCTGGCCCCAACCGAAAACGCCCAAGAGGAACTGCGCCGCGATGTGCCCTTGGGGCGTTGGGGCACCGCGAGGGACGTGGCCAATGCCTGCCTGTTCCTTTGCTCGGACATGGCCAGCTATATCAGCGGCACGGTGCTGTCGGTGGATGGCGCGCTGTATCAGCGCGGGTCCGGCAAGTTCGGGCAGATGATGGGGCAGATGCTGCGCGACGCATCGAAAAAGGGCTGAGCAGCGCGCTCAGCCCCTGATCGTTCAGTTTGTGGCTTCCAGCCCAACCGGCTTGCCAACAACGGTGAAATGCAGCCCGTCCGGGTCCAGCAATTCGCTGGCCACGCGGTTAACCTCGTCCAGCGTCACGGCGTTGACCTGATCGTTGCGGGTGGCGATGTAGTCGATGGGCAGGTCCTCCATCTGCATGCCGACCATGATCCCGGCGATCTGGCCGTTGCCATCGAAGCGCAGCGGATAAGCCCCGGTCAGATAGGTCTTGGCATCATCCATTTCCTTCTGTGTGACGCCCTCGGCGGCGGCGCGGGCCCATTCGTCGCGGATGACAGAGACCGCATCGGCGATCCGGTCATTGGCCGAAGACACCGAACCCAGATAGACCGAGGCCAGATCCTTGGGCACAAGGAAGGTTGACACGCCATAGGTCAGGCCGCGTTTTTCGCGCACTTCCTGCATCAGGCGGCTTTCGAACCCACCGCCGCCCAGGATGTGATTCAGGATGAAGGCGGCGAAGAAATCCGGATCGTCGCGGTCAATCCCGGCCTGCCCGAACAGAGCCACGGATTGCGGCGTGTCGAATTCAACAATGCTGACGCCGCCGGGGATGGTCACATCGGCGCGATCCGGGATCGGCTTGCCTGCCTCGGGCAGATCGGCCAGCAGCGTGTCCAGCAACGCGCCCAGTTCTTCCGGCGTGATGTCACCCACTGCCCCGACATAAAGACGGTCGCGGGCAAACACGCTGTCATAGGCTTCGACCACATCGTCGCGCGTCAGGGCCGAGACGCTTTCGATCGTGCCTTTCCCCTCGGACCCGTAGGGATGATCGCCATAGGCCATCGCCGCGAAACTTTGACCGGCAATGTCGTTGGGATCGGTCTGGTCGGAGCGCAGCCCCGACAGAACCTGCGCCTTGACCCGGTCGACCGCATCCTGATCAAAGCGCGGCTCGTGGATCGTGGTGCGCAGCAGGTCGATCACCTCATCCCGGTTCTCGGTCAGAAACCGCGCCGAGATCGACACGGTATCATCCGACGCGCGATAGCTGAACGAGGCCGCGAGCGATTCCAATTCGCGCGCATAGGTGCGGGCATCCATGTCGCCCGCGCCTTCTTCGATCAGGCCGCTCATCAGGTTGACTGCGCCGCGTTTGTCCGGGTCATCCAGCGAAGTGCCGCCGCGAAAGCGCAGCTCTAGCGCGGTGAAGGGGATCGAGTGATCCTCGACCAGCCAGGCGGTGATACCACCGGGCGAGGTGACCTCTTCAATCTTGATCTCGGCCCAAGCGGGTATCGCGATAACGAAAGCAATGAACGTTGCGAAAATTCGGGTCATTGCGTCACCTCATCGTCGCGCATCAGCCAGCCGGTCACGGATGTCTCGGGTTGCAGCACTTCGCGGGCGGCGGCGATGATCTCATCCCCGGTCACGGCCTGCAGGATGTCGGGCCAGGCCTGCACATCCTCGACCGTCAGCCCGCTGGTCAGGGCGCGGCCATAGCGGTTGCCGATCCCGTCCACATTGTCACGGGCATAGGTCTGCGAGGCACGCAATTGCATCTTGATCCGGTCGAGGTCTTCTTCGTTCACCCCTTCCACGATGAAATCGGCCACAGCCTTATCCATCGCATCTTCGGCCTCTTGCAACGAGACACCTTCGGCAGGCACCACGATCAGGTCAAAGGTTGTGTCATCCAGCGAAACGCCCCGGTAGAAGGCACCGGCATAGACCGCTTTCTGCGCCTCGAACTGCAGCTTTTCGTTCAGGTATGAGGTCGTGCCCCCGCCCAGAAGCTCGGCCAGCAGGTACAAAGCGGCGGCCTTTTCCTGCGCGCCTGCATCGCGTTCCGGCGCCAGATAGCTGCGTTGCACATAGGGCTGCGCCACGCGCGGGTCCTTGTAGGTCAGGCGGCGCTCGGCGGTTTGCGGCGGCTCTTGCGAACGGACGCGTTCGGGCAGGTCGGGATTGGCGGGGATCACACCGTAGTACTGATCGGCCAGCGCGCGGACCTCATCCGGATCGACATCACCGGTCACCACCAGAATGGCGTTATTGGGGGAGTAGTGGATTTCGTAGAAGGACAGCGCGTCCTCCATGTCCAGCGTCTCCATCTCGTGTTTCCAGCCGATAATGGGCACGCCGTAGCGATGATTCAGGTATTGCGCCGCATTCATCTGCTCGCCGAACAGGGCGCGGGGGTTGTTTTCGGTGCGCTGGTTGCGTTCTTCCAGGATCACGTCGCGCTCGGTGGCAATGTCCTCTTCAGTCAGCCGCAGGTTGCGCATCCGGTCCGCTTCCATCTGCATCATCAGTTCGAGCCGGTCAGCCGCAACGCGCTGGAAATAGGCGGTGTAGTCGTACGAGGTAAAGGCGTTGTCATTGCCGCCATTGGCGGCGACGGTGGCCGAGAACTCACCCGGGGCCAGCGTATCGGTGCCCTTGAACAGCAGATGTTCGAGGAAATGCGCCACGCCGGACGACCCAACAGGTTCGTCCGCCGATCCGGCGCGGTACCAGACCATATGCTGCACGACCGGGGCGCGGTGATCCTCGATCACCACAACGTCCATGCCGTTATCCAGCGTAAAGGTTGTGACCGCTTCCTTGCCATCCTCGGCAAAAACCGGGGTGGCGGCGATCAGGGCGGCAGACAATGCCAAAGCCCGAACCATGGGGCATCCTCCGTTTCGTTTCAGACCTTCAAACTACGGTGGTGCCCGCCGGGATCAAGAGAGATGACGGAAAGTTAAGAATTATTCATCGGGCGGAGAGGACGGTGTTTCCACACCGGCACGGCGGGCATTCTCGGTTTCTGCGTAGGGGTCGATGGACTGACGTTCATAGACCTGTTCATACCGGTCGACCGGGAACAGGCGCAGTCCGGTCCAGCGGCCACGGCGCTTGCGGAAAGCATCGTCATCGGCCTGCACGACCGCGCGCGTGTCTGCAGGCACGCCATAACGGCTTGAGGCGGTGACAAGCGCCGCGTCAGACGATGGAATCGCGGTGTTGGGGTTCAGCGCCCCCTCGTTCCCACCCAGCGCGACCACGGCATCGGCTTTGGGATTCGGGTCGGTCAGGTTGCTGCCACCCGGCGTTGGTGCGGGCAGGAATGCGTAATCCTGCGGCTGCGTCAGCGGCTTGACCGGCAGCACCGAAAACTCATCGGGTCCCGCGCCCGGAGGGTCGAAATCGCGCAGGCCGGGATTGCTGCACGCCGCGACGGCAGCAGCAGCTGTCAGAACAAATATGGCACGCGGCATCCGCATTATCGTCTCCAGCCAGTTTGAAGCGCTTTTATCGCATATCATCCGGCGCGTCACGAGGGCTTTTTCGCGTCGAACAGCACCAGCCCCAGCGCACCGGCAAAGATGAACACATCCGCCAGGTTGAAGACGAACGGGTTGTTTATGCCGCAGCAGGACATGTTGAGGAAATCCAGCACAAACCCATACAGGACCCGGTCCACCACATTGCCCAGGGCCCCGCCGATCAGCAGCCCGCCGCAAATCAGCATCAGCTTTGTCGGGGCCGCGCGCAGCAGCCAGACCAGCACGCCCGCCGATATGGCCAGAGAGATACCGATCAGCACCCAGCGCGCCGAGTCGCTGCCACCCTGAAACAAGCCGAAATTGATGCCGCGATTCTCGCCGTATTTGAACACCAGCAGGGGCGGCAGCACGTCGATATCGCCCTCGGCCACGCGCATCACGTGCACGACCAGATATTTGCTGATCTGGTCGATCGCAAACGCGGCCAACGCCGCCCAAAGCAGAAGCCGCGTGCGCATCAGTGCCGGAAATGGCGCATGCCGGTGAAGACCATCGCCAGACCCGCCTCATCGGCGGCTGCGATCACTTCGTCGTCCCGCATCGAGCCGCCGGGTTGGATGACACAGGTCGCACCGGCCTCAGCGGCCTCCATCAGGCCGTCGGGGAAGGGGAAGAACGCATCCGATGCCACGGCTGAGCCGATGGTCAGCGGTTGCGACAGGTCCAGCACATCGGCCATGCGTTCGGCTTTCTTGGCCGCGATCAGCGCCGAATCCACGCGGCTCATCTGCCCCGCGCCCACGCCGACGGTTGCGCCGTCCTTGACGTAGACGATGGCGTTCGACTTGACGTGTTTGGCGACTTTCCACGCGAACAGCAGGTCGCGCATCTGCTCGTCGGTCGGGGCTTTCTTGGTGACGACCTTCAGATCATCCATACCGACAAAACCGTTATCCTTATCCTGCACCAGCAGACCACCGGCCACCTGACGCACGGTCTTGCCACCGGCGGTCACATCCGGCAGGCCTTCGGTCGTCAGCAGGCGCAGGTTCTTCTTGGCGGCAAAGATCGCCTTGGCCTCGTCTGATGCTCCCGGAGCGATCACGACCTCGGTGAAAATCCCAGTGATCTCTTGCGCGGTTTCCGCATCCAGCGGCTGGTTCAGCGCCACGATCCCACCAAAGGCCGAGGTGCGGTCGCAGTCGAACGCGGCCTTGTAGGCCTCAAGCAGCGTTGCGCCTTTGGCGACGCCGCAGGGGTTGGCATGTTTGATGATGGCACAGGCGGCACCTTCCGCTGGGTCAAACTCGGCCACCAGTTCGAACGCCGCGTCAGTGTCGTTGATGTTGTTATAGCTCAGTTCCTTGCCCTGATGCTGCACGGCGGTCGCCACGCCGGGGCGACCCGTGCCATCGGTGTAGAAGGCCGCCGTCTGATGGCTGTTCTCTCCATAACGCAGGGTCTGCTTCAGCTCACCGGCAAAGGCGCGGCGTTTGGGGGCCGCAAGCGCCAGCGCGTCGGCCAGCCAGTTCGACACGGCGGTGTCATAAGCGGCGGTGCGGGCATAGGCCTTTTGCGCCAGCTTGCGGCGGAATTTCGGGCAGGTCGCGCCCTTGTGCTGGTCCATATCGCCCAGAAGCTTGTCGTAATCCTCGACATCAACCACAACGCTCACAAAGGCATGGTTCTTGGCGGCCGCGCGGATCATTGCGGGGCCGCCGATGTCGATATTCTCGACACATTCGTCATAATCGGCACCCTTCGCGACGGTCGCCTCGAACGGGTAGAGGTTCACCACCAGCAGGTCGATCGCGCCGATGCCATGTTCATCCATAGCCGCCACATGCGTGTCATTGTCCCGCAGCGCCAGCAATCCGCCATGCACCATCGGGTGCAGCGTTTTCACCCGGCCATCCATCATCTCGGGGAAGCCGGTGACCTCACTGACATCTTTCACCGCCAGCCCCGCGTCGCGCAGCGCCTTGGCCGTGCCACCGGTCGACAGCAGTTCGACCCCGCGCTCGGCCAGCACCTTGCCCAGCTCGATCAGCCCGGTCTTGTCGGAAACGGAAAGCAACGCGCGGCGCACGGGGTGAAGGTCGGTCATGGGTCCAAGGGTCCTTTTGGCGTCAGTCGAATTCGGGGTCGTCCCGGTGCAGATCGCGCACGGCGTAGGCTGTATCCTGTGCCTTGCTCAGCGTCCACCCGATGCGCGTCGCATACTCCATTGCGCGACCGGAGAGAACGATCTGTTTTGTCGCGCGTGGCTTCAGACGCCCTTTTTCAAGGTAAACGCTTGGAGTGACCGACAATTTTCCCACGCCATCATGGCGAAAAACCCAGATCTCACCGCTTTTGAGCGCCATCGACACCGCTGCCCCGCCCAGATCGAGCGCCGCATCCACGTCGGGATGCAGGTGAAACCGGATGTCGAACCCGATGCCGGACAGGCCCGAGGCATCCAGAGCCCGGTCAAACTGCCGCTTTGCCTTGTCGGTTGCGGTCAGCAGAATATCCTCGCCGGTCAGTTCCCGCCCGTCAAAGCGCAGTTCCAGCGTGCGGGCATGGGTCAGGCCGAAGACCTTGGCATAGCCGTCATGCCCGGCCATCAGCCGTACGCCCTCAAACGCGTCCTCGAACTGAACCGGCACGTCCTGCGGCGCATCGACCAGCGCCTGCGTTTCCCGGCCCGGGATCGCCCGCGCCAGCCGGGCGCTGGAATAGCCATCCAGACACAGGGTCGAATGCGACGGCGTGGCCCGCCCCGCGCGCCGCCATTCCAGCCCGAAACTGCCCCCGGACCCGCAATTGACGATCAAAGGCCGCCGCCCCGAGGTCAGTTCAAACGCCAGGGTCGAGGCATGGGCGTTGTACGAGGCCGCGCCGGTCGGTGGCGCGCTTGCGTCCAGCACCACCGTGGTCCGGGCGGCGGACAGGCGGGCATAGCCCATCGGCAACTCGGTCGCCGCCTTGTGTTTCACCCCACTTTGGGCCAGCGCCTGTTCCAGCCGGCCTTCAATGCCGCGCCCGCCGCCGTGGAACCGCGCCAGTGCGCCGTCGGCGTGGCGCAAGCTGCGCAGGGTCGGCGCAATGCGCTTGATCGCATTGGCCTGCGCCGCCGGGGTGCCGCGCCCCAGATCGTGCAACGCCGCCGAGGTCCAGCTGAGCAGGGTAAACACCTCAAGCAACTCTTCGGGGTTGCGGGTCGGAATGCCGCCCTGCGCATCCACCTGCCGGTCGCATTCCCCGGCCAGGGCGCGCAGGGCGGGATCAGCCATTTGCTCAAGCCCCTCCAACGCCAGACCGGATTGCACCAGACCGGTCAGAGCTTCAAATCGCGGCAGGCCCGGTGTCGCCGCCTGCCAGCGTTTCGACAGAAACCATGTCTGCTGCGCCAGCGAGCGGAAGAACAGCTTGCTTTGCGCCTCATCCACACCGCGCAGCAGAAACAGCGCGTGGTTGATCCAGCGCATCACCCGCCGCCCGGTCAGGTCCGGCACCCAGCCGGGGCCCTGCCCGCGGCCATGCGCCTCGATCCAGCCCCAGACCCAGCGCTGCGCCTTGTCCCGCGCGCGCATGTCGCCCACGGCGGCCAGATCGTCGAGCCAGGCAAAGCCGTGGCGGTCGTCATCAAATCCGGCGCTGGGGGCTGCGACCTCCCACAGCCCGGTATCCTGCGCCTCGACCAGATAGCCCGCAAACAGCAGGTTCCCGGCGACCAGCTGGCGACCGCGCGCGAACGATCCGACAGTGCGGGGTTCGGGCTGGGACACAAAGCCGTTGACCGCCTTTTGCCTTTGGCTCAGGCGCGCGTGGAACCGGTTCTGGAACCGCATCCACCGACTGGTCATGGTGTCCGACTGTGACATGACGCCCGTTACTCTGCCCCTTGCGCTCTGCTGGCGCCTGAGACCCAACGATAGACCGCCCCGATCGTCAAGTCATGGAAAAGCTGCGCTTAGGCGGATTTGGTCAAGCAGGCGATATAGAACCCGTCCATACCGCCCTTGTCGGGCCAGTAGTCGGGGCGCAGGCGCAACCCGCCTTCTTCGGTGATCCAGCCGCTTTCGATCCCCGTCAGGGCCAGCGCGGCGCGGTCGATACGCATTTCGGTGTGCAGGCCCAAAGCCTCTTCGATCTGCACCTCGCCTTCATCGGGCAGCAGCGAGCAGGTGCAGTAAACAAGCCGCCCGCCGGGTTTCAGCAAGGACCACGCATGGGCCAGCATCCGCGCCTGCAACTCGATCAGCCCGCCGAATTCCGAGCCGTCCTTGGCAAAGGGAAGATCGGGGTGACGCCGAATGGTGCCGGTGGCGGAACAGGGCGCGTCCAGCAGGATGGCGTCGTACTGGCCCTGATGGTCCAGCGCATCTCCGGCGATCACAGTGGCCTTGAGGCCCGTGCGTTTCAGGTTCTCATGCACCCGCGCCAGCCGCACCTCGGAGATATCCAGCGCCGTGACCTCAACCCCTGCTGCCGCCAGTTGCAGCGTCTTGCCCCCCGGCGCGGCGCAGAGGTCCAGCACAGTTTCCCCCGGCTTCGGGGCCAGAACCCGCACGGGCAAGGCCGCCGCCGCGTCCTGCACCCACCAGCCCCCGGCTTTATAGCCTGGCAGGGTCGAGACCTGCCCGGCCTCCTGCAACCGGACCGAACCGGTGGGCAGAGTGTATCCGCCCGGGGCCTCGGTGCCCGGTTTCAGGGTCACATCCAGGGGTGCGCCGCTGAAATGGGCCTGTTCCATGCCCTTCACCGCATCCTCACCCCACGCCATGATCAGCGGATCGCGCAGCCACTCTGGCAGGCGGGGTACGCGCATCTTCGGCCACGCATCTGGCCCATCAGCGGCGATCTTGCGCAGAACTGCGTTCACCAGACCCTTGAGCCGCCCATGCTTGCGCGACCGGCCCACGATCTCAACCATCGCGTTGACCACACCATGCGCGGCCTCGCCCTGACACAGCTCGACCGTGCCCAGCCGTAACGCGTTGTGAACGGTCAGCGCGGGTGTTTGCCGCAGGTGATCCGCCAGCAGGCGGTCGGCGCGCTCCAAGCCGCGCAGGGTTTCAATGGTCAACCGTTGCGCCCGCGCGCGGTCCTCGGGGGCCAGACGGTCCAGCGCGCCCGCCGCCAGACATTCGGGCAGCAGCCGCCCCTCGCCCAGTATCTGATCCAGCAGATAGATGGCGCTGCGGCGCGCGGCGGTTGCGGAATTTGACATGATGCTGGTTGCCCCTGATGACCTTTGCCCGCATTGCCTTGGGCGGACGAGGGCGTATATCAAGGCGTGGAACGGAAAGGAACCCGATGTCATGAGTGACGCGCGCAAAGACCTGCCCCCCGCCGCCCAACGCGCCTTGGCCGAGGCCGAGGCTCGTCGCAAGAAGGCCGAGGCGGAGGCAAAAGAGCAGCCCAAGGAACTGGGCGGGCGCGACGGCCTCGACCCCGCTCGCTATGGCGATTGGGAGAAGAAGGGCATCGCCATCGACTTCTAGGCCGCACCCCGCAGCGCTTGCAGAAAGTCATCAATCAAGGCCCGCTGACGTTTCGACCGCACTCGATCTTCGGGCCATGTCAGCCAGTAGCCATCTTTGGTCGGCAGCTCAGGCAAATCCAGCCTGCTCAACCGGCCGGTTTGCAGGTTGCCCGCCGCCAAAGGCACCGAGCCCAAGACGATCCCCATCCCTTGCCGCGCCGCTGTGATCGCATGGCCAATAGAATCGAAACTCAGCCGTCCTGTCGGCAAATCCTCGACCCCCGCAACCCGTGCCCAGTCCTGCCAGCCAGGGCGTTCTCCGCGCTGATCAATCAGCGGTGCACCCCATTCGACACCGGGCGCGGCCATTGGCGCCAGTACCTCGGGCGCGATCAGCTTGGCCTTGCGACCGGGCCAGGACCCGCGACCATAGCGAAGCTGTAGCCATGTGCGTTCCTCATCCAGCGAGGATCGGCGAGCCATAGAATCGGTCATCACCCGCACCTTGGGCCGGATTTCAAGGAACGCTGGCAAGGCAGGCAGAACAAGCGCATGAATTTGCGACGACAGACCTGCCACCCGCAATTGGCGGGGGGATTTGCCGAACAGGTCCTCGGTATTGCGTTCCAGCGCCTGCAAGCTGTCCTGCACCAGCGGCAGATAGCTTTCGCCCTCGATGGTCAGCGACACTCCGCGCGCCTCGCGCACGAACAGAGACCGGCCCAGCCAGGCCTCAAGGTTGCCGATGCGCTGGCTGACCGCCGCCTGCGTCAACCCGAACTCACGCGCGGCGGCGGAAAAGCCGCCCAAACGCCCTGCGGCCTCGAACACGCGTAGCCAGTCCAGCGGGGGCAATCCGATCTGTTTCTTAGCCATAAGGTTTTCCAAGCCTCAGTCGCAATAAGGATTAATTGTCGTAATGCCATGAACCGCGTATCTCCTCAACCAAAGCCCGCGCTGAACAGGAGAGACCATGCTGCGCTCCGCCACCTTCGATCCGTCCGTCGTCACCGTTGAATTCGCCGATGGCACACGTTCCCGCTTTCACGCCATCTGGCTGCGCGACAACGCGCTGGATCCTGAGACCCGCGCGCCGGGTAATGGGCAACGTCTGATCACCATCGGCGACATCCCCGCCGATACCGCGATCAGCGCCGCCGAAGTTCTGAACGGCGAACTGAGCGTCACCTTCCAGCCCGAAGACAAGACCGTCACCTTCCCCGCCGACTGGCTGGCCGCGCACAGCTATGACCGCGACCATGGCACCGAATTGGGGCGCATCGCCCCCGGCATCACCACATGGGCGCAGGGCATTGACGCCCCAAGCGGCGACTGGGCGCAGGTCCACGCCGATCCCGCCGCCAAGCGCAACTGGCTGGCCGCAGTTGTCGAATACGGTTTTGCCAAGCTGACGGGCGGCCCGACCGAACCGGAATCGCTGCTGCGGGTGGCCGACCTGTTCGGCTATGTCCGCGAGACCAACTATGGCCCCTATTTCGAGGTGCGGACCGAGGTGAACCCGACTAACCTCGCCTATACCGGGCTGGGTTTGCAGGCGCATACCGACAACCCCTACCGCGATCCGGTGCCGACGTTGCAAATCCTCTATTGCCTCGAAAACAGCGCCGAGGGTGGCGAGTCCATCGTGGTCGACGGGTTCCGCGCCGCCGAGACGCTGCGCGATCAAAACCCCGACGGTTTCGCCCTGCTGGCGGGCTATCCGGCCCGGTTCGAATACAAGGGCTCGGACGGGGTCTGCCTGCGGTCACGCCGCCCGATGATCGAACTGTCGCCGGATGGAGAGTTGATCGGTATCCGCTTCAACAATCGCTCGACCGCGCCGCTGGTCGACATCCCGTTCGACAAGATGCAGGCCTATTACGCCGCCTATCGCCAGTTGGCCGAGATCATCGATGACCCGGCCATGGGCGTGTCCTTCAAACTGGAACCGGGTGAGAGCTTCATCGTGGACAACACCCGCGTGCTGCATGCCCGTCTTGGGTACTCGGGCTCAGGCTCTCGCTGGCTGCAGGGGTGTTATGCTGACAAAGACGGGCTGCTGTCGACGCTGGCGGCGATGGAGATGACGCAACCGGAGGCGGCGGAATGAAACCCGATTTCTCAACCCTGACCCGCGACAACATCGTGGCCTTCATCGGCGATATCTTCGACCGCCGGGGCGGTGAGGAATATCTGGGCGAACCCGTCACCATGGCCGAACATATGCTGCAGGGTGCCACCATCGCCGAACAGAACGGCATGCCCGAGGAAATCATCGTCGGCGCGCTGCTGCATGACATCGGCCATTTCACCTCGGAATTCGGCACCTACCATCCCGACGACACCGAGGACCGCCATCACGAGGATGCAGGGGCCGAAGTACTGGAGCAGTTCTTCCCCTCGGTTATCACCGATTGCTGCCGCTATCATGTGGCGGCCAAGCGCTATCTCTGCGCCACAAAGCCCGAGTATTTCAACCGCCTGTCCGCCGCCTCGGTCCATACGCTTGAATTGCAGGGCGGCCCGATGAGCGCCGAGGAAGTCGCTGCGTTTGAAGCCAATCCGAACCTGAAAGAGATCATTCAGGTGCGATATCTCGATGAGGCAGGCAAGCGCGCCGATATGGACACCCCCGATTTCGCCCATTTCGCGCCGATGGTGCAGCGCATGGTCGACAAACATATGGAGGTCGCATGAACGCCCCCGAATATATCTTTGAAGCCAGCACCAAACCCTCGTTGCCTTGGCACGAGGTGCCGCTGATCCGGGCCACGGACACCTCTGTCAAAGGCTATGGCTGTCTGGTCGATGACCCCGAAGGCTTCGAGATCGAGATCGCCCGCTGGCCCCAACAGGGCTGGCGGCCCATCGACGAGGGCACCGGCGACGAAGGCGGCTGGGTCGAAGGCACCTTTCACGGCGAATGGAAGGGCGATGTGCTCTATGGCAGGAACGACGCGGTCGGCGGCCACTATGTTTTGGGCTGGTCCACCGACCCGCAACAGGCGCAGGCAGACCGGCAAACCGCGCCGCGCGATCAGGTCCTGCTGTGGCACATGAATTACCACCCCGATGGCGGTCAGATGTTCTGGCCGCTGGACAACAAGCCCTTCATCATCCCCGCTGCCCTGCCCGGTGACAACCTGACGCCCGACAAGGTGGTCGCCTTCTGGTGCGACGGCTCCAAAGGTCTCTACATCCATCCCGGCATCTGGCACGAGGGGATTTTCCCGGTCGAAGACACCCAGCGGTTCCTTGATCGTCAGGGTGCGGTGCATGCCCGGGTCAGCGCCGATATCGGCAAGGAATTCGGCGTCTACCTCGCCTGTCCGTTGCGCGCGGACAAGGTCAGGGACCTGTAAGGACACGCCCTGCGGGGCGTGTTTTCAGATTCCCTTAACCTTTGCCGCAAACTTCTGCGATGCTCTGCTTGAGCGTGTGCAACGGAGGCAAAGATGGCATTGAACCGACGCAAACTGGTGCAACTGGGAACCGCGGCCACCGCAAGCGCGGTGCTGCCGCGATTTGCCCTTGGCGCAACCGGCCAGAATGATGCGTTCGAGGCGCAATTTGCCGACACGCTTGATCGCCTGCGCGCGGCCTATGTTGCGCTTGGCTTCGCCGAATCTCAGCCTCTGCCCATCGCCACCGGGGATGCGGGTTACAACGGCGGCTTGCGGCACGATTTTGATCAGGACGCTCTGCCGACGAATGCGTTCATCATCCAACCTCTGGCTCGTGTCGGCGATGTCGACGAGAAAACCCGCCCCGATATCCTGCCTCTGTTTCACGAGGTCGGCTGCCATCCCGGCGGAGCGATCTCGGGCCGAGAGACAACGCAGCTTATGGTACGCCTGCTGACGCAGGATTTCGGCCTCGACCCAGCGCGCCTTGCCTTTGTCAGCGTCCCGCAGGCCGATGATATGCGCCCCGTTCTGGACGATTTGAACCTGCCCTTCGCCGAAAAGGTCCTGCTTCGCGATGAAGCCGAAGCGCTGGCCGCCCGCGACGCCTCGGGCTATTTCTTTCCCGACCCGTTCGGCGCGGATTATCTGGTCACGATGGGTGTCTATTACCGTGTCAGCGATGGGACCGAACCCGCCCCCACCGCCTATCCGCCATCCGCCAACTGGACCGAGATCGGAGAGATCATCATCGGCGGCGAAGTCGCGCCCTTGGGCATTTCCATTGGGGCCGAACGACTGACCTATGCGCTGACGGGGCAGTTCCCCACATGGGATCAGAGGCTGGGCGCACTGTTCGCGCAGGTCGAGCAGGACGGCGCGAAGCCGCCGGGGTTGGCAGCGTTTCGCTAATGTGAGTTGTATGTTTGCGAGGGTTAAACAGATATGGCTTTGCTGAACTTATTTTTAATTTTGTTTGGATTGTTACTTGTGCTCTGTTTCACGGCTCGTGTCGCCACGATTCTGCTGGCATCGGTTTTTCCAGTCTTCAACTTCAAAGATGAGTTTACTGAGTACTGGATCAGAACTCGAGGCTCACCGCCATCCCGCAGGCGGCTAGTTCTGAACGCCTATGGGGTGGCCAACCAATTTTTCATGCATGAAAGATGCCACGACTTAAATGTGTCCAATGGCATACGGATCGTCCCCAATGCCAATTATTTTCTTTTTTTCGCGCTAAGTTTCGCATCGCTTTTTGTAGCAGTGCTCTTTTGGGTCGCCGTGTTCTTTGTTTATGTTTTTGCCTACGCTCTTGTACGCACTTACTTCTAACTGCAGCGCCTACAACCCCAGCACATCCACCATATCATACTGACCCGGAGCCTTGCCCTGCCCCCACAGCGCCGCTTTCAGCGCGCCGCGGGCAAAGATGGCGCGGTCGGTGGCCAGGTGGCGCAGGACGATGCGTTCTCCGGGCGCGGCGAACAGGACGTCGTGCTCGCCCACGATGTCTCCGCCACGGATGGCGTGGAAGCCGATATGGCCGCGCTGCCGCGCGCCGGTGATGCCGTCGCGAGCGCGGTCGGACACGTCTGCCAGATTGACCCCGCGCCCTTCAGCGGCGGCTTCGCCCAGCATCAGCGCGGTGCCCGAGGGCGCGTCGACCTTGTGGTGGTGGTGGCCTTCGATCACTTCGATGTCGAAATCTTCGTCCAACGCGGCGGCCACCTTTTTGGTCAGTTGCACCAGCAGGTTGACGCCGAGGCTCATGTTGCCCGCCCGCACGATCACCGCATGGCGCGCGGCGGGTTCAAGCGCGGCGATCTGTTCGTCCGTCATGCCGGTGGTGCCGATTACATGCACGCAGCGGGCTTGCGCCGCCAGCGCGGCGAATTCCAGCGTCGCCTCGGGCGCGGTGAAGTCGATCACCGCCTGCGCCTGTGCGAAGGCCTCCAAAGGATCATCCGTGACCGTAACGCCCAGCGCGGGGCCGCCCATGGCCGTACCCACATCCTGACCGATCCAGTCATGGCCCGCGCGTTCAACAACGCCGACCAGACGCGCCTGATCGCTGTCGGTGACGGTTTTGATCAGCATCTGACCCATGCGGCCCGAAGCCCCTGTGATGACGATCCCCGGAATATGGGTCATTGCTGTGTTCCTTTTTTGCAGTCGGCTCAAAGCCTCCTACCCGGTTCGCGCCCGCTTGGCAAAGCCCCGCTTTGCGCTTAGATCGGGGATTATGGCAAAGAACAAATTCCACGATGGCCCCGGCCCGTCCCAACGGCAACTGCGTGTCGGCGAACTGATCCGCCGCACCCTGTCCGAGGTTCTGGCGCGCGGAGATGTCCACGACCCCGACCTGAACCGCATGTCGATCACTGTAGGTGAGGTGCGCACCTCGCCCGATCTGAAGATCGCCACCGCCTACGTGCTGCCCTTGGGCGGCAAGGGGCAGGAGGATGTGATCGAACTGCTGGCCCGCAACAAGGGAGAGCTGCGGCGCGTGATCGGCAAGAAGCTGAACCTGAAATTCTCGCCCGATCTGCGCTTCCGGCTGGATGACACGTTCGACCGTCTGGACGACACCCGCCGCATGTTCGAACAGGACGCGGTGCGCCGCGATCTGGACGAGTGATCCGCACGCTTGCAACGTTGGGCGCGGTCCTGTGGGCTGCGCAGGCTGGCGCGGTGACCTGCGAGAAGGTCACCCATGGGGACAAGCGGTATACCGTCTGCAAGGCGGACGCGTCCGAAGACCTGCGCCTGTTTCTGAACGATGCGGATGGCGATGTGCTGGGGCATTTTTCCTCGGTCAACGAAGTGCTGGCCGCACAGGGCAAACGTCTGGCCTTTGCGATGAATGCGGGCATGTATCACGACGACCGCTCGCCCGTCGGCCACTATGTCGAGAACGGTCAGGAACAGATGCGCGTCATCTCGAACCCCGGCCCTGGCAATTTCGGCCTGCTGCCGAACGGCGTGTTCTGTATCCGCGAGGGTCGGGCGGATGTGTTCGAGACGCTGGATTATGTCGACCAAGCCCCCGATTGCCGTTTCGCCACCCAATCCGGCCCCATGCTGGTCATCGACGGAGAGCTGCACCCCCGGTTCCTGCCCGATTCGACCTCGCTTTTCGTGCGCAACGGGGTGGGCACCAGCGATGATGGGACGCGGGTGGTCTTTGCGATCTCGGACGACTACGTCACCTTCCACGAATTCGGCCTGCTGTTCCGCGATGTGCTGCAGACGCCGAACGCGCTGTTCTTTGACGGCAATATCTCGCGCCTCTACGACCGCGCGGGCAACCGGTCGGATATCGGGTTCTCACTGGGGCCGATTGTGGGTGTGGTCGAAGACGCCCCTGCAAATTGACAGGGCTGAGGCGATCCGTTAGGCCGCGCGCCTTAACTGGAGTCTGGGTGAACTATGGGACGCAAACGCAAGGGCCGCGATATCTCGGGTTGGCTGGTGGTGGACAAGCCTGCGGGCATGACTTCGACCGCCGTGGTGAACAAGGTGCGCTGGGCGATGGACGCGAAGAAGGCAGGCCACGCGGGCACGTTGGACCCCGAGGCAACCGGTGTTCTGGCGGTGGCGTTGGGTGAGGCGACCAAGACGGTTCCCTATATCACCGACGCCTTGAAGGCCTACACCTTCACCGTGCGTCTGGGACAGGCCACAAACACCGACGATGCCGAGGGCGAGGTGATTGCGTCCAGCGATACGCGCCCGACAGATGAGGATATCAAACAGGCTCTGTCCCCGTTTCTGGGCGACATCATGCAGGTCCCGCCCAAGTTCTCCGCCGTGAAAATCGACGGCCAGCGCGCCTATAAACTGGCCCGCGATGGCGAGGATGTTGAACTGTCAGCCCGGCCCCTATGGGTCGAGGAATTGATCCTTGTCGACCGCCCCGACGCCGATCACGTGGTGCTGGAGATGACCTGCGGCAAGGGCGGCTATGTGCGGTCCATCGCGCGCGATCTGGGTGCGGCGCTGGGCTGTCATGGCCATGTCAAAGAACTCCGCCGCATCTGGTCCGGCCCGTTCGAGGCCGAAGATGGGCTGAGCATCGAGCAAATCGACGAGATGGCCAAGACCACGGCGCTGGATGAGTATCTGCACCCCTTAGAAACAGGCCTCGCCGACCTGCCCGAGTTGAAATGCACCCCCGAAGGGGCCACCCGCCTGCGCAACGGCAATCCGGGCATGGTGCTGGCGTCGGACGTGGAATATGGCGATGAGGCCTGGGCCTCGCTGGACGGTAAGGCGGTCGCAGTCGGCATCTACAAATCCGGCGTGCTACATCCCAGCAGGGTCTTTGTGGAACCGAACTGACCCGGACCTCAGGCCGCGAGCCGCAATGCGCGCCCTAGCCTTAGAATTTCGGACACCAGCAAGTCCAAATCCTCGGTCCGGGTGCGGTGGTTGTTGACCGCAACGCGCAAGCAATGAGAGCCGCGCACGGTGGTGTCGGACACGACGGCGGTGCCTTCCTCCTGCAGGTGCAACATGATTTCAGTGTTGATCTCGCGCAGGGCGTCATCGCTTAGCCCACCGGGATCGTAGCGGAAACAGACGATGTTAATCGAGGTCGGAAACATCAGCGTCAGATTGTCCTGCGCCTCGATCAGACCCGTCAGATACTGCGCCTTTTCGATGTCCTGATCGATGAGCCTGCCGAATTTCTGCACCCCATGTTCGCGCAGGGACATCCAGACCTTCAGCGCCCGGAACCCGCGCGTGGTCTGGATACCGTAGTCGTGCAGAAACGCGGCCCCGGCAACGCCCCGCGACTGTGGTTCCAGATATTCCGGCGTCAGCGTAAATGTCCCGTGATGCGCATCATGATCGCGGACAAGGGCACAGCCGACCTCGAACGGGGCGTGCAGCCATTTATGCGGGTCCAGCGCCACGGAATCCGCCCGATCGATTCCGGCGACGCGCCAGCCATTGTCAGGCGCAATCGCGATCAGCGCGCCGATACAGCCGTCAACGTGGAACCAGAGGCCCTCCTTCCGGCAGAAGTCACCGATTGCGGTCAGGTCATCCACCGCCCCGGTATTCACGGTTCCGGCAGTGGCGATGACGCAGGCGGAGTTCAGGCCGTCTTGGCGGTCCTGCGCGACCATCCGGGCCAGAGCCTCCAGATCCATCGTCAGATCGTCCCGCGTGGGCACCCGGCGCAGGGCGGCATTGCCAAGGCCAATCGTCTCAAGCGATTTCTGGTGGCAGCTGTGCATCTGTTCTGACCCGTAATAGCGCATGGGCCGATCCATCGCGGCCACGCCATCGTGCCGCATGTCGATCCCGGACTGCACATTGCGCGCAACGGTCAACCCGATCATGTTGGCAACGCTGCCGCCGCTGGTCAGCGTTCCGCTTGCGCCCTCGGGCAGCCCGATCATTTCACGCAGCCAGTCAACCACCTGCCGGTCTACCAGCGCCGCCGCGTGGTTGCCCCCGCCCAGGTTCGAGCCTTGCACGGCCGCCAGAAAATCCGCCATCGCGCCGGTGAAATTGCCCGCGCCCATGTACCACGCCCAGAACCGGGGATGGATATTGCCCATCGGATAGGCCATCACACGGGCATTGACGTCGTCCAGAACATCGCCCAGCGGCAGGCCCTGCTGCGGCGCGGGAGTTTCAAAGCTGGCGCGCACGTCCTGCGGCATGTCCTGCCAGATCGGTCGGTCACGCACATCCCGCGTGTGATCCAGCGCCATGTCCAGCATCTGATGCGCCAGTTTGCGCGTCTGCTCCCAATCCGCCGGATCGAGTGTTTCGAAAGTCATGAAAAGCCCCCCAATGCGTGTTCAAATGCAGGCAACCTAGCACATTTCTGCCAGCCGGACATCGGCCCTTGTCAACGGGTCCGAAACCGGACAAACCCGGACCATGATCACCCGAACGCATACCAAGGGCGACGCGCCCTCGACCGCCGTGTATTCCGATTGCGAGCACTACCGCTACAGCCTGACCCGCATCTGGGACCCCGACGGGCGCAAGGCGCTGTTTGTGATGCTCAACCCCTCGACCGCGACCGAGGTGCAGAACGACCCCACGGTCGAGCGCTGTGAACGCCGCGCGCGAGCGCTGGGTTTCGGGGCGTTTCAGGTGACCAACATATTTGCCTGGCGCGACACCGACCCGCGCAAGATGCGCGCCGCTGCCGATCCGGTGGGGCCTGCGAATGACGCCGCTATTCTGGAGGGCGTGAAATGGGCCGATCAGGTCATCGCCGCCTGGGGCACCCATGGCGCGCATCTGGACCGAGGCCCGGCGGTGGAAACCCTGCTGCGCGACACCGGCCAGCCGCTGTTTCATCTTGGGCTGACCAAGGACGGGCACCCGAAGCACCCGCTCTATATCGCCTATACCCAACAGCCCGAACCGTGGTGACAAAGGGTTAACCACAGACTCAACCTGGCTTTGACCAAAGGCTTGATCGCATGGGATATTTCCCACCGAGGCAGCACGCTTTCGGAGGGTTCCCATGTTTCTGGCCGGATTGCTTGGACTGGCCGCCATAGGCGGCGCGGCATACGCGATGAGCGACGTGTTCGTTTCAGAAGAAGACACCGATGACGACACACCAGAAGGTGAAACCGATGTCCCGGTGACCGAGGGCGAATATCTGGATATCGGCGAAAATGTCGACGAACCTGCAGACCCGGATGCCACTGAAGTATCAACCGGGACGATCCTGTCGGAATTCGAAGGCGATCTGGTCATTGCCGGCAGCGACGGGGCGGATGTACTGACCGGGCAGGACGGTGTCGATCAGATCAACGGCTTCGGGGGCGACGACTTCATCGCTGGCAACGGCGGGGACGACGTGCTGCACGGGGGCAGTGGGGCGGATGCAATCTCTGGCGGGCAGGGTGATGACGTTCTGCATGGCGACGCGGGCGATGATGCTCTTGCGGGGGAGGAGGGCGACGATACCCTCTACGGCCATTTCGGCGAGGATCATCTGAACGGCGGTGACGGCGACGATGCGCTCTATGGCGGGGCGGATGATGACACTCTGACGGGGGGTGAGGGCGAAGACGCGCTGCAGGGCGGCTTTGGCGATGACACCCTGTCCGGCGGTGCAGGCGAGGATACTTTGTTTGGTGGCGACGGTGACGACTTGCTACATGGGAACGAGGATGACGAGACCGATTTCCTGAACGGCGGCGCGGGGGACGACACGATTCTGGCCGGTGGCGGCGATGTCGTGGATGGCGGCCAAGGCGCGGATGAGATCGTGCTGGACGAGCAGCAGGAAGAGGTCACGGTTATGGGGTTTCAACCCGGGCAGGACAAGCTGCTGGTGACATGGGAAGATCAGGACGACCCTGAGATTCAGATCGAGACCGACGCAGAAAACCCCAACCTGACCCATGTTCTGATCGACGGTCAGAGGGTGGCCAACCTGTTCGGGGCCGAGGGGATTGCGGCGGGCGATATCCAACTGATCACCGAGGCGCAGCTGGCGCAATTCGGACAGGTGGGCTGACCCCGCAGAATCCCTTTGCCATTCCCGCCAAAAGCGCCTATACGCGCCCATCCGCATCGGAATCGGTGCGGTTTTCTCCATGGGCCTGTGCTGGACGACATCCCGGCCTGCGCCATCAACCTTAACCTTTTACAAGGAGACCCCGATGTCGATCACTGCCGCTGAAAAAGCACGTGTCATGAAAGAATTCGCAACCAAAGAGGGCGACACCGGTTCGCCTGAAGTCCAGGTTGCCATCCTGACCTCGCGCATCACCACCCTGACCGAGCACTTCAAGACCCACAAAAAAGACAACCACGGTCGTCGCGGTCTGCTGAAAATGGTCGCCCAGCGTCGTA
The DNA here is from genome assembly GCF_056533855.1 of Ruegeria sp. F11. Lineage (NCBI taxonomy): Bacteria > Pseudomonadati > Pseudomonadota > Alphaproteobacteria > Rhodobacterales > Roseobacteraceae > Ruegeria > Ruegeria sp. F11. Next base: position 155,028 of record NZ_JBQFOW010000002.1, on the reverse strand, counting down.
AGCTGCTGGACTACCTGAAAGGCAAGGAAGAAGCGCGCTATCAGGACCTGATCAAAAAGCTGGGCATCCGCCGCTAAGCGAGATTTTCGCTCGGGCTTTCACGATCCGGCTTGTACAATTTGTACAGATCAAACACCCGCTGTTTCAGCGGGTGTTTTTCGTTTGAGACGGTTTTTGTGCGGAAATTCACCGCAACCGAGGTTCCGCCCATCTCAAAAACTAAACTCCGCCATAAGACGTAAGGTTGATGTCAAACTATTGCCTTAGTTGAGTCCTACGTCTTCGCCGATATGAAGATGCTATTTGCCAAACGCCTTGCTCGCGTCGCTTTACTTACATTCGCAGCCAGTTCCGCCGTCCCTGCCGAGGCCGCAGACGCACGCATCAGTTTGCATTTAGACCGGATATCGGCGCCATTGACGCCCATCACAACTGACGCTCCGTTTGACTGTGTCGCGCCTGCTGTGCCCGCCAAGATCGAGCTGAACCACGATCTGACAACAAATGGTCCCTACCTGTCCGCCTTCCTGAAATCGGAAAGCTCGACCAAGAAGATCGTTGTACGGCGTGGAGGGCAAGTTCAGCAGAACCAAGGCACGCGTGACTCACCCGCACGGTTTGTACAGAAGTTTTACAAGAAGGAAGAACAAGCCGAGCTTGCCGATATGAAACTGCGTGCAACGCTGTTCTTCTGCGATCATGCAGGCTTTCCCGAATTCGTCAAAGGTGACTTTAACCTTTTCGGTCAAATCGGAAACTTCGCTGCCGATATCCAACGATCGTTTGGCCCTGATGAGCGTGAGGTCCTGTCGATGCAATACAGTAGTCGAAACTGGACAACGACGAACGGGCGGCAATTCGTACCCTTGAACGGTTTTGGCTACGCCAACCAGCCGGACAACGTGATGGGAGAACTTCACCTAAGCCTGAAGCTGCCAGACGCGCCGTTCGATCTGAAGAAGGGCGAAGGGCAGATTTTGGTAAACGCGGGTTTTTATGGCAACATCCTGGTCACGGGTTCAGCGGTGCGGCCATGATAACACGCCAGCGATTCTGCCGTCTTGCGGCCCTTGTTATACTCGGCGTTGGCCTCATGTCCGCTTCGCACGAAACAGCATCGGCGCGGGGCTGGAACTTGGACTCCCGCCAGATGAACTACGTTACCGCGACCTTGAAACCTGCCAAGGGGGTCGGTGAGCAGGACATTTGCCCAAAGCACTTTCGCCCGATGCATCTTGTCAAAAACATCGACCTCAGCAGATATAGCAAACTGTCCGTCAAAGCATATGCCGCCGAAAATTTGTTATCCACACAGGCTGACGCAGCACGCGCAAACAAGTTAGTCGCGGTGCACATGCGGATTGACATAACAGGATGCAGTTTTCGGCAGCATTTCTTGCCGCAAAACGGCGTTGTGACGATTACCGGTGAACTTGGCATCGGAAAACTGCGCGAAACCAGATTGTCTTTTGTTCAGGGCGGTCGCGACAATTCACTTGAGGTGAAATACACCGCCAATCTTGCCGGTCCGGATGACACGGTTCCGCAACCCTCTTACCTGGGGTGTTGCAACACGTTAACAACGTGGCTGGATGGGCGCCGCGTGTTGGGGACTCTGCTTCTCAGGCCACGCGAAAACTGGGTCCCGATTGAGTCGTTCCGTCTTGATGGCGAAGCCGTTCATCTGGATTTTTGGCCCCCAAGGCTTTTCGTTCTCGCGCCAGATGAGTTGAACTGACGAACCCCTGGGAAGCAAAACGTGACTGGTTTGGGCCAACACGCTCCTGCGCCATCGGACGCAGCAGATGAGGCACTTCCTCCACCAAGCTCTGGGAAAACTCCAAAACGGCAACCGGCTACAAACCGGAAGAGGCCTTGACTCGCATGGCGCAAATTGCGCCTCATAAATTATCCGATTTCTCGCATGTGATTGATGAGGGCAAAGAACGGTGCTCGGCCATGAAATTCTGGAACTTCTGGGCGCCTCGTCACTGATCGTGATTATCTTGTCAGTGTTCTGGAAAGGCGACGATGCGGTCTCGCCCGCGTTCCGAGCCGACATTTCCGAATGGCTGCTGCGCCTGAAGGCCCCCAAGGCAAACAGCCCGGTGGGCACGGCGGTCATGGGTCTGTTCGTCCGAGTGTTCGGTCCGCGGCACTGGACCCTGCGATGTTTCCTTGCGTCCTGCCTGGTGTCCTGGCTGACCTTTGCCTTTTGCTACCTGTACTTCTTTGTCACCGAGGAACGCTACTTTGCCTCGGACGTCGAGCTGAACGTGATCGGCATTGGCGGAGTTTTGACGTTTTTCCTGATCATCAATCCGGTCATCGACTACCTGTCGCTGTTTTGCACCCGGTTCATTATTGGGAAGGTAGCCGCCGGGAAATTACCGGTCCTGATCGCGATCATCGTCGATTTCTTGGCCTCATATTTCTCGTACCTGATCATATTCGGACTGGCCGCTTTTGCGGTGCTTTCCTTCGATCCGGTTTACCTGCGCGGCATTCTCGATGCGCTGAACCAACATAATTTCGCCGAAGTACCATCGGTTCTTCAAAATCAGATCGGCGTTTTCATCGCCATCATTCTGCTTTCGTCTTACGTTTCCAGCATGTGGCTGTGGGCTGCAGCGCTCGGGACTTTGGTGATCAGAGTGCTATCCCGAAGCGCCAAACTGATTTCCACGCTTCAATACGTGCTGCCGGTCAGCGAAAAACCTGTCCGGTCAATGGGTATCGTCGCGTTTTTGTTCTGCCTGGTCACGATGATCGGTTTTTCGGTGGCGTCATGGGCGTCAGGATTTGTCTGACACCTTGCTACGTGCGCAGAGTTTCGCTGCAAAACCGCCGAACAAAAAACGCCCACCGCATGGGTGGGCGTTTCCCTAATGTTCAAAGACGTTGCTTACATCTTCGCCTTCTCAGATTTCAGCGCCAACCACAGGCAGTAGCACATGATCAGAACCACCAGCGTGAACGGGATGCCGGTTGACACCGCCGCGCCCTGTAGAGCCGACAGGCCTCCGCCCAGCAGCAGGGCGATGGCCACCAGGCCTTCCAGCGTGCACCAGAACACCCGCTGGATCACCGGCGCGTCCATCTTGCCGCCTGCGGTGATCGTGTCGATCACCAGCGAACCGGAATCCGACGAGGTGACAAAGAACACCACGATCAGGACCAGCGCAATGGGGGCCACGATGCTGTAAAGCGGCAGCTCTTTCAGGAAGCCGAACAGCGCGCCTTCGGGGGCGTAGCTGTCGATCACCGTGGCGCGAACACCCTCGGCTCCGCCTGCGTTCAGCATGTCGATGGCGGCACCGCCAAAGGTCGACATCCACAGCGCGCAGACAGCAGTCGGGGCCAGCAGCGCGCAGAGGATAAACTCACGCACCGTACGACCCTTGGAGATGCGGGCGATGAACATGCCCACAAAGGGCGACCACGCGATCCACCAGGCCCAGTAGAAGGTCGTCCAGCCGTGGAAGTAACTGGTATCCTCGCGCCCGAACGGGTTGGACAAGGCCGGTAAGTGCGTCACGTAATCCACCATGACGTTGAAATACCGCGCAATGGCCGTGCCGACGCCGGTGACGACGATCACGAAGATGAACAGGCCCACGGCCATGATCATGTTGATCTCGCTCAGCCGTTTGACACCAGCGTCCATACCCATCAAGACCGAGCCCAGCGCGATCAGCGTGATCCCGATGATCAGCAGGACGGTGACTGTGGGGCTGGGTTCGATGCCGAACACCTCATTCAGACCAGCCGCAACCTGCTGCGCGCCCAGACCCAACGAGGTGGTCAGACCGAACAGTGTGGCAAACACCGCCAGCGTGTCGATGAGGTGGCCCCACCAGCCCCAGACCCGCTCGCCCAGGATCGGGTAGAAAGCCGACCGCAGGGTCAGCGGCAGGTCCAGGTTATAAGCGAAGATCGCAAGGCTCAGGCCCACGGCAGCATAAACCGCCCAGCCTTCAAGGCCCCAGTGGTGGATGGTGCCAACGATACCGGCATACTCATTGCCCGGCACCGCGATATCGATGCCCAGAGGCACGGCATTTCCGCCTTCTGCGAAGTTGTAGTAGACTGGCTCCATGACGCCGAAGAACAGCAGCCCGATGCCGATACCGGCGGCGAACATCATCGCAATCCATCCGGCATAGGAATAATCGGGCTTGGCATCCTTGCCGCCGATCCTGACCTTGCCGACAGGCAAAACGATCAGCACCAGACAGAACAGGGTAATGGCGTCGACCGAAAGCACCAGGAACCAGTCAAACGTGCTGGTCAGCCAGGGCCGGAGCCATCCGAAGAAGGTCGCCGCAGCCTCCTGATTGGCCAATGCGATCAGGACGAACGCAAAGATCAGGATGCTGGAAATCAGAAAAACCGGGTTGTGAATATCAAGACCGAACGGCCGGACATTGTCCTGCCCCAACTCGTACTCGGTCTCGAAGTCATAGATGCGTGGATCGGGATCCAGCATTTTCTTGGTCTGAGCCATTCGCGCGCCCCTCTGTTCGCCAGGTGCAAACGCCAAGGTATTCGACCGGTCGACGGATATGAGTGTTCTACCGCCTTGGCGCGTTTCCGTCTCTTCGACCGCCGGGTCAGTGGTAACAGCCTACACCGACATCATATTTTCACAAAACGCATTCATTTTCAGATATGTTAGCGCCCAATTTCAGCCAACAATCCGGGCCCTGCCCAGCACGCTTCACGCCTGCCCGTCCGACCCGTCAAAGCGACCCGACCTCGGGCGTTGAGCCAGTCCACCCCTTGCAAATCGCACACCCTCAGGTAGTTTTCGGCAAAACAATACAACGCTACCGCTTTTTCACGGCTGGCGGACACCGGGCACCCATTTGATTGCAGGCAAATGCTTATGTTTCTTATCCTCAATTCCCTGATCCTGTCGTTCAGCGTAACGCCGCGGATGATTGGTCCGGTCATTTTGATCAGCCTCGCCTCGATCATAGTCTGGTTTTTTCTGGGTTTCGTCACACTTGGCTTCGCAAGCTATGTGAGCGAGCCGATCACCGCCGCCTTTATCAGCCTGTTCGGTATTCGGGTGGCTTTGGCGCTCAAGGGCGATACGCGCCAGACCGACCTCAAGATTCTGGCCCTTAACGCGACCCTGTACGGCGTGTTCTTTGTGGTCGTACTGGGCGGTCTGGCCCTCGTTGCTAATGTCGCCGGTGTTGTGTTTGCGCTTTGGCAACTGGGCCAGCCCATATCCCTGAGCGCGCTCGCCGAAGCTGCCGAGCCGGTTCAGGTGTCCTTCGCCTTTCTTGCCGTAGGCAGCAAGATGATCGTGGCCTATGTTCTTCTGGCGGCAATCTACACCGTCTTGGCCGTACCCATGGCAAGCGCCGCGCGCGAGGCCGGGTTTGGCGCATCGGGCCGCGGGTTCTTCAACGGGTTCGGGCGCAGCTTCATCCCCTTGTTCTGCGTCTTTTTCGTTTCCATTTTCTTGCAGTTCTTTTTCGGGCTGTTTACCGCCGTGTTTGCGATGTTGCCGCTGGTCATGTCAGCGGTTTCCTTGATCCTCACCCAATCGCTGCCTGATTTCGATCCCGCTTTTATTCTCAAAGGCATCGCATCGGCCGCAGGTTTGCTGTGGCTCAATTCGTGGATCTGGTCCGTATCTGCGCTGGCCCTTTTGAAATTCGACGACAGCGATGTGCAGCCCGCCCCTGCCCCATCCCCCGCTGCAGAACCGGCACCAGACATTCGGGCGTTGCGCAAATCCCGCGAGCGGTCGTACTGATCCCGGCACCCCAGCCATCAAGGCCGATGACCGCCGAGTAAACTCAGGCCCCTTCCCTTCGCGCGCAATCTCATGTATGCGCGCGGTATCTTGAGACGTTGTGCCCTGACCCCGGCACTCGAATGGAAGATAAACTGGGGTCGGCGGCAATGGGGCCGCCATGCAAACCGGAGACCCGCAGGGGCGGGAGTGCTCCGTTCTAGGATACGCATATGTTTGATGTAACAAAGAAATCTATGCAGTGGGGCGAAGAGACGCTGACACTGGAAACCGGCAAGGTTGCCCGTCAGGCCGACGGCAGCGTGATTGCCACGCTGGGCGAAACCAGCGTCATGGCAAACGTGACCTTTGCGCGGCAACAAAAGCCCGGTCAGGACTTTTTCCCGCTGACCGTCCACTATCAGGAAAAATACTATGCCGCCGGTAAGGTTCCGGGCGGCTTCTTCAAGCGCGAGGCGCGCCCGACCGAGAAAGAGACGCTGACCGCGCGTCTGATCGACCGTCCGATCCGCCCGCTGTTCGTTGACGGCTTCAAGAACGAAGTTCTGGTGATGTGCACCGTGCTGAGCCACGATCTGGTCAACGATCCCGATATCGTTGCGATGATTGCTGCCTCGGCTGCGCTGACTATCTCCGGCGCGCCCTTCATGGGTCCGATCGCCGGTGCCCGCGTTGGTTTCGAGGATGGTGAATACGTTCTGAACCCGACCGTCGACGACATGCAGGACCTGCGCCTGAACCCCGAACAGCGTCTGGATCTGGTTGTTGCCGGCACCAAAGACGCCGTGATGATGGTGGAATCGGAAGCTTATGAGCTGTCCGAGGCGGAAATGCTGGGCGCCGTGACCTTCGCGCATGAGCAGATTCAGCCGGTCATCGACCTGATCATCAGCCTCGCCGAAGACGCCGCGAAAGAGCCGTTTGACTTCCAGGCCCCCGACTATTCGGACCTGTACGCCGCGGTCAAAGCCGCCGGTGAAGAGCAGATGCGCGCCGCCTTCGCGATCACCGACAAGCAGGAGCGCACCGCCGCTGTTGCCGCCGCCCGTGAAGCGATCAAGGAAGCGCTGACCGAGGAACAGCTGGAAGACGGCAACCTCGGGTCCGCGATGAAAAAGCTGGAAGCCGGTATTCTGCGTGGCGACGTCGTCAAAGGCGGCAAGCGGATCGACGGTCGTTCGACCACCGATATTCGTTCCATCGTTGCAGAAACTTCGATGCTTCCGCGGACCCACGGTTCCGCCCTGTTCACCCGTGGCGAAACACAGGCGCTGGCCGTGACCACGCTGGGCACCGGTGATGATGAGCAGTTCATCGACGCGCTGCATGGCAACTTCAAATCGAACTTCCTGCTGCACTACAACTTCCCTCCGTATTCGGTTGGCGAAGTTGGCCGCGTGGGTGGCCCGGGCCGTCGTGAGATCGGCCACGGCAAACTGGCATGGCGCGCCCTGCAGGCGGTTCTGCCTGCGGCGACTGACTTCCCCTACACGATCCGCATCGTGTCTGAGATCACTGAATCCAACGGATCGTCCTCGATGGCGTCGGTCTGCGGCGGTTCGCTGTCGATGATGGATGCGGGTGTCCCGCTGAAAGCACCGGTTGCCGGTGTGGCCATGGGTCTGATCCTGGAAGATGACGGCGAATACGCCATCCTGTCGGACATTCTGGGTGACGAAGACCACTTGGGCGACATGGACTTCAAAGTGGCGGGTACCGAAAACGGCATCACCTCGCTTCAGATGGACATCAAGGTTGCGGGCATCACGCCCGAGATCATGGAGAAAGCCCTGGCGCAAGCCAAGGACGGCCGGATGCACATTCTGGGTGAGATGGGCAAGGCGCTGTCCGAGACCAACGAATTCTCGGTCCACGCCCCGCGCATCGAGACCATGAACATCCCGACCGACAAGATCCGCGAAGTGATCGGCTCGGGCGGTAAGGTCATCCGCGAGATCGTCGAGGTTTCGGGTGCCAAGGTCGACATCAACGACGACGGCGTCATCAAGATCGCCTCACCCGATGGGGAGTCGATCAAGAAGGCCTACGAGATGATCCACTCGATCGTCGCTGAGCCGGAAGAAGGTCAGATCTATACCGGTAAAGTGGTCAAGATCGTCGACTTCGGTGCCTTCGTGAACTTCTTTGGCAAGCGCGACGGTCTGGTGCACGTGTCCCAGATCGAAAACCGCCGCCTCAACCATCCGTCGGATGTTCTGAAGGAAGGTCAGGAAGTAAAGGTCAAGCTGCTGGGCTTTGATGATCGCGGCAAGGTCCGCCTGTCGATGAAAGTCGTCGATCAGGAAACCGGCGAAGAGATTGTGCCCGAGAAGAAAGAAAAGAAAGAGGAAAGCGCGGACTAATCTGCACTACCCTTATTCAACGCGAAAGACCCCGGTTTTGGCCGGGGTCTTTTTCTTTTGGGCCCCGCTTGCTCGGCGCTTAAGTAAACCAATTCTTAACACTTATAGGTTGAGTTGACACAAAATTAAGTACACCGCGTCATTTACGGGGATGCTGTTCGACCGTGGCCTCGATAACCGTCTTTGAAATCAGCGCTGATCCTTTCTCCAACCGCTCCGTTGATGTCCAGAACGGCTATAGCGTCGAGATTACCGACAATGACGCGCTGCTGCAGAAGTCCGACGGCGACGGGAGCCAGCAGATTGATCTGAGTGGGCTGCCCAATGCGCAAGGTTCAACCCAGTCGTTCAGCACCTTCGAAAGCTACAGTGGTGAGGTCAACGGTGCGCCGGTCACATTTATTCTGATCCAATTTTCGAACCCGCGCTACATCATCGTTACCTCGGGCAATGTCGCGCTGGGGGATACGATTTCCAACACCGGTTTCGTTGCCTCCAACGCCCCCTCCACCGGGTATAACACGCTGCCCTCCTTTGTCTGTTTCACCTCGGGGTCGATGATTCTGACGCCGTCGGGGGAGCGCCCGATCGACACGCTGCGCCCCGGAGATCTTGCCCTCACCGCAGATGGCACCGCCCGTCCCGTGCGCTGGATTGGTCGGCGTCACTTGTCGGCGCATGAGCTGCGGCGACAACCACATCTTCGCCCCGTGCGAATCCGGGCGGGCTGCCTGGGCGCGAACAGCCCAGACCGTGATCTTCTGATCTCCCCCCAGCACCGGATCGCGGTGTCCTGCCCTCAGATGGAGCTGATGTATTCCGAACCCGCGATGCTGGCCCCGGCCAAAGGGTTGATCGACGGGCATTCGGTAGTGCAACTGACGCCCGATCAGGGCGTCGAATACATCCACATCCTGTTTGACCGGCACGAGTTGGTGAATGTGAACGGGTGCTGGTCTGAGTCCTTTTACCCCGGCGCATGCACCCTTGGCGCCATGGCCCCAGCCACGCAACGCGAACTGTTTATGCTGTTTCCTGAGTTGGCAAACAGCCCAAAAGCATATGGCCCCACCGCCCTGCCCGTTCTCAAAACACCCGAGGCCCGTCTGCTGCGCCAGCATCTGATTACCGAGCCGGCTCGCGCCTACCCGCACCTGGAAAGCGCCCGCGCCGCGTGACGGCCGAACGGCATAAACCTTGGTCCAATTCCCCTGTTTTCAACCGAAATCCAATCGCAACGGCGCAATGGCCTCACCAGTTCGGTCGTATCGAACCGCACAAAACAGGAGATGCGATATGGAAAACCTCAAACTGCTGACACTCGCTGGTCTGATTGCAACCGCACCCGTTCTGGCGTTGGCCAATGTCGGGATCGGCGAAACGCTGGGCACGACCGAAGCTGAAATCCGATCCGTGCTGGAAGCGCAGGGATACACCGTCGAAGAGATCGAGTTCGAAGACGGCGAGATCGAGGTTGAATTCACCAAGGATGGCGTGGAAACTGAACTGGTCCTGAACGATGAAAGCGGCGTGGTGACGGCAATCGAAATCGAGCAGGACGACGACTGATCCCGCGACCCTGAAGGAGCCTCATGAAGATATCTCAGACGTCTTTGCTGTGGCTCCTGCTGGTGGTGCAGGCCCTCTGCGCCGCCTTTTTCCTGACCGACGCGCTGATGGACTGGACCGGAGGCGACAACGGGTTCCGGCATCTGCATCAGTTTGAACTGGTCCTCGCGCTGGCTTTGATGGCCGGGCTGGGAACGACGATTGCGCTAATCCGGGCGCAGGCCCGGCGGGTGGGCGACCTGCAGCGCCAGCTTGGCGTGGCCCGTGGTGCGATGGCGCAAATCATCGAGCATCAGTTCGACGAATGGCGGCTCAGCGCTGCCGAACGCGATGTCGCCCTGCTGGCCATCAAGGGCCTGTCCATCGCCGAAATCGCCCGGCTGCGGCAAACCAAAGAGGGCACAATCAAAGCCCAAAGCGCCGCCGTCTACCGCAAAGCCGGGGTAACGGGCCGCCTGCAGCTTCTCAGCTTTTTCGTGGAGGAACTGCTGTCCGACCCCTTGCTGGAACCGTCTGCCATATCCGAACGCTGACCGGCATTTTCAATCGCGAAATCGTGCTCTCACACAGGTCCAAAAACCTGTGACCCGACGTGATGGCCGCGCCCCTTTCCTTTGTTCCGGATTTCCCCAAGTCTCAATTAGGAACCTCACGGATCGAAGGACAAAATTATGGTTAACCGTCTCACTCTGGTCGCCGCAGCCCTGACCCTGGCAGCTTCGGCCGCAAGTGCCCAAAGCCTGACCGATGGGGCTTATGTGCAGGGATTCATCGGCTACAGCCAGCTTCAGGACAGCGATTTTTCCGGCTCCATCGGAGGTGCGAACCAGACCGTCGATACGGATTTCGACTCGGGCTTTGGCCTCGGAGTGGCGATCGGCCGGGAAATCCCGCAATGGTCGACCGATAACATCGGCACCCGGATCGAACTGGAACTGTCCTACCGCGACAATGACGTGGATGGCGTCAGCTTTTCCGGCAACGGCCCGGCCCCCGAAAATAATGTCTCGGGCGATGTGACGCAAACGTCCCTGTTTGCCAATATCCTGTTTGATTTCAAACGCGACGGCCCGCTGACCCCCTATGCCGGGTTTGGGCTGGGGGTGACCTATTCGGATTTCGACATTTCCTACGGGCCCGGTGTGCGGCTGGATGACAGCGACACCAATTTCGCAGCTCAAGCCATCGCCGGTGTTGCCTATGACATAAGCGCGAACACCGCGTTCACCGTCGACGCCCGCTATGCCCGCGCCTTTGACGTCTCAACCGACCGGCTGGCCCCCAACGGCGCGTCAACCGGGTCGGTCGAGGATGATCTGGACACGTTCAGCCTGAATTTCGGACTGCGCTATAACTTCTGATGCCACAGGGCGAAGTGTTTCTCTTCGGTTTCGCTTCCCCCTCATGCCCCCGTGTTCTATGCACGGGGGCATGCGATCTTTCATCATCCATATGTCCTCCAGTACGGCTCGGCGACCCAACGCCGAGCAACTGTGCCAAGACCTGCCAAATGCCGAACTGTTCGAGGCCGTGAACGGGCGTGACCCGGACCAGATCGCCGATACCCGCGTGCATCTGGGAACATTACACCGCCCCCAATACCCGTTCGCGCTGCGGCCTGCCGAAATCGGCGTGTTCGAAAGCCACCGCCGCATCTGGCGCAAAATGGTGGACGAAGATATCGATCTCGCGATCATAACCGAGGATGACCTGCGCATAGATCCCACCCGCATGGAACGGGTCCTGAAAATGCTGCAGCACATCGCAACCCCGGACCACTATATCCGCATTCCGGTCAAACAGCGCGAAATCGCGTCTAAAACCATTGCCGAACAAAACGGGCTGCGCCTGATCCTGCCGATGGTGATCGGCCTGCAATGCGTCTGCCAAATGATCGGACGCCGCGCCGCCGAACGCTTGCTCAAAGCCACAGAGGAGATCGACCGCCCAGTGGACACCTTTCTGCAAATGCACTGGCTAACAGGCCAGCCGATCCACGCCCTGCTGGGCAGCGGCAATCGGGAAGTGGCCGGAGAAATCGGCGGCTCGACCATTCAGACGCGCCCGCCTCTCAGCGACAAGCTCACGCGCGAATTCAAACGCGCCGCATATCGAAGCAAGCTGTTCCTCTACCCCCAACGCCCGCCTGCTTCATCTGTCTGAAAATATCCTCGGGGGGAATCGCGCCCCTCGGGCGCGATGGGGGGCAGACAGCCCCCCTGACCCGGCCCGCCTTAAGACGGAGCCTTGGTCTTGCGCAGATAGGGAAAGATCGTCTCGAACTCACCAAACTTCTCTTTCGCGTCTTCATTCGACACCGCAGGCGGAATGATCACATCCTCACCCGGCACCCAGTTCGCAGGCGTCGCAACACCCTTGGACGACATCTGCAGCCCGTCCAGCGCGCGCAGAATCTCGGCAAAGTTACGACCTACGGTCATCGGATAGGTCATCGACAGTTTCAACTGCTTGTCAGGTCCGATGATGAACACAGAACGTACCGTGGCGCTGTCCGCAGGCGTGCGGCCATCGGGCAGATAAGCCTCGGCGGGCAGCATGTCGAAGGCTTTGGACACGGCCAGCCCGTCATCGGCAATGATCGGGAAGCCGGGATTGGCGTTGCCGTAAGCCTCGATGTCTTTCTTCCACTTCTTGTGATCCTCAACGCCGTCAACCGAGACGCCGATCACCTTGGTGCCGCGCGCCGCCCATTCGTCGTTCAGCTGCGCAACGGCGGAAAACTCGGTGGTACAGACAGGGGTGAAATCCTTGGGATGCGAGAACAGAATGGCCCAGTTGTCCCCAATCCAGTCATGAAACTGAATGGTACCATGATCCGTTTCTGCTGTGAAATTTGGGACCGTGTCATTGATGCGCAAACCCATAGGGCATCTCCTCTCCTGATGAAAAACCGAGTCGGTTGACGACAAGGTAAACACTTTGCGCCATTGTTAAAGCACCCGGGTGCGAAAGGGCAGCCGATCATCATCACATTTCCGCCTCTTGCCTGGCCGATGGCCCGGTGACACATTGGCGCAAATTCCGGTTGGAGCCCAATTGGCGGGAGGAAACACCATGATCGACAAGCGCAGTTTCTACATCAACGGCCAATGGGTCGCCCCGGCGGCGGCCCATGATTTTGACGTCATCAACCCCTCGACCGAGGAGCCCTGCGCGATCATCTCCCTCGGGACCGAGGCCGACACCAACGCCGCCGTCGCCGCCGCCAAAGCCGCCCTGCCCGGCTGGATGGCCACCCCGGTCGCAGACCGTATCGCGCTGGTCGAGAAGCTGGTCGAGGTCTACCTGACCCGGTCCGAGGATCTGGCACAGGCCATGTCGCATGAGATGGGCGCGCCGATCGATATGGCCCGCACGCAGCAAGCGGGCGCAGGCGTTTATCACCTGAAAAACTTCATCCGCGCCGCCAAGGCGTTTGAATTCGAGCGCCCCTTGGGCGATCACGCCCCGAATGACCGGATCATCTATGAGGCCGTGGGTGTGGCCGCCCTGATCACGCCGTGGAACTGGCCGATGAACCAGATCACGCTCAAGGTCGGTGCGGCGGCGATTGCGGGCTGCACGATGGTGCTGAAACCGTCGGAACAAAGCCCGCTGAACGCGATGATCTTTGCCGAGATGATGGATGAGGCGGGTTTCCCTGCGGGCGTGTTCAATCTGGTGAACGGCGATGGCGTGGGTGTCGGTTCGCAACTGTCCGGTCACAAGGACGTCGATATGGTCAGCTTCACCGGCTCGACCCGCGCGGGCACGGCGATTTCCAAGAATGCCGCCGAGACGCTGAAGAAGGTGCATCTGGAGCTGGGCGGCAAGGGCGCGAATGTGGTCTTTGCCGATGCGGATGAAAAGGCGGTCAAGCGCGGTGTGCTGCATATGATGAACAACACCGGCCAAAGCTGTAACGCGCCCAGCCGGATGCTGGTTCAGCGCCCGATCTATGATCAGGCGGTTGAGACGGCAGCTGAGGTGGCGAACAAGGTCTCGGTCGGGCCTGCCATGGACGAAGGCCGCCATATCGGCCCCGTGGTGAATGAGGTCCAGTGGACCAAGATTCAGGACCTGATCCAGAAGGGTATCGACGAGGGCGCGCGTCTGGTCGCCGGCGGCACCGGGCGGCCCGAGGGGCTGAACAAGGGGTATTATGTGCGCCCCACGGTCTTTGCCGATGCCAACAACCAGATGACCATCGCGCGCGAGGAGATCTTTGGCCCGGTTCTGACCATGATCCCATTCGATACCGAGGACGAGGCCATCGAGATCGCCAATGACACGCCTTACGGGCTGACCAATTATGTGCAGACTCAGGATGGCGACCGCGCAAATCGGATGGCGCGGGCGTTGCGGTCGGGCATGGTTGAAATGAATGGCAAATCGCGCAGCGCGGGGTCCCCGTTCGGGGGGATGAAGCAATCCGGCAACGGGCGCGAGGGCGGTGTTTTCGGGCTGGAGGATTTCCTTGAGGTCAAGGCCGTCGGTGGCTGGGCTGCGGAATAGCCGCGTTCTGACGTGATCCAGTTGTGAGGCACCCTGCCGGGTGCCTCGCTTTATTCATTTCAGGCGGGGCGGACCACCAGCTGCGGCTCTCCGTCCGAGGTACGCCGGGTCGAGCGGCCGTCCCAGCCGATCTCTCCGGTGACGCGCTGACGCAGCGATGAGAAACTGTCGAACCGCACCACATCCACGGGGGTGTCGAACTGCAATGTCACCCGGCGCTGTTCCCCATTGCGCAGCTTTGTCATCCCGCGGATTTCGGCGGTGAAGGGCTGCCCCAGATACCGGCCTTGGACGCGGCCCCCGACCTGCAGGTCCGTCCTGTTGGCCGCCATGGCGCGCAGCGTGTTCCAGTCGCGCAGCCCGTGCTGATGCGCCAACAATTCAAGCGCCGCGCTATGCGACAGGGCAATGCCTTCAGTCTGCAATCGGGCGCGCAGCCGTTTGGCCTGCGTTTTCAGCTGTGCCACCGGAGCGATATCGTGTGATTTGGTCATACTATGCCTCGTTTCCTTGAACGGGCGCGACATCAGGACGGGGTTCGCATTGCCATCCGCGCGCCTGGAAAGGGCAACAGATGTCGTGTCATCGGGTTTCACCAAAGCCAAAGGGCCGCGAACGGCAGGAGACCCGAACCTGTCGCGGCTTGTGACATCCCGGTGCCTCTCTGTCAATCAGGCGTCGGCCTGCGCCGCCTCGTACGCCAGCATCGCGCGCTTGACGGGCAGGCCCCAGTGATAACCGCCCAAACCGCCGGATTTGCGCAAAGCCCTGTGGCAGGGGATCAGCCAGCTGACCGGGTTTCGACCCACCGCCGTGCCTACGGCGCGCACCGCCTGCGGCGAGCCCACGCGCTGCGCAATCTCGGAATAGGTGGTCACCTGACCCGAGGGGATGTGCATCAGCGCCTCCCACACTTTGATCTGCAGGGGCGAGCCGATCAGATGCAGCGGGGTTTCGGACCGGTCGGCGCCAAACGCGCCTTGCACCCATGGGTGCAGGCGCGCGGAATTTTCCAAAAATTCCGCTTTCGGCCAGCGTGAGACCATGTCCTCCATCGCCGCCGCTTCGCCGGTCTCGGACCCGAAGGCGATACCGCAGATACCCTTGTCGGTGCCCATGACCAGAGCGGGACCGAAGGGGCAATCGAACCAGCCCCAATAAATCGTCAGTCCTTCGCCCTTGCGGGCGTATTCGCCGGGGCTCATGGATTCCCATTTCAGGAACAGATCATGCAGGCGGCCGCTGCCCGAAAGACCCACGTTATGCGCGGTCTCCAGCGTGGTGAACCGTTCACGCAGCAACGCCTTGGCGTGGCCCAGCGTCAGGTACTGCTGATACCGCTTGGGCGACACACCAGTCCAGCGCGAGAACAGGCGCTGGAAATGGGCGGGGCTCATGTCCATCTGGCGGGCCAGCTCATCCAGGCTCAGCCCCTCGCCGCCCTGATCGATCAGGTCGATGGCGCGGCGCATGACGTTATAGTGATAACCGCTTTCGGGTGTCTGGACATTCATGGCGTTCACCTCGGTTCGTTTCCAAAACCATAGCGCGCGCACCGGCCCCCTGCGACCCGGAACTTGCGCATTGGCTTTGGGCTTGTGTCACGGCCCCTTGGTCGGCATTAAGGCGCGGATGGCAAAACAACTCGACTATCACACGATCCGCGAGATCTTTACGCGTTTCCATGACGCCGACCCCGAACCCAAGGGCGAGTTGGAGCATGTGAACGTCTATACTCTGGTCGTTGCCGTGGCGCTGTCGGCGCAGGCCACCGATGCAGGCGTCAACAAGGCCACGCGCGCGCTGTTCAAGATCGCCGACACGCCGCAAAAGATGCTGGATCTGGGCGAAGAAGGTCTGATCGAACATATCAAGACCATCGGCCTGTTCCGCCAAAAGGCCAAGAACGTCATCAAACTCAGCCGCATTCTGGTCGAGGACTACGGTGGCGAGGTGCCCAATTCCCGCGCTGCACTGCAATCGCTGCCGGGTGTGGGGCGCAAGACGGCCAATGTGGTGCTGAATATGTGGTGGCGGCAGCCGGCGCAGGCGGTCGACACCCATATCTTTCGCGTCGGCAACCGCACCGGCATCTGCCCGGGCAAGGATGTGGACGCGGTGGAACGCGCCATCGAGGATAACATCCCGGCCGACTTTCAACTCCATGCGCATCACTGGCTGATCCTGCATGGGCGGTACCATTGCAAGGCGCGCAAGCCGCAATGCCCGACCTGCATCATCCGTGATCTGTGTCAATTCGAGGACAAGACCCAATGAAGACCTATCAACTCACCGGTATCGGAAACGCCGTTGTGGACGTGATTTCGCAGGCCGATGACAGTTTTCTGGAACTGATGGGCATCGAGAAAGGCATCATGCAGCTGATCGAGCAGGAGCGCGGCGAGCTGCTGTATGCCTCGATGGAAGGCCGCGTGCAGACGCCGGGCGGCTCGGTTGCGAACACCATTGCGGGCGCAGGAGCACTGGGGCTTGAAGCGGCCTTTATCGGGCGCGTGCACGACGACGCGTTGGGTCGGTTCTATGCCGAGGCGATGAACGAGGACGGCGTGGATTTCGTGAACCCGCCGGTGCCGGGGAGCGAGCTGCCGACCTCGCGGTCGATGATTTTCGTCTCGCCCGATGGCGAGCGGTCGATGAACACCTATCTGGGGATTTCGTCCGAGCTGTCGTCGCAGGACGTGTCTGCCGAGGTCGCGGGCAACAGTCAGATCATGTTCCTTGAGGGTTATTTGTTCGACAAGGAAAAGGGCAAGGCCGCGTTTCTTGAGGCGGCGCGGAACTGTCACGCAGGCGGCGGCAAGGCGGGGATCGCAATCTCCGATCCGTTCTGCGTGGAACGTCACCGGGTCGATTTCCTGCTGCTGATCGAGAATGAGCTGGATTTCGTCATCGGCAACGAGGCCGAGATCAAATCGCTGTTCGAAACCGATGATCTGGAAGAGGCGCTGGCAAAAACCGCCGCGATCTGTCCGCTGATCGTGTGTACGCGGTCGGGCGACGGCGTGACCGTGCTGTCGGACGGGCAGCGATTTGACGTGGCCGTCGAAAAGGTGGTGCCGGTGGATGCGACCGGCGCGGGCGATCAGTTCGCCGCCGGGTTCCTGTTCGGCATGGCCACGGGGCGCGATTACGAAACCTGCGCGAAGATCGGCAATGTCTGCGCCCGCGAGGTGATCAGCCATATCGGCCCGCGGCCCGAGGCGAACATGCAAGAGTTGCTGCGCGCCGAAGGCTTGCTGTAAGCGCCGACCCGCGTCAGCGCCGACCCGCGGGGTGGCGCGTCCGAGGTTTGCGCGGGGCACTTTATGGTGCCAACGACTGATACACTGGTCTTGCGACAGACGTTGCAAAAGCGCCGCCCCATGGGGGCGGCGTCGTCCATTGGGCTTGAACCAATGGCGCTCAATGAACGACCGCTGGCGCGGCGGCCTGACGGCCTTGATTCCGCGCGTCTATGACCCCGCAGCCGCGTCGTTTAGGGCCCAGTCGTATTCATAAGCACTCACGCGGGCTGTGTTCTGTAGGCGGGCGCGCAACTCCGGCTCGGCTACCGTTTCCAGATAGGCAAGCACGGCCTTCTCATTCACCCCGAAATCCTCGCGGAACCAGATGTAGATTTTCGACAGGATCAGCCTGCCCCGCTCATCGAACCGCACGCCGCGCGGGTCGTTGACATAGGCGCGCTCGGCCGCGGCAAGGTCGCGTTCCAGCGTCTGCGCCTGCCATGCGCGGTCCATCAGGTTGGGGCAGCCTACCGCGGCGCAGTTCAGTGCATAGTGGATGCGCGGTTCGTCAAAACTGGGGCGGATGATGCGGTGTTCGATGTCGTTCAGCGTCAGGCTCTGCCCCGCGACCGTGGCCAGAGGGCGGCCCCACGGACCGATCGACAGCGGCCCGTCCTTGATGTCACGGATCGAGGCGACGGGGTAATTTTCCAGCACCACATCCACGGTCAGCGCGTTATAGAGGTTGATCCAATAGGCCAGTTGCTGATCGCGGGTCAGCCCCGCCGGATCAACCGATTGCAGCCGCGTCAGATACCCGTCCAGCTGCGCGCGGTCGGCCTGCGAGACCTGCCCATAGGCCACCCGGTTCACGCCCTGCGCATCCGGCGCGACATAGCGGTTCAGGAACACGGTCCAGTCGCGGTGATCCACCCGTTCGCCGGGGGGTGGCGCGGTGCGGGTCAGGGCCGCGTTCTCAAGCGGCGCGGCGGCGGGCAGGGCCAGACGTTCGACACTGGCGCAGGCGGCCAGAAGTGGCAGCAAGAGCAGGATCAGCAGCGCCCTCATGACGCGGCCTTCCGGGCCTTGCGCACTGCCCGCATCTGACCCTTGAGCCGTTTCAACGGCGCAAGCGCGGGGTTCGGTAACGCTGGCAGATCGGCGCTGGCGGACAGATCAGGAACCGCCGCATTCCACCATTGCGGGCCCGAAGGCCCCTCGATCCGGTCCGGGCGCGCCAGATGCTGATCGCGTTCGGCATTATGCGCGCACATCGACAGCGGGCCGTCAGCAGTGGCCACCATGAACACGCAGGACGCACAACGGTCTTCCTCCAAAGCGTCGGCAGCCATGAAGTTATGGATGAACACCGCCTGACGCCGTACAGGGCCACGCAGCAGCCCGGCACCCAGCCGCAATGCGCAGCCCGCAAGGTGCAGAGACGCGCGCAAGGCCAACAACGGGTTTCTGAAAGCCAACCGCCCAACGGCATCGCCAATATCAAGATGCCCGTCCGTCGAGCGGTCAGACCGTTGCAACGCGTCGATGACCGCATGCACCAGCCCGGGGTTTGACAGCACGGGCACGGCGCGACCGCCTGCGGTGAATACGCTGGCATATCGGTTGCATTTCGAATGACCCACCGAGGCGGTGTCAAAATGCAGCGGCGTCTCATAGCCCTGTTCCACGGCGCGGATCACACTGTCCTGCGTGAGCATCTCGGGCCGTTCGCGCAGCACCCCGCGCCCGGTATCAGCCTGCATCTGGAACGAGACAAAGGCCACCTCGGGCCGGTCCCGGAAGAAGCGGGCCAGTGCGGGCAGTTCGTCGAAATTGCCCTGGAACACCGTGGTGTTGAACAGAATGCGCAACCCCAGCCCCCGTGCCCGGCGGATATAGGCACAGCGCACAGTGTTCAGCTCGGCCTCGGATGTGAAATCCGGTCGCTCCTGCGTCAGATCAACGTGAAAGGCCACATCGTCTAGCCCCGCCGCCGCAAGACGCGCCAGAGCCGCCCGGCTGGCGCGGATCCCGTTGGTCATCAGGCAAGAGCGCATCCCCAGACGGCGGATTTCACGACACAGCGCCTCAAGGTCTGTGACCTTGCGCAGGGTGGGATCGCCGCCGGTCAGTTGAACCGACACCCCCGGCCCGTAATGGCTGTGAATCATCGCCAGCCGCGCGAACAGGACCGAGAGCGGTGGGTCATAGGTCATCTCGGCCCGGTCCGAGAGGTAGCAGAGCGTACAATCCAGATTGCAGCGCTGCGTCACCTCAAGCGCGACGCAAGCGATAGGATAAAACCGGCCCGCGGTCTGGCCGGGACCGTATTCCCCGCACGCCTGCAGACCCTGCCGCAATGGCGCGCGGCGATCAGAGCCATGAAACTGGCGACCGGCGGGGGCGCATCGCGGGTTGGTCGAGATTTGGGGGTCAACAGTGTCCTTCATGCCTCCGAGGCTAACCACGCCAAAAGCCCCGCGCCACGCCCCCTCACGGCGATTTGTCGCCAGGTGATTGTTCAGCAAACCCTGTTGCATTTCTGTGCGCGCCCTGCACTCTGCAGGCAAAGTCAAAAAGTGAGACATACGGATGCAATGGCTGCTTCAGGAATTTGAGGACACCCAAAAACTCGCCGATGCGCTGGATCGGCTGGACATCCCATATTCGTGGCACAAAGTCGTGCCGTTTGTCGGAGACTTGACCCCCGAACCAGATATTGCAGACGGGAGTTCCGTGGTTCTGTTCGGATCCTATACTCTTTGGCGGTTTGCAGCGTCTCGGGGCCTGAAGCCTGGAGTATTCAAGCTGCGGCCTTACGTGCACGAGCAAGCATGGCACCCGCATTTGTTAAATGGCGCGGGTTCGGTGTTCCTCACGCTGCGCGACATCCCTAACACGCTGTCCGATGACGGGCAGTTGTGGTTCTTTCGCCCTGTGGATGACAGCAAAGAAATCGCAGGGGCCGTCAAATCTGCTGACGAAATCATCGCAATTGCGCAAACCGTGCTTGCGTTGAATGAAGACGAGATACCAAATGGGTCGCTACGCCATGACACGCAACTGATGCTGAGCCGACCAGCCCGTATCCTCACAGAATGGCGGCTATGGGTGGTCGATGGGAAGGTGGTCACACATTCCCAGTATAAAGAGGGTACGCGCGTCGTGTACCGACATGAGATCGACGCCGACGCCTTGGCTTTTGCGCAACGGATGGTGGACCTCAATCCGGGTTACGCGCAGGCTTATGTCATCGACATCTGCCGCACGGGTGATGGGCTGAGAATGCTTGAGACAAACTGCATCAACGCAGCCGGGTTTTATGCGGCAGACCTGAAGCGGTTGGTTACAGCCATCGAGGCCTTGGGCGAGTAGCCTTCAGCCCAAGTGTTGCGCAAACGCGGCCACCACCTGCTTGTACACCTGACGCTTGAAGGGGACGATTTCGGCGATCAGGCGCGAGGGGTCCTGCCATTTCCAGCGGGTGAACTCGGGGTGATCGGTGGCGATGTTGATCTGATCGTCGCGGCCTGTGAAGCGCAGCAGGAACCATTTCTGTTCCTGTCCGCGATAGCGGCCTTTCCAGATTTTCGGCACGATGTCATGGGGCAGATCGTAGGTCAGCCAGCCGGGGGTCTCGGCGATGATCTCGACCAAATCGGGGGTGATGCCGGTCTCCTCCCACAGCTCGCGCAGAGCAGCGTCGCGGGGGTCTTCGCCCTTGTCCACACCGCCCTGGGGCATCTGCCAGGCATCGGCGTGACGGTCATTGCGCTGACCGACAAAAATCTTGCCCTCAGCATTCATCAGCATCAACCCGACGCAGGGGCGATAGGGCAGTTGGGCAATGTCTTCGGGGGTCATGCGCGGCCTCTTGGGTTGTTCGGACCCTCTGTATCAAGCGCCATCCGGGGGGCAAAGGGGGTGACGTTAGGTTTCGCGTGACAAAGGTAACGCGCACGTCAATCTAGGCGCCGAAACAGGGAGAGTTCGTCATGACCGCGTACCCAAACATGCTGGCCCCGCTGGATCTGGGCTTTACCACCTTGAAAAACCGCGTGCTGATGGGCTCGATGCATACCGGGCTTGAGGAAACCGGTGACTGGAACCGCGTGGCCGAGTTCTATGCCGACCGGGCGCGCGGCGGTGTGGCGCTGATGGTGACGGGCGGGATTGGTCCGAACCTTGAGGGCTCGGTCCTGCCGGGGGCGGCGATGATGACCAATGACACCGAGGTCGCGAACCACTCTATCGTGACGCAGCGGGTGCATGAGGCCGGGGGCAAGATCGCGATGCAGATCCTGCATGCGGGGCGCTATGCCTATGGGCCGAAATGCGTGGCACCCAGCCCGGTGAAATCGCCGATCTCTCCGTTCCCGCCCAATGAGCTGGATGAGGATGGGATCGAGAAACAAATCACCGACATCGTGAATTCGGCCCGGCTGGCGCAGAAGGCAGGGTATGACGGGGTCGAGATCATGGGGTCTGAGGGGTATTTCCTGAACCAGTTCCTTGTGACCCATACGAATAAGCGCGAGGACCGCTGGGGCGGGTCTTATGAGAACCGGATGCGCCTGCCCATCGAAGTCGTGCGGCGGGTGCGTGAGGCGGTGGGGACGGATTTCATCATCATCTATCGGCTGTCGATGATTGATCTGGTGCCCAATGGATCAACCCATGACGAAGTGGTGGAACTGGCGCAGCGGATCGAGGCCGCGGGGGCTACGATCATCAACACCGGTATCGGCTGGCACGAGGCGCGGATACCGACGATTGCAACATCCGTGCCCCGTGCGGCCTTTGCGTGGGTGACGAAAAAGCTGATGGGCAAGGTGGGGATTCCGATCATCACCTCGAACCGGATCAACACGCCTGAGGTCGCCGAAGAGGTTCTGTCGACCGGCTGCGCCGACATGGTGTCTTTGGCCCGTCCGATGCTGGCGGATGCGGATTTCGTGAACAAGGCGGTGGCGGGTGAGGCGGCGCAGATTGCGCCGTGCATTGCCTGCAATCAGGCCTGTCTGGATCATACGTTCAGCGGCAAGCTGACCTCGTGCTTGGTCAATCCGCGCGCCTGCCATGAGACCGAGTTGGTGATCGGCGACGCCGAGACCCGGAAGAAAGTCGCGATTGTCGGCGCGGGTCCTGCGGGGCTGTCCACCGCAATGACCGCCGCCCAGCGCGGCCATGACGTGACCCTGTTCGACCGCGCGGCTGAAATTGGTGGGCAGTTGAACATGGCCAAACAGGTGCCGGGGAAAGAGGAATTCTGGGGCCTTGTCGACTGGTACCGCACCATGATGGACGATCTCGACGTCAAGGTGGAACTGAACCGCGAGGTCAGCGCCGACGACCTGACCGGGTTTGACGAGGTGGTCATCGCCACCGGCGTCACCCCGCGCGATCCGCAGATACCGGGGCAGGATCGGGACAATGTGCTCAGCTATATCGACGTGCTGCGCGACAAGGCCGAGGTGGGCAAATCCGTGGCCGTGATCGGGGCAGGCGGGATCGGATTCGATGTCTCGGAATTTCTGCTGGAGGATGGTCAAAGCACAACCACCGACCTGCCGCTGTGGATGAAGGAATGGGGCGTGACGGACCCGGAACAGCATCGCTCGGGGCTGGCCCCGGAGGGGCCGCAGCCCGCAGCTCCGGCCCGTCAGGTCACGCTGCTGCAACGAAAGGCGCAGCGGCACGGCAAAGGGCTGGGTAAGACAACGGGCTGGATTCACCGCGCGACGCTGAAGATGAAGGGCGTCAATTTCGTGGGCGGCGTGAACTATGAACGCATCGACGACGCAGGCCTGCATATCAGTTTCGGCGAGGACCGGTCCGACCCCACCGTGATCGCCGCAGATACGATTGTGCTATGCTCCGGTCAGGTCTCCGAACGCAGCCTTGCGGATGCGCTGACCGACCGCGGCATCCCCTGCCACGTGATCGGCGGCGCGGATGTGGCCGCCGAACTGGATGCCAAGCGCGCGATCAATCAGGGGACGCGGCTGGCGGCAGAACTGTAAAGAGACCGGCCCCGTTTACACCGGACCGGTAGATCAGTTGGCGGGGTCAGTCAAAGACCCTGGCCGGTTACTCCACGGTAATCGTAATCACCTCTGACACAATCGGCGTTGCATGCGGCACGTGTCCCGCATCGCCCAGCACCAGTTGCAGCGTGCGTTCGCCTGGCGTCATCTCAAGCGTTACCTCGGTCTGGCCGCCACCGAAATGGATGTGGTTGTCATCGGCGGGCAGCCCATAGGCCAGCTCATCCGCGCCATCTTCGCCCTCGCCCAGCGGCGGGCGGTCGATCAGCAGGTGGTGATGGCCGGTGTTCTCGGCCTCGGTCCCGGCGGGTGCGACGCCCATGCCGCTTAGGCCAAAGACGATCGTCACCGGCGATTGCACCGTGTCGCCATCCGCCAGATTCACGAAGTAGACCTTCGCGTCAGGGTTGGATGGCGTCTCTCCTCCGGCCAGCGCAAACGTGGCAGACAGGCACAGCGCGGCAACGGTTAAAATGGCTTTCATGATTTCCTCCCACGTCACAAAAATGCCATTCTGATGATAGCACGTCGTCCAGAATGTCCAGAAAACCTGTTGTGAACGGGCAGACTGGCCGGTTGCGTTCAAACTGTTTCCGCGTTTCCCATCTGCAAACGATCCACTTTAAATCCCTGATATTATCCCATGTCTGCCCCGTTTCCGCCCAGATTGGGGGCCAAAGTCGGGACAATAACCAATGCCTGGGGTATTAGAATGGATCGACTGACGGAAATGGAAGCCTTTGCCAACGTGGTGGACCAGGGTGGCTTCACCGATGCGGCAAAAAAGATGGGCATCTCCAAATCAGCCGTGTCCAAGCACGTGTCGAGCCTTGAGGCCCGACTTGGCGCAAGGCTGCTGAACCGCACCACACGCCGTGTTTCACCGACCGAAATCGGGCTGGCCTATTATGACCGCGCCCGCCGTGTGCTGAATGACGCGGGCGAGGCGGATTCGCTGGTGACCTCCATGCAATCGGCCCCGTCGGGGCTGCTGCGGATCAGCGTTGCGACCGATTTTGGAGTCAATCACCTGTCGCCGGTGCTGTCGGATTTCCTGTCGGCCTATCCCGAAATCACCGTCAATATGGTGCTGAACAACCGCTACGTGGAACTGATTTCCGAAGGGTTCGACGTGGCCGTGCGCATTGGCGAGTTGGAAGACAGCACCCTGCGCGCCCGCAAGCTGACCGAAACCGTCAAACGGATGGTCGTGGCCCCCAGCTATGTCGAGAAATTCGGCCGCCCGCAGAAGATCGACGATCTGAACGAACACAAGCTGCTGCATTATTCCAGCCAGTCTTCGGGCAATGTCTGGAAACTGACCGCGCCGTCGGGCGAAAAACGGCAGGTCCGCACCGCCGGCTGGCTGAGCGTCAATGACGGCCAGTCTCTACTGAACGCGGCGATCTCGGGACTTGGGATCGCATATCTGCCCAGCTATCTCTACGCCTCGGCGATCAAATCCGGCGAGGTGGTGGATGCCATGCCCTCGCTCCCGGATGAGGTCCAGGGCGTCTACGCCGTCTACCCGCCCGGCCGTTTCACACAGCCCAAGGTCCGCGCTTTCATTGATTTCCTGGCCGAGGCCTTCCACGACCGAGGCCCGATGGATTGGTAATTTCTCCCGGTGAACTCAGACGGCCCGCACTTTCGTGCGGGTCTTTTTTTGTGGGCGGGGGAAACCTTCGCGCATTAAGGCTTTGAGCCGCTCGGTCGCGGATGCCACGGGACATATAGATAACAGGCTCACAATTCAGGAAAAACTGCACAAACTCCCATCAAATTCTGCCATCCAGACGTGGCAAATGAGTTTCATAAAAGTTCACAGACGTTTCTGTGACGACACCTGAGAACTTTGGCGATCCGGACATGATTCACGATATAGCTACTTTCTGCTACTCAGCCTTCCTTATCTTCGCGTTAATCAGCCCTTTTCTGCCCGCATTCCTTATGTGGAGACTGGCGGGCCTTTCCGTCACTGCCTACATAGCAGGAAAGCTCTTGGAAGGACCTGTTCATTGGTCCGATCAAAACTTTGGCTACATTATCGGCACGGCGATAATTGTTCTTTTTACATTCGTTATCGCACTCGCAATACTCATAAGATTGGCGGTTTCTGCGATACGTAAAACGCTGAACGTCAACAACTTGGCTGGCCCCAAAAGCCGCTTCAAGGATTGCTTCGATATTGCCGCTTTGGCAGCCGTAGGGTGCTGTGTTGGCCTGGCTCTGGCGATATCGCTTTCATATATGCTCTCGGGTGTGTCCGCGGGTGTGAACCTCGATATTGGTATCGCTATTCTGGCGTCTTCCGCCGCTGCCGTGATTCTTGCAATTTCAAGACGAAAACTGGCGATCACGCTGGCCGTCAGCTTTGTCGCTTTGGCGGTCGCCGCAACCATGGGTGCACAGCAACCCAACCGTATACTCACCGCCGCCGAAGCGCTTGCGGAAGGTGAGGCTTGGTGCTTGACAGCCTCAGATAGGTCAGGGCCTGTTTCTGAAATTCAACAGCTTGGTTTTTTCGCTCTGCCAAAGGGCCATACATACCCAAATCTCGGGCTTTTGAAACGCGTTGACAACCAGAGCTCGTTAATCGCGCATTGGTCGATACGGCGGCAAGAATTCGTCAAAAACGTCAAAGCAACCTGGGGCGTTCCAACCTGCTATCCTATCCAAAATTTCGCCGAAGCAATCAAAATCGGGGAGGTTGAGAACACCATCTACGGCGTGGGTCCTGATGTATACTCCATCGGGCCAGAGCTTTACCCAAGCGCCTACACGGATCGGCTTTCCATCCGCAGCAATAAACTGATCGGGTCAGACGGAACCTATTCTTCGATCACCGAAACAATGGAACTGATCTACAACCCACGTCAACCAGATGTGTTTGAAGATGCCATACCGCTGGAGATGATGCCCGACCCTGACGAGTTGAAAGCTGATGACTTGATGGGGAGAAACAGGATGATAGTCGATGGGTTTGACGAGAATACAGAACAACGCTTAATCCTGTATTGCCTAAGTGGGCCTTACGCTGATCAGGTTTGCCGCGCTCAGGTCTTTGAAGGATCGCTGGGCTACAGCTTCTACCTTCCACTGGGTGAAATAGACCAATGGCGTGAGGCAGCGGGTCACGTGAAAGCTTTATTCGCATCACTGCGCATAAACTCGCGTCAGTAGTTTACCTCAAGCGTGGGCCGCAGTCGATTTCGCACGTGAGATTCCCTTCAAATTAACACGCTAGCGCCCCGCCAGCTGCACCCCGCATCAATTCACCAGCAACACCGCCTCGACCCGGCGGTTCAGGTCGCGCCCCTCGGCGGTGGTGTTCGAGGTGAGGGGGGCCAGATAGCCCACGCCATCCGCCTCGATCCGATCCGCAGCGACGCCGTGCGCTTCGATCAGGCGCGCGCGCACCGATTGCGCGCGTTTGGTGCTGACATCGGTGTTGGCCTGCAATGTGCCGGTGTCATCCGTGTGCCCCACCAGCGCCAGCCGCAGATTAGGATTGTCGGACAGGAACCCGGCCAGCAATGACAGCGAGGCAAACGGTCCCTCGCCCAGCGTCACCTCTCCGGTGCGGAAATGCAGATCGTCGAGGATGACATGGCCGTTCTGTTGCAGGTCTTCCAGCAGGCCGCCCGCCTGATCCACGGTTTCCTCGATCACCATCGGGGCGGGGTCGGGGGCGTCCACCGGCGTGACGCGGATCAGTTGGACATAGCCGTCAGGCGGGTTGCGGCTGACCAGCAGGCTCAGCACCTCGGGGCCTTTGGTGGCCGACAGGAACCGGTAATCCTGAATGGCCACATACATGTCGGGGGTCGGGACGACCTCGGTGCCGAAGCGGAAATCGAAACCGCCGCAGTTGCGGGCCTCGCATTCAAAGAGGATGTCAAAGCCCTGCGCCTCGATCTGGTCGCGCAGGGGGGCCAGCAATTGCAGCGTGGTGCTGGAGCCTGCCTGCAGCCGCCAGGTATAGCGCTCGACCCGGCCCTCGACGGTGCGGGCGGGCACTGCGCCATCGGCAAAGGGGCCGGTGGGCAGGTCATAGCTGTCCAGCGGCGAGGTCCGGTCGCTGATCTGCCGGGCGCTGGACGGCAGGGCCAGGTCCTGCGCAGCGGCGGAACCTGCGATCAGCAGGGCACACAGGGCAAGACGTCGGATCATCGAAATTGCGCGTGGTATTCGGGGTTGGGAACCATGCCCGTGGCGCTGGCCACACGGTTCGACATGTTGAAAAACCCGGTCACGTTGGCAATGTCCCAGATATCCCGGTTGCTGAACCCGGCATCGCGCAGACGCTGGCGATCGGGCTCTTCAATCTCGGCACTGGCGGTGGTCATCTTGGCCGCGAAATCCAGCATCGCGCGTTGCCGCGTGTCCAGAGGTGCAACGCGGTAATTCATAACCAGCATCTCTCCCAACTGCGGGTCGCCGGAAAGCTGACGCACCGCCGCGCCATGCGCCACAAGGCAATAGAAGCATTTGTTGATCGCTGATACGACGACGGCAATCATTTCGCGGTCCAGTTTCGACAGATCGCTGTCGGCCAGCATCAGGTCGTTATACATGGTGGTGAATGCGTTCAACTTGTCGATATCGAACGCATAGGCCTTCAGCACATTCGGCACCATGCCCAGCTTTTCGACGCAGATATCGAAGTATTTCTGAGTCTCGGGCGGCAGCGGATCGACCATGGGCAGGTCCAGCGCGGTTGGCAGGTCTTTTGTGGTCACGTTGGTCCCTCTTGTCAGACACGCTGACGGTAGTGATATTCGCCCGCGATCTCCATCCCCAGAGCGCGGTACAGGCCGTTGGCCCCGGCATTGGCCTTGGTGCAGATCACGCTAAGGGTCTGCGCGCCATTGTCCAGAGCCCAGAAGGCCGCAGCGCGCATGCCCCATTGGCCGACGCCCTGACGGCGATGGGCGGGCAGGATTTCCAGCGCATGCACCATGGCGATGTCTTCGTGCAGGGCCACAAATGCGGTGCCGACGGGGTGGTTGTCATGGCGCAAGAGCAGGCCGGTTTTCGGGCCGGGCGCGCGTTCCATCACCGCGACCCGCTCGGGCCCGATACCGCCCTGCGCCCAAATCTCACGCATGATCGCAAGGGGTTCCCAGATGTCGAAGGCCACCAGCGGGGGTACGGGCGTGTCGGTCAACTGGCGGGCAGGACAACGATAGATATTAACTGGATCGAGGGTGTTATAGCCGCGCGCGGCCAGCTGTTCGTCCAGCGCCTCATCCCCCGGGCGCAGGCAAAAGATCCGTTTCTGACCCATTGCCAGCATTGCGGTCTCGGCACCTTCGATGTCGCTGTCGGTCGTTGGCCCCAGCGCGCTAGCGGCAGAGACGCGCGATCCCCCGCCCTCCCCCTGACGCAGTTGGAAGGGTCCGCAGGTGTCATACCGGGCGGCGGGCCAGGTGCCATCGACAACCTCGGCCCAGTTGACGTTCAAAGCTCAAGCTCCTTCGCCAACCGAGTCATGGCAGCGTCGATCTGAGCCCCGTCCGTACCGCGCACCACCACATTGGCCCCGAACACGCCGTTGATCTGGAACGGGTAACAGCCGATCGAAAGCTGCTCGAACGCATCCGCCAATGCCGACAGGGTGGCGGCGATGTCGCCCTCGCCCCGATCCACCCGCAGGGTCTGCGACAACAGAGGGCTGCCGCCGGTCAAGGTGGGCAGAACGCTGGCCACCATGGCCTGAAACACCAAAGGCACCCCGGCCATCACATGCACATTGCCAAGGGTGAAGCCCGGCGCGGTCGAGACCGGGTTGTCGATTAGAGCCGCCTCGTCCGGGATACGCGCCATGCGCAGGCGGGCGGCGTTCAGCTCGAGCCCGGATTTGTCGTAATGCGCCTGCAGCAAGGCGCGCGCATCGTCGCGGATGTCGATGGGCGTATCAAAGGCGCGGGCGATGCAATCGGCAGTGATATCGTCGTGGGTGGGCCCGATGCCGCCGCTAGTGAAGACATGGTCATGCGCGTCGGACAGCGCCTTGACCGCAGATTCGATCGCCGGGGCGTCATCGCTGACGATCCGCACCTCTTTCAGGTCGATGCCGTGTTTGGTCAGTTCCTGCGCCAGATAATGCATGTTGGCATCGCGGGTGCGGCCCGACAGGATCTCATCCCCGATCACCAGCATTGCGGCGGTTGGATTGGCCATGGCGCGCCCTCCCTCTTGATCGGCCCTTGGGGCAGGTATAGGCCCTTGGACATGCGATTTGAAACCCCCCTTGTCCCCGCCCGCCTGATCCGCCGCTATAAACGCTTTCTGGCCGATTGCACGTTGGAGGACGGGCGCGAGGTGACCGCCCATTGCGCCAACCCGGGCTCGATGATGGGGCTGGCGGAACCGGGTGAGAAAATCTGGCTGGAGCCCAATGACGATCCGAAGAAAAAGCTGAAATATGGCTGGCGGCTGGTCGATCATGAGAACGGGCATTTCACCGGGGTCGATACCTCGCTGCCGAACCGGGCGCTGCGGGCGGCGCTGATGGCGCGCGAGATCCCGGAACTGGCCGCCTATGAAACCGTCCGCCCCGAGGTGAAATACGGCGAGAACAGTCGCATCGATTTCCTGCTGACCCAACCGGGCCTGCCGGATGCTTATGTCGAGGTTAAAAGCGTCACCATGTCGCGCCAGCCCGGTCTGGCCGAGTTTCCCGACAGCGTGACGGCGCGCGGAACCAAGCATTTGGGCGAGTTGGCGACCATGGCGGCACAGGGGCACCGGGCGGTGATGCTGTATCTGGTGCAGCGCACCGATTGCGACCGGTTCGCGCTGGCTGCGGATATCGATCCGGCCTATGCGGCGGCATTTCAGGCGGCCAAGAGGGTCGAGCGGCTGATCGTCGGCACCAAGATCACCCCCGAGGGCGTCTGGGCCGATCCCACCCGGCGCTGGCAGGTGGGCTAGGCAAGATCAGTCCTGAAATCGGAATGTCCCCAGAAACACCCCGGATTTCGGGCTTTGCCCGCGATAGGTTCCGTCGCGGGTTTGGCCAACCAAAGCACATAATTTGCGCCCCTGCCGGAAACTCGTCCAGCGGCTGCAAATCTGATTGTCCTCCAGCCACCACTCTCCGGTATCCTGACCCAACCGGGGGATCGAAACCTCGAACGTCCTATTGGGGTGGAAATGGGCTGTGCCGCTGATGTGAAACCTGTCAAACGCGATCTGGCGGTCATCGGCCAGCAGGTTCGCCAGTTGAGGACCCGACAGCAAGGTGACTTCTTCCCGGCATCCGGTCAGGGCGACCATGATCAGGACAACGGCCCATTTTGGCATTGGTTTTCCCCGCTTCCTGCGTAGTGCTGGCTGTCACCCTAGCGCAATCCTGCGGCTGCCAAAGCTTGATCTCGGCCCCTTCAACGCCATTTGAACGATTGAAAACAGCACCCTCTGGTACTTTCTGCACAAGCAGCGTAAAAGGGGCGCTGCGCGAAACATTTGGAGCCTAGCGTCGATGAAAGAACATCGTGGCCGTCTGACCAAGGACGGTATCCGCATCTACGAACAGGGAGACTTTGCTGGCATGCACGCCGCAGGGGCCTTGGCCGCGCGGATATTGGACGACATCGCGGAGCATGTTTTTCCGGGCCAGAGCACCGGCGTCATCGACGGGCTGATCACTCAGATGGTCGAGGATGCGGGCGCGACTTCGGCCACTATTGGTTACAAGGGCTATCAGCACGCAAGCTGCATCAGCGTGAACCACGTGGTCTGCCACGGCATTCCCGGCGACAAGAAGCTGAAAGATGGCGATATCCTGAACATCGACGTGACCGTCATCGTTGACGGCTGGTTCGGCGACACCTCGCGCATGTATGTGGCGGGCAAGCTGCCTCGCAAAGCCGAACGCCTGATTCAGGTGACCCATGACGCCCTGTTCAAGGGCATCGAGATGGTCAAGCCGGGCAACACCTTCGGCGATATCGGCCACGCCATTCAGGCCTATGTCGAGGCGCACCGGATGTCCGTTGTCCGCGATTTCTGTGGTCATGGACTGGGCCGGGTATTCCACGCGCCGCCGAACGTACTGCACTATGGGCGTCCGGGGACGGGCTCGGTTCTGGAAGAGGGCATGTTCTTCACCATCGAACCGATGGTCAATCTGGGCCGCCCCGAAACCAAGACACTGGCCGATGACTGGACCGCTGTGACTCGCGACAAGTCGCTCTCGGCGCAGTTTGAGCATTCGGTGGGTGTGACAGCGGACGGGGTCGAGATTTTCACCCTGTCACCGGGCGACAAGTTTCATCCGACCTATTCGTCCTGATCCTGCGCCTGATCGCGCAGCAGCTTCAGCAACATCGTCTCGGACCCCCATGGCATTACAGCGTCATGGATGAACACAGGCGCGCGCCGGGGTTTCGGCGGCGGGCCGGTCACGGTGTCGGTTTCCGGTTCGAAAACCCAGAGCGGCGGAGATAAAGCGCGGTCCATGATGCGGACCATAGCATGTTTTTGGATCAGAGTCCCAAAAGCCGGGGAACCTCGGCCATGTCCGAAAACACTTCTGCGCCAATTTCCGTGAGTTTGGAACCGTCCCCGTGCGGTGCATAGGCCAGACAGCGCATATTGGCGCGGATTGCAGCGGTGACACCATTCTGGCTGTCTTCAATGACGACCGGCGCGGATGCGTCAAACTGTTCCGCCGCAAGCTGAAACATCTTGGGGTCCGGTTTCGCTGTCCCCAACTGGTGGGCCGAGAACATGGCACCTTGAAAGCGATCACACAGACCGTTCTGGCCCAGCGTAATCTCCATCTTGTCCGGGCTGCCGTTCGAGGCGACGCAGAATGGGATGCCGTGGTGGTCCAGCGTGTCCAGCAACTCGCGAATTCCGGGCATCAGCGACACGCCCTGCCGCAGACGCGCATAGGTTTCCGCATAGACCTGATCAACCCAATCCTCGGGCAGGTCCGCCCCCAAATCGCGGGCCTTGTCGCGCACGCCGGCCATCGTGCCGCCCAGAAAGAAACCGACGCTGTCCTCCAGCGTCAGGTCCAGACCGTAGCGGCCCAGGTTGTCGACAAGCACCTGATTGGACAGGGGCTCACTATCAACCAGAACGCCGTCGCAATCGAAAATGACCAGATCGTGCATGAGGGTCCCTGCCTTTTTCAGTCTGAAATATCACGCCACATCAATGAGATATGAGTGTCGCCGTATTTGCGCGTGTCGTGCTGGGTGAACCCGCTCGGTGCGGCCATCGGGGTGCTTTCTTCCCAGACCAGCAGCGCGTCATCGGCGATCCATCCGCCCGCAACAGCGGCCTCAACGGCCTTCTGGCCCAGTGCCTTGCCATATGGCGGGTCGAGGAAGATCAGGTCACAGGCCGGACCGGGATTTTCGCCCAGCTTTGTGGCATCCCGGCGGATCAGGCTCGCCCGGTCGGCGCTGCGGGTCAGGTCTATGTTCTTGCGAATCAGACCCTGCGCCACCCAACCGTCATCCACGAAGGTGGCATGATCCGCGCCGCGCGACAGCGCCTCGAGCCCCAGCGCACCGGTGCCCGCGAACAGGTCCAGAACGCGCAGGCCGTCGAACGCGATCAGGTGGGTGAGCACGTTGAACAGGCTTTCGCGTACCCGATCGGTGGTGGGGCGCAGATGCGCGCCTGCGTCCCCTTTGCCGACCGAAGCCAAGGCACGGCCCCGGAAGTCTCCGGCGATGATTCTCACGCTTTGAGCAGAGGTTTGAGGTCCGCATTCGGGTCGGCGACCACCGCCGGATCAGCGGTTTTGCCCGCGTCAATCAGGCGTTTGCCGACCATATAGGCACGCGGGTCGTTCATGGCGTCCACTGCGATCAACTGGTCCCCCTTGTAGTACCAGAAGGACACTGTTGCGCCCTCGCCCTTGCGGGTCACAACACGGTCATAGCCGGTGTTCAGGCCAGCGATCTGCAGTTTGACGTCATACTGATCCGACCAGAACCACGGTGTCGCGGTGTAACCCTTGGCCGCGCCCAGCATGTTCTGGGCCACGATCTCGGCCTGATCAATCGCGTTGGGCACGCTTTCCAGCCGGATACGCCCCTCGCCATGCGGAAAAGACGCGCAATCGCCCGCCGCCCAGATCGACGGGTCCGAGGTGCGGCCATGGGCGTCGGTTTTGATGCCGTTGTCCAGCTCCAGCCCCGCCATTTCGGCCAGTTGGGTCGCGGGCGCGATGCCGACGCCGACAATGACGAAATCCACCGCCAGTTCCGCGCCATCCGTCAGAACGGCCCCCGTCACATGGCCATCTTCCCCGATCAGACGATCCAGCCCGACCCCTTCGCGGATGTCTGCGCCGTATTCGGTGTGCAGCGCGCGGAAGTAATCGCTGGTCTCGGGGGCCGCGACCCGTTGCAGGATACGATCCGCCATCTCGACCAGAATCACTTTGACCCCGCGTTTGGCGCAGACGGCTGCGGCCTCGAGCCCGATATAGCCGCCGCCCACGATCAGGGCGCGCGCGCCGTCGGTGACGCGCGGCTCCATCTCGTCGATATGGGCCAGATCGCGCACCACATGCACGCCCGCCAGATCGCCGCCAATCGCGGCAGGCAAGCGGCGCGGGTCGGACCCGGTGGTCAGCGCCAGTTCGTCATAGGAAATGACCTCATTGCCCAGCGAAACCGTCTTGGCCTGCGGGTCGATGCCGGTGACGCGCTGACCCAGACGCAGGGTGATATTGTTGTCGGCATAAAAGCTCTCGGGGCGCAGGAACAGGCGTTCCAACTCCATCTCGCCCAGCAGATAGGCCTTGGACAAAGGCGGGCGCTGATAGGGCAGATGCGGCTCGGCCCCGATAAGGGTGATGTCCCCTTCAAACCCGTCCTTGCGCAGCCTTGCGACAAGCGATGACCCCGCCTGCCCCGCACCGATCACGACAATATGGCTCATGCTCCTCCCACCCTGTCGAATTCCCGTGGTTAACTGTGTTCGCTCACCTATATTGCGGCTAAGCCCGACTCTGCAAATCCAAACGACAGGAGGT
Source organism: Ruegeria sp. F11 (assembly GCF_056533855.1). Taxonomy (NCBI): domain Bacteria; kingdom Pseudomonadati; phylum Pseudomonadota; class Alphaproteobacteria; order Rhodobacterales; family Roseobacteraceae; genus Ruegeria; species Ruegeria sp. F11. The sequence goes on along the minus strand of NZ_JBQFOW010000002.1, from coordinate 120,505 downwards.
TAAAAATGATTTCAACAGGTGACACTCTGCCCGATGCAACGCTGACCCGGATCGGGGCCGAAGGCCCGGAAGAGGTGCGGTTGTCCGACAAGGTCAAAGGGCGCAAAGTGGTGATTTTTGCAGTGCCCGGCGCCTATACCCCGACCTGCAGTTCCGCCCATGTGCCCAGCTTCATGCGCACCAAGGGTCAGTTCGACGCCAAGGGCGTGGACGAGGTCATCTGCATCTCGGTCAACGACCCCTTCGTGATGAAAGCCTGGGGCGAGGCCACCGGCGCAACCGATGCTGGCCTGACCATGCTGGCAGACGCCGCGTCCGAGTTCACCAAGGCTATCGGCATGGAATTCGACGCCCCGCCTGCGGGCCTGATCGCGCGGTCCAAACGTTATGCGATGCTGGTTGACGACGGCAAGGTCACGGCGCTGAATCTGGAAGAAAGCCCCGGCACCTGTGAGGTGTCCGCCGGTGAGACGTTGCTGGCCACCATGTGACCCGGCCCGGCCCCGGCAACACCGGGGCCGACCGAGCCGTATTTAACTTGCTAGAACGCCCCGATGCGCGAATACTCGGCGCAGATGAACCGGGGAGTTAGTTTATGAAACTCAAGGCTTTTTCACTTATCCTGACCGGCGCGGGGCTGTTGGCCGCCTGCGGACCGGCACCCACCCCGCAACAACAGGCGGCCCGCCAGCACGAGATTGCCTGCCTTGGCGGCACGCTGGGCGGCGCGCTGATCGGCGGGGCCATCGGCAATCAATTCGGCGGCGGATCGGGCAAAACCATCCTGACCGCAGCCGGGGCTGCTGCGGGCGGCTTTGAAGGTCAGAGATTCGCATGCTGAGGAGCGCCGCCATGAAACGTCAGATCATCGTCATCGCAGCAACCTTGCTGACCGGAGCAGCCAGTGCAGAAACCGTGGGCGAATTGCACGAGAACGAGTTGAAAGCCATCGACGCCAACAATGACGGCTTCCTGTCCAAGGACGAATTCAACGCCTTTTCTGACTATGCCTTTCAGGCCATGGACGAGGACAAAAACGGCACGCTGGGTCTGGATGAGGCCAAACCGTTTCTGGATATCAAACAGTTTGTAGATGTTGACCGCAACAAGGACAGCTTTATTTCCAGAGCTGAATATGACGCGCAGATGGACAGCGATTTCAACTCTGCGGATTTGGACGGCAACGGTCAACTGGACTAGGAGCGTGCAATGAACAAATGGATCGGTCTGGGGGCTTTGGCTCTGGTCGCGGCCTGCGATGTGCCGCAAGCCCCGGTTGTCACCGGGCCGGACGGGCAGCAGCGCATCCAGATCAATACCAGCGGGTTGACCTGTTACAACACGCGCTGTCTGGACATCAATCCGGCGGCGCGCAGTGTCCGGTCCATCGGCAATCGAGTCACGGGTATCCCGGGCAATATCGATGTCAGCGATGGTACGGTGACGCCGGATGAGTTCCGGCAACTGGGCATCACGGCCTCGCTGGCCGGTGGTGAGGGCTCGCAAAGCGACCGGGGTTAGACCAGACCGTCCATCTTGCGCGCCAGCTTGGCATCCAGCGCCGACAACCCGCCTACGTCGTGGGTAGAGAGCACCACCTCGACCGTGCGGTAAACGTTCGACCATTCGGGGTGGTGGTTCCACTTCTCGGCCCAGATCGCCACCTGCGTCATCCAGCCGAAGGCGGCGACAAAATTGTCGAAAATGAAGGTCTTGGTAATCGCGTCCCGGCCTTCAACCATGGTCCAGCCGTTCTTGAACAGCGGGTCCAGCAGCGGTCCGCGCGTCTCGGTCGACAAAAGTTCGGTCATTGGTGTTCCTCCGGGTTCGATTTTCTGAACGGTCCGTATTCGGTCAGAATCTCGATCTCTTCTCCCACCGCCCGGCCCTCGGCGTCCAGAAATTTCTGGACCGCATCGGCAAATCCGGGATCGGCAACCCAGTGCAGGCTATGCGTGCGCGTGGGCAGATAGCCGCGCGCCAGCTTGTGTTCGCCCTGCGCACCGGCCTCGACCCGATTCAGGCCCTGGGCGATGGCAAAATCGATCGCCCTATAGTAGCACAGTTCGAAATGCAGGCAGGCATGGTGTTCGACGCAGCCCCAATAGCGGCCAAACAGCGTCTCGCGCCCGATAAAGTTCAACGCTCCGGCAATCGGATAGCCGTTGCGTTCGGCCAGCACCAAGGCGATGTCATCGGTCATGGTTCCCTGAGCGATGTCAAAGAATTGTCGGGTCAGGTAGGGTGAGCCCCATTTGCGCGACCCGGTATCCTGGTAGAACCGCCAGAACGCATCCCAATGTTCGGGGCGCAAGTCGTCGCCCGTGAACGTGCGGATCTCACCGCCAAACCCGCAGGCCTGCGCCCGTTCCTTGCGGATATTCTTACGTTTGCGTGACGACAACGCCGCCAGAAACCCGTCGAAATCGGCATACCCGTCATTTAGCCAATGGAATTGCTGCGAATGGCGCACCATCAGGCCCATCTGTTCACCGGCCAACGCCTCATCCTCGGTGCAGAAGGTGGCGTGCAGCGAGGAGACCTGATTCTCGGCCGCCAGTTGCACCGCGCCCTGCGTCAGCGCCGACATGCCAATCGCCTCGTATCCGGGCCGTACCAGAAAACGGCGACCGGTGGCAGGGGTAAACGGCACCGCGATCTGCAGCTTGGGATAATACCGCCCGCCCGCGCTTTCATAGGCATGGGCCCAGCTATGGTCGAAGATATATTCCCCCTGAGAATGCGATTTGGCGTACATCGCGGCCGCCGCGATCAGCATCCCGTCCAGATAGGCGGTCAGGTATTGCGGCTGCCAGCCCGTGCCGCGCCCGACCGAGCCGCTTTCCTCAAGCGCCAGCAGAAACCGATGCGTGGTGAAGGGATCAAGCGGTCGCCCGCCATCAGCAACCTCGGGGCAGGCGCAGGCATCCCACTCTGCCGCAGATATCTGCGACAGGGATGCCATTACCTGAACCTCGATCTGTGCCTGATCCATATGCCCTCCGCGCCCCGTCTTTATCTGTGGTCCAAGCGGGTGGGATCAAGCCGGATGCGCGGCCATGTAGCGTTCGAAGGTCACATTATCGGCAACCTGGCGGGCCTCTGCCTCTTGTTCGGGCGAGCGGACGGTCCAGCAAAGGACTGGAACGCCGCGCGCTTTCAACTCGGCCACGCGGGGGCGGGTCAGGTCATGCACCTCGTGACTGATGAAGCTGGCCCCCACCCGGTCGAAATCAGGAATGTCACGCAGATAGTCGCAAATGTCTGGCGCCAACAGCTCGGCCTTGGGCCTGTAAGAACATGTCACCAGACCCCGCGGCAGATGCGGGGCCAGACGGGCCAGTTCGGCCACGCTGTTGGGGTTGAACGACATCACGGCCACGGGGCCGTCATAGCCCTGCAGCGCGCGGACGGCATCAGCCTCTAACGCGCCGATATCGGGGCCCATCGCGCCGTCCTGATCCTTGAACTCGATCAACAGCGGAACCTTGCCCGCCACAATCCCCAGCACTTCGTCCAGAGTCGGGATACCGTCATCCGCATGCAGCAGCGGCGTCGCCTGCGCCTGTGCCGATGAAACCTGCCGGATCGGTCCGGGCTGCCCGGTCAGTCGCCCCATGTCATAGTCGTGAAAGACCATCGCCCGGCCATCCGAGGTCAGTTGCAGGTCAATCTCAATCCCGTAGCCTGCGTCGACCGCCGCACGAATGGCCGCGCGGCTGTTTTCCGGACGGCCATCGGGGATATCATGCAGGGCCCGATGCGCAATCGGGGCTTGCAGGAATTCAGAAGGCAGGGGCGGTGTCATTGGACCTCGAATATACCTTCGATTTCGACCGCCACACCCAAGGGCAACGACGCAGCACTGACGGCCGAGCGGGAATGGCGACCCGCATCGCCCAGCGCCTCGACCAGAAAGTCCGACGCGCCGTTGATCACCTGTGGCTGGGCGGTGAAATCGGCGGTCGAGTTCACGAAACCGGTCAGCTTGATCACCCGCACCAGTTTCTCGATATCGCCGCCACACGCGGCCTTGACCTGCGCAAGCAGGTTGATGGCGCAGACCTTTGCCGCAGCAGCGCCTGCATCGACATCCATGTCATCGCCCAGTTTGCCGGTAATCAGCTCATCCGCCTTCGAGATCTGGCCCGACACGTAGACGATATTGCCCAAGCGCACGAAGGGCACATAGTTGGCCGCAGGCGCAGGCGCGTCCGGCAACGTGACGCCCAGGCTTTCCAGTTTTGCTGCGATGGTCATGTGATGCTCCTCACCCTGTGTTCGACTCGGGCGGACGCTAACCGGGAAGTGACGTTTGGAAAAGAAGGAAACCGTCATTTTGCCGACCGCCTGCGATCTGGGCATAACTTCTCTTATTGCGAACTGTTGAAGCTGTGTCACTTTACGGCGCGCCGACAGACAGGTTAAACGCTAGGTGTTTCATTCGAGGCGTGAACCATCTATGACTCAAAAACTTGTGCTCAACCGGCACAGGCGTATTGATTGAAAGCCCTGCATCCAAATCAAAGGGCAACTTTGGAGTAACGAGACCCGTGTCGAGCAGATTTGGCCTGAAGCACATTATTGTCCTGTCCCTGATGACCGTTTTGTCGGCCTGCGCGACCCGGCCCCCGGCAGACGCCCCCCCGGGCGAGGTTTTTGACCCCTATGAGGGCAATAACCGCGCGGTTCACAAGTTCAACCTTGGGGTTGACAGGTTCCTGTTCCGCCCGGCCTCGAAAGGCTATGTGAAAATCGTGCCCGACCCGATGGTGACAAGCTTCAGCACCTTCGCCGAGAATATTTCCCTTCCCGGTCAGGCGCTTGACTATCTGCTGCAGGGCAACCCGAAGCAGACCGGCAACGCTTTGTTGCGCTTTGTCATCAACATGACCGTGGGCGGGTTTGGCCTGTCTGCGCCCGCCGATGAGCTGAATCTGCCACCGGTGGACACCGATTTTGGCGAAACCCTGCATGTCTGGGGCGTTGGCGAAGGGGCTTATGTCGAATTGCCCTTCTACGGCCCCTCGACGCAACGCGACGCGATCGGCGTTGTGGTCAACCTGTTCTCGAACCCGATCAATTTCAGCCCGACCCGTCCCGTGGACAACATCGGCGTTTACGCCGAGGTTGTGCGGCGCATGGGCGACCGGGGCCGGTTCTCGGACACGGTGGATTCGATTTTGTATGACAGCGCGGACAGTTATGCGCAGGCGCGGCTGATCTATCTTCAAAATCGCCGCTTCGAACTGGCAAGAGATGATGAGGACGCCTATCTGGGGCTGTATGACGATCCCTACGCAGAAATTGGGACTGACCCAGTCAGAGACCCCTTTCTTGACCCCTACGAGGACCCATATGCCGAGTAACGCATTGAACCGACGTGGATTTATCGCCGCAGGCCTGGCATTGGCCGCCCTGCCCCTGCCCGCCTTCGCCCAGACCGAGGCCAGCGCCAAGGCTCTGGTGGACAGCGTGGTTGCCGATATCAACCGGGTGATCGCCTCCGGCAAATCCGAAAACGCCATGCTGCGCGATTTTGAGAAGATTTTTGTGCAATATGCAGACGTGCCGATCATGGCCCGCTATGCTTTGGGCGCGGATGCCCGTACGGCCACCCCGGCACAACTAAGGCGCTTCACCAATGCGTTTCAGGGCTATATCTCCCGCAAATATGGCCGCCGGTTCCGCGAGTTTATCGGGGGTGAAGTGAATGTCCGCAATGCCCGCAAGATCAAAGCGGGTTACGAGGTCAGAACCTCGGTCAAGCTGCGCGGATCTTCTCCGTTCGATGTGACCTTTCTGGTCTCGGACAAGTCCGGGCGCGACAAGTTCTACAACATGTTCATCGAAGGCGTGAACCTGCTGCTGACTGAGCGCACCGAGATCGGCGCGATGCTGGATGCGCGCAAGGGCAATCTGAACCAGTTGATCAAGGATCTGGACCGGACCAGCTGATCCGCTTGCACCGCGCTGGCAGAGGTTAGATTGATTGCCTTTGAGCAATGGTGCAGTTTTCGCACCAAATTCTCCGGGCTTACAGCATTTCGGATGCGCCGCTTCACTTTTGGACAGGCGCAATTCCTAGATTTCCACGCTTTGACGCGCCTGATCTGAGTACGGATCAGGCGAGCACCGCGCTGAAGAACTGCCCCTCCGCTAGCGTTGGAACCCGTCCAAACTCGACCCAACGCACCCCCGCGCTCAGCACGACCTAAGGCATATAACTGCGCACCAACGCACTGGCGATCAACGCCCACCCATCAGCAATCACGAAAAACGCTAGCTTGAATGGCAAGGACACGATAGCCGGCGGCACCATCATCATGCCCATCGACATCAGAACGGCAGCAACCACCAGGTCAATGATCAGGAAGGGCAGGAAAATCAGAAACCCGATCTGAAAGGCGCGGGCGATTTCTGACAGCATGAAAGACGGCATCAGAACCGACAGCGGGGCCTGCGGCGATAGGGCCAGCGCATCGCCTTCGGGGCGCAGGGCTGCCATTGCGTAGAACGTGTCCGCATCCAGCCTTGCGGCCATGAACTTCCGGAACGGGGTCAGGGTGCGTTCCAGCGCTGTTTCAACCTCCATCCGTTCTTCCAGCATCGGGCGGATGCCGCTGGTCCAGGCTTCAGTGAAAACGGGGTCCATTATGAAATAGGTCAGAAACAGCGCCAGGCTGACAATCAGCATATTGGGCGGCGATTGCTGCAGCCCGATCCCCTGCCGCAGGATAGCCAGAACGGTGATCAGAAACGGGAAGCAGGTGATCATGATCGCCAGCCCCGGCGCGAGGCTCAGCACTGTGATCAGTAGGATCAACTGAACCGTCCGGGCCGAGATCGACCCGCCCTCGCCCAGCGACAGCGTCACGTCCTGCGCCAGCGCCAGTGACGGCGTCAGGACGAGGACCGCGCATGCCAGCCAGATCATAGCGCGCATCAACCGATCCCGTTTTGCAGGTCGGCTATTTCCGTCAGGCGCACGGCCAGTTGACCGGCCTGCTCGCCCTCCATCTCTTCCAGCAGGCCGCGGGCGACCAGTTGATCCCCGACATACAGATCGACCGGGTCCTCGATCCGTTTGTCCAGCGTCAGCACGGCATTTTCGCCAAAGTTCAGCAAATCCCGGATCAACGGGCGGGCACGGCCGACCGAGACTGTCACTTCGATGGGAACCGAATCGAACGGGTTCGTTTTCTGCTGGGTCGGGGTCTGGGTGTCACTCATTTGCCAATGCCTCGTTTGCCTCAAATACGTACGCTTCAAATGCCCCGGCGATCGATGCCAGCAGGGCGCTGCAATCAACCTCGCGCCGCGACATGCCCACCTGCAGCCGTGCCTGACTGGCCTCCAGCGAGGGGTCTTCGATCACGCTGGGGGGCGGAGAGATTTCGCCGGGGATCAGGGATTGCACCGCCTCGCCCTGCCCCTCGGGAACCAGGATTTGTATAGGCTGCCCGATCTGCTCGCGGGCCATGCTGCACAACTGTTCCACAACCCGTGTGCCAAGGCCCTTTTCGATACTCTCGGGCAGAACAACGCGGACCAGGCTTTGAAACATGGGCTGCAGAGACAGCGTCATGCGCGACAGCGCCTCATGATGGGTGAAGGACATGTCCTGCAGGGTCTGCCCCAGCTCGGCAGAGACGTGGGTCCGGCTTTGCTCCTGCGCCTGAACCGCATCCTCCCAACCTGCGCCATAGCCTTGTTCAAAAGCCGCAAGCCGGTGTTCTTCGAGCGTGTCGTCGTTCAGAACGTGAACTCTGCCATCCGCCGATGCGGTCGCGAAATCCTCAAGAAGGTGAGCAATGGTCATCACACGCGCTCCTCACCCTCTTCCAGCCAGCTACGCAGAATCTCGACCGTCTCTTCCTGCTTGTCGCCGATCATCGCCCGCAGACGTTGCACCGGGTCTTCTGCAACCGCTCCCAAGGTCGGAACATCGGCCTGAGCCGGCAATTGCGCAAAGCTGGACACATCGTCCGTCGCGATCTCACCTGTCAGAACAGCGGTGTCCTCAGTACCTGAGCCTGCTGGCAGCAAGGCCGGGGCCACAGCCGGTTTCATCAGGATCGGGCGGATCACGAACAGGGCCAGCACCAGCGAGACAACCGCCAGAACCGCCATCTGGATCAGCGACATCGCATCCAGATGGATATTCTGCCACGCAGAGGCCGAGACCAGCGTCCCCTTAGGCTCAACCGCTGGCAGGTCGAGGGATTTCAACGTGATCACATCCCCCCGCGCCGCATCGAATCCGACTGCAGAGGCGACCAGTTCTTCCAGCGCCTCAAGCTCTGCCTGCGGCAACGGAGTGAAACTTTCCGCGCCCGTCGCATCCGCCGCACTTGTTCCGTTGACCAGAACCGCAACGGTCAGCCGCTTGATGGCACCGGGGGCGTTGTGAACCTCCAACTCGGTTTCCGAGACCTCATAATTCACCCGCTCGCGGGTCTCTGTGGCGGTCGAATTGGACTCATCCCCACCCGCGCCGTCCCCATCCGGCAGGTTCGATGCAACCGTGACGTCGGATGACTGATTCCGGGCGCTGTCGGAACGTTCTTCAACATCGGTGCTGATCGCCACACGCCCTTTCGGGTCAAACCGCCGCTCGCGGATTGATTCCGTTTTGGTCACCGTATCGACGCTGACCTCGACAACTGCATTGCCCGCGCCAACGCGCGCCTCAACCAGCCGCAGGACCCGTTCGCGCAACTGGCGCGACTTGTCGTCGGCGGTATCGGCGGCCACGGCGGTTTCCTGACCGCCAATCACGGACCCGTTCGAATCGACCACCGTGACGTTTTCCGGTGCCAGACCGCTGACGGCAGAGGCCACCAGAAACCGAATGGCCTTGGCCTGATCCCCGGTGATCTGCCCCCCCGAGGGCACCAGATAGACCGAGGCCGTGGGGGCCACGCTGCGCTGAAACGGGTTGGCCGATCCGTTGGCGATGTGAACCCGCGCCTGGCTGACATGAGGGCTGCCGACGATCGTGCGCGCCAGTTCACCCTCTTTCGCGCGCCAATAGGCGGCATCGAACATCTGCGACGTGGTGCCAAAGCCGCTGAGGGAATCCAGCAGCTCGTACCCCCGATTGCCATTCGCAGGCAGGCCCTCACTGGCCAAGGTCATGCGCAATTCGTCCCGCTGCCCGCCGGGAACGTAGATCGAGCCACCGCGAATCTCATACTGCACACCGCGCTGATCCAGCGACCGGACGATATCCCCGGCGGCACCGCTTTCCAGCCCCGCATATAACAGGGTCATCGACGGGGCCGTCGCCACACGCGACAGCCCGAGAACCCCCAAAAATACCAGCACAGCCGCACCGGCAACGATGATTTGTTTTCGCCTGTCCAACCCAGCCCAGACAGTTCCGATCTGCTGCACGCTCACCTCCGACTCACCGGCGTTCTGCCCAGTGCACCTCCTGTTTGGACGATTGCCCTTAACAATCGGTTAGTCCCTGCGGGGTTATGACGGATGCACCAGAAACGGATGAGGACGTCATGACAGACGCAACTGCCGAACAGGCTGAGGCCCCTGAAAAAAAGGGCAAAAAAGGATTGGTCGTCGGAGCGATTCTTGCCCTGATCGGGGCGGCAAGCGGTTACGGGCTGACGTCATTCGGGCTGCTTCCCTTTGCGGGAAAGGGCAGTAAAACAGACACTTATGAGGCTGAAACAGACACGCCGCCCAAGGCGCTTGCGGATGTCGACTTCGTCGATCTGCCACCGGTCGTCGTGTCGGTGAATGCGGGCGGGTCGCGCCATCTTAAGTTTCACGCACAGTTGGAAGTTAACGCCCCGTACATCGCTGATGTGGAAAAAATGATGCCGCGAATCATGGACGTTCTGAACGGCTATCTGCGGGCGATCGAGGTCTCGGATATCGAGGGACCTCTGGCGTTGATTCGCATCCGTGGGCACCTGTTGCGGCGCATCGCGATTGTTGTTGGCGAAGGCCGCGTGCGCGACGTGCTGGTCATGGAATTTGTACTGAATTAGGAGGCGGAATTGGAGCTGATTGCGGATATTTTGCTTGTCGCAGGCGCGCTGGGCGCAGGCCTTTACTGTTTTGTCCTGTCGCGGCGGCTCAGGCGGTTCACCGATCTGGAACAAGGGGTCGGCGGGGCCGTTGCGGTTCTGTCTTCGCAGGCGGACGAGCTGAAAAAATCCCTGGACAGCGCGCGGTTTGCGTCGGACCGGTCTGGTGACGCGCTGAAAGGTCTGACCGAGCGGGCCGAATTGGTGGCACAGCGGTTGGAGCTGATGATGGCATCGATGCATGACGTCATTCCGGAAGAGGAACCGGACCGGGTGCAGCCTGAAAAAGCGGACGAGTCCAATGAACAGGTCGAAAGCAAAAACGAACGGGCGGCAGCCCCGCAGGACTCGCTGGAAACCCCACCGGATACAGATGAACAAGCGGATGACCTCAGGACCGAACCCGCAGAACCGGTGGCTCCGGAACCGCTCGCAAAAGCCCCCGAAGGGCTGATGTTCTTCCGTCACGACCGAAAACGGCAAGAGGCGGCGGAATGACGGGTCGCCGGACCGCGAACAAGCGTCCGCGCAGCGGCGTCCTGACGTTGATCTCATTGCTGATGATCGGCTCTGCGGCGATTCGGGTGGGGCTGGAAGCCGGGCCCGCCCTGGCAAAAACGACCGAGCCGCAGAAGACCGAAAGCCCTCCGCCTGCGCAAGACAGCCGGGACCTTCAGGTGGTTCTGACGGAACTCCTGCGCCGCGAAGCACAGGTAAAGCAACGGGAAGACGCGCTGCGCGACAAAGAAAAAGCGCTGGAAATTGCGGATCAGGCCATCGAAACCCGCCTGACCGCACTGCAGGAGGCGGAGGACGCGCTGCGCGCGACGCTGGCCGTTGCCGACAAGGCCGCCGAAACCGATCTTACGCAGCTGACCGAGGTGTACCAGAGCATGAAGCCGAAAGATGCCGCCGAACTGTTCGAAAACATGGACCCGACATTTGCGGCAGGCTTCCTGTCGCGCATGCCTGCGGACGCGGCGGCCGGCGTGATGGCGGGCCTCAGCCCCGAAGCCGCCTATACGATCAGCGTTGTCATGGCCGGGCGCAACGCCCTTGTCCCGCAGGAGTAACGGCCCATGCCCTTCACATCTGAACTGCAAATCGCCGGAGATCACACATGATTGGACTTGTTGGGATTGTCGTCATTTTCGTAATGGTGTTCGGCGGTTATCTGGCCGCAGGCGGCAAGATGACCATCATTCTGAAATCCCTGCCCTTTGAGATGATGATGATCGGCGGCGCTGCGGTCGGCGCGTTTCTGATCAGCAACGACATCGGCGGCGTCAAACATACGATCAAGGACATGGGCAAAGTCTTCAAAGGCCCGAAATGGAAGCCCGAGGATTACCGCGACCTGCTCTGCCTGCTGTTCTCGCTAATCCGTATCGCCCACGCGAACCCGGTCGAGGTTGAGCAGCATATCGAAGACCCGCAATCCTCAAGCCTGTTTTCATCCTACCCGAAGATTCAGGCGGATAAAGAGGCCGTGGATCTGATCTGCGACACCATGCGCTCTGCATCGATGAACTACGACGATCCGCATCAGGTCGAGGAAGTTCTGGAAAAGCGGATGGAGGCGAATTTCCATCACGCCATGCATTCCAGCCACGCGTTGCAGACCGTTGCCGACGGCTTGCCCGCTCTGGGGATCGTCGCTGCGGTTCTGGGTGTGATCAAGACCATGGGCTCAATCGACCAGCCGCCGGAAGTGCTGGGAAAACTGATCGGCGGCGCGCTGGTGGGCACGTTTCTCGGCGTGTTTCTGGCCTACGGGTTGGTCGGCCCCTTTGCGGGCAAGCTGAAAACCGTCGTTGAGGAAGACAACCATTTCTACCAGCTGATCAAAGAGGTTCTGGTCGCAAACCTGCACAACCATAACGCTGCCATGTGCATAGAGGTGGGTCGCCAGAACACGCCAACCCATAACCGGCCGGGCTTTTCCGAGTTGGAGGATGCGTTGAAAGAACTCAAGCAGGCGGCGGCATGACGCGGCTTGGCGCACTGGTGACGGTCCTGATCGTTGCGGCGACAGGTGCCATGTCGCAGGAAGTAACGGTCCGTTCCGGTGAACATGACGGGTTTACCCGTTTGGTGGTGAACGTTCCACCGGATACGGGCTGGACACTGGCGCAACGAAAAAACGGGGCACGGCTGACGCTGGCGTTGGATGAGGTCACGTTCCGCACCGGTTCGGTCTTCAGCCGATTGACCACCGGTCGGCTGGATTCGGTATCGCAGACCCGGCCCGGAGCACCGCTTGAGTTGGAGTTCGGGTGCGACTGCGTGGCCTCGTCATTTTTGTTCCAGAACAGAATGATTGTGTTGGATATTGCACCGGGGAACCCGCTGCCACCAATTGCGGCAGACATTCCCCCGCCAGCATTCGGGCAGGGCGTGCCGCGGCAAGTGTCACAAAAAACACCCGACCCAATGTCGCAATTTGATCTGCCGCTCTTGAACCGGACACGGCAGGGTTTTGTGGATCAGCTATCCGCCCGGCTACTGCAGGGGGCGGACCGGGAAATCCTCGATTTGAACCTCACGCCCGTTGGGCCCCGGGCTTCCTTCGCGCCTGAAAACATCGCGGTGCCGGAGAAATTGGGGGGCAACATCAACATGTCCTCGATCCTAGATGAGCTTCCAGACCTGCTCGGCGCGGAGTTGCGGCAGCTCGACACCGAACCCGCCTGTATCGCGGACGCTGAGCTGGGAGTCGCAGGCTGGTCAGACAGGCGCCCCTTTCCCGATCAAACCTCAGAATTGAGGGCTGGGCTGTATCAGGAATTTGATCGCGTCGATCAGGCGCGGGCCGAAAAGCTTGCCAAGCTTTACGCGTTTCATGGTTTTGGGGTCGAAGCTGTCCGAGTGCTGGATCTGTCGCGGGCTCCGGCGCAAGAAACGCAATGGGTTTCAGCGATTGCCCGGATTGTCGATGAGCAACCGGTAACCGGGCAGTCCCCGTTCATTGGAATGCAGAAATGCGAAGGCGATGTGGCGCTTTGGGCGGTACTGGCAGAGCAGTCGCTGGCGCCGGACGCGCAAATGCAAGCCATCGAACAGTCGTTTGCGCGTCTGCCGGATCATTTGCGCCGCGCCCTTGGGGCACGGCTGGCGTCGATCCTTGTGGACGGGCAGCAGACCGAGGCCGCGCGTCGCGTGCTGCGCTCAGTCGACCGCCTTGAGGGCGAGACCCGGCCTAATGTCCAACAGGTCAAGGCACAGGTCGCAGAGGTGGAGGGGCAGGATGAGCGGGCTGAGTCCCTTTTGACGGAGGTTGTTACAGCATCGGATGCGTCCGTCGAAGCACCTCTGGCGCTGGCCCGGCTGATTGAGAAACGTTGGGTCGATCGCGGTTCGGTCTCGGCGCAAGAGCTTGGTCTGGCCGCCGCCTATGGCACCGAGTATCGACGATCAGAGCTTGGCGCGATAACGGCCAGAACGCATGCGATTGCTCTGGGTCTTAGTCAGGAGTTTGATCAGGCGTTTGATCTGATCCAGACCCTGTCCAAAGATGCCGGTTTCCCGGGCACCTTGAATAGGCACCTGCAGATATTGGCCGAACGGTCGGATGATATCACCTTTTTGCGGCAGACATTTGCGGTGCAGGCAGAGTTCCCAAATGACCTGTCCACAGACACAGCGGTTGCCCTGTCCGACCGCCTTGCGACGCTTGGTTTCCCAACGCGGGCCTTTTCCCTTGCCAACAGGCCGCAAGACCGCAACAGACGATTTGAACGGGCGCGGTTGCGGGCGCGGGCCGCAATTTTGAACGGCCGCCCGCATCAGGCGATGCTGGAGCTTGCCGATGATCTTTCAGAGGATGCGGCGCGGCTACGGGCGCAGGCTATGGCCTCGGCCCAAGACTACACAGGGGCCGGAAATCTGCTGCGCGATCTGGGCGACATGCCGACTGCCGACCGTTACTTTTGGCTGAGCGATTTGCCGGATCAGGTGGGCACGGTTGGGAAGTATGCTGAGATGACCGAAACCACACAAGCCCTATCCGAACTGCCGACCCGCCTGCCGGACACGCCGCTGGCGGATGCAGCGGGTCTGTTAGAGGACAGCCGGGAGACACGGCAAAGGATTTTGGACCTGTTTGCGGGTATCCAGCAAGACTAAGACCGCGAAACAGTTCGGGTGGGTCGTGAAACCTGCTGCAAAGTCAAGGTGCAGGTGGGGCATATAAGTGTTTGGCGAGGTCCGCATAGCGAGACCCATTTTCGGTCCAGCCAAGGATTGCCGCGCGAATGGCGTCGGCGCGCTCAGTGCCGATAACTGGGGATGCGAATTGCATGTATTTTGCCATGATCTCGTGTTTCGTCAGCGGATCTTCCAACCCGCCTCGGGCGGGAATATCACCTGATTTCAGAACGCGCCCATCGGTTGTCGTGATCTCGACATCTGCCCAGCGGCCCTCCGGGAACCGCGCGTTGTGGCGTTCGCTCTCAGCGACGTTGATCTTTGTCATCAAGTCCGCAACGGCTGGGTCCGAAAGGCCCATGCCCGAGATATGCTCGACCCCAATCCGCCCATGCACCGCTTGAACGGCAACGGCGAAGGGCAGAGAATACTGCGCCTGAGACGTGGTTTCCGGCTGGCCCGCAAACAGGCAGGCGGCTTGCCGGAAGCTGTTGATATGGATCGCACCGATCTGCGCCGCAGTCAGATCGTGATCACGCATCACGGCCCGGACACCGTCGATTGCGGCATGGGCCCAGCGGCAAATCGGATAGGGTTTGATGTACTGATCCTCGACCTGCCAGACCTGGCCCAGATCGACCCAATACAGCGCGGCCTCTTCCGCCTCAATGGTGATGGCGGGTGCGCCGGTAAAGCCTTGTTGGGCCAGAATGGCGGCGGACATCCCGGCCAGAGCCCCCCAGCCGGACCCGTCATGCAGCATGGTGGGGTTGGCAATCTCACGCATCATCTGGCTGCGGGGGCCGTGGTATTCGGCGATGCCCATCGCCTGCCGCATCTGACCCGGTGTCAGCCTGCGCAACCGCGCCGCCATGGCCACCACGCCCAGCGCGTTCCAGGCACCGGAGGTGTGATAATCGCTGACGCTGGCATGCAGCGACAGCCCGGCGCGCCCGGCGATCTCATAGCCGGTGACCACGGCTGCCAAAGCCTCGGGGCCGGTCAGATCGGGGCACTGCTCGGCCAGCGCGGCAAGGGCGGGCAGAACCACAACGCCAATATGGCCTTTGACCGGGTTGTACCCGTCATGCCCATCCAGATTGTCCGTCTGCGTGGCGGCGGCATAGGCCGCGCCCGTCATGCTGACCGCGCGCCCGTCAAACAACATACGCGCGGTGAACGCTGGATCAGAACTGCCGAAAAGCAGCGCCGCCGTGTTGCGCGCGATCACCCCGGCCTGCATCGGGCCCGAGGCGATCAGGATGCCCATCGTATCCAGCATCAACAGCGCGGCGGCTTCACGCGCGCTCTCGGGTATGTCCTCCACCGTCCGGTTGAGCGCAAACTCGGCAACGCGGGCGAAGGTGCCGGTCACTTAGCGGCCACCATCACCGGCTGGACATCGCGCAGGCGCAGGCCCTTGGGATCGAACGGAGGCTCAGACAGGAGTCTGGCCGTGTGCGGCTTGCCGAGGATGAAAATCTCAACCGCGTCGCCGGGACTGGCCACGTTCGGGTCGGCATATCCGATGGCCAGCGATTTTCCGACCGAATAGCCAAATGCGCCCGAGGTCACCCGCCCGACAGGTTTACCATCCGGTGTGAAAATCGGCTCACCCCCGGCGGCGTCGGCATCCACCGCGTCAACCTCGAAGATCGACAGAACCTCACGCGCGGGGTTGTCCTTGATGGACAGATAGGCGTCTTTGTGCAGGAAGTCCTTGTCCAGCTTGATCAGGCCGGACAGACCAACCTCTTGCGGCCAGTATTCCTGAGAATATTCCCGGCCCCACGAGCCATAGCCTTTTTCGATGCGCAGCGAGCCCAGAGCACGACCTCCGACCGGTCCGCCGCCCAGCGCCTTTGCAGCGTCCAAAAGCGCCGAATAGAGCCTGATCTGGTCGGCTTCGGCGCAGTGCAGCTCCCACCCCAGATCGCCAGTGAAACTGACGCGGATGGCCAGACAGGTGACCCCGGCGACGTCGATGGTTTGCGAGCGCATAAACCGGAACGCCTCGTTCGACAGGTCCGCATTGGTCAGTCTTTGCAGCAGATCGCGTGACTTGGGACCGGCAACGTTGAAGCCTGCGATGCGGTCGGTTGCGACCTCGAACGAGGTGCCTTCGGGCAGATCGACCATGTTGAAGAACCTTTGATGGTAACGCTCGGCCATGCCCGAGCCGATCATCATGTATTCGTCTTCGGCAGTCTTGGTGATGGTAAAATCACCCGCGACACCGCCCCGGACCGAGATCATCGGGGTCAAACAAGATCGCCCGACTTCGGTCGGCACATGGTTGGCGACAAGGCGATCCAGCCAGTCCCGTGCGCCGGGACCCTTGATCACGTAGTTGGCGAAGTTCGAGATATCGATGACGCCGACAACCTCTCGCAGCATGCGCACTTCACGACCCACTTGTTCCCACCAGTTCTGGCGGGTGAAGCCGTTGGTGTCGGTCACGCCGGGCTG
The DNA here is from genome assembly GCF_056533855.1 of Ruegeria sp. F11. Taxonomy (NCBI): domain Bacteria; kingdom Pseudomonadati; phylum Pseudomonadota; class Alphaproteobacteria; order Rhodobacterales; family Roseobacteraceae; genus Ruegeria; species Ruegeria sp. F11. The sequence goes on along the minus strand of NZ_JBQFOW010000002.1, from coordinate 103,835 downwards.
ATCGGCAAACCACAGCGGATGTTCCCAGCCGCAGTTCAGGCCAAAGACGCAGCCCATTTGCTTCTGCATCTCATAGGCCGGACGCAGGCGGGCGGGACGACCGGCGCTGCGCTCTTCGTTCGGGAAATGGATGGCGAAACGGTGGGTGTACTGATCCTCGACCCGCGCCTTGGTAAAGGCCTTGTCGGCCCAGTCACCGAACCGAGCCAGATCCCAGGCGAACATGTCATATTGTGGCTCGCCCTCGATCATCCATTGCGCCGCCAGCAGGCCGAGACCGCCGGATTGCGAAAACCCGGGGATGATCCCGGTGCAACAGAAATAGTTCTGCAACTCGGGCACCGGCCCCCACAGCGCGTTTGCGTCCGGCGACCAGATCATTGGACCGTTGATCACCCGCTTCACTCCGGCGGTGGCGGCCACCGGCACGCGTTCGGTGGCGCGGATGACGTTTTCCATGATGCGGTCCAGATCGTCGGGGAACAGATCGTGGGCAAAATTCAGTGGGGTGCCGTTTTCGGCCCAGAACCGCATGTCTTTTTCGTAAGCGCCGATCAGCAACCCGTTGCCTTCCTGCCGGAAGTAATACTCACCATCCCGATCAGCGATTGAGGGCAATCGGCGTCCGATCGCGGCGACCTCATCAATCGAATCCGTTACGAAATACTGATGCTCGGTTGGTTGCAGCGGCAGTTCAAGGCCCACCAGCGCCGCCACTTCGCGCCCCCACAGGCCCCCAGCATTCACCACCCATTGCGTGTGAATATCGCCCTTCTCCGTGCGCACGATCCAGCTGCCGTCGGGCTGCGGATCAGTGCCTATTACGGGGCAAAACCGCTCAACCGTTGCCCCCATCGCCCGCGCCCCTGCGGCATAGGCATGGGTCACGCCCGAAGGGTCCACATTGCCGCCATCGGGTTCAAACATGATACAGCGGATGTCGTCGAACTGCGCCAGCGGGTGAAGTTCCATGGCCTGTTCGCGGCTGATTTCGTGAAAGTTCAGGCCATAAAACCGCGCCTTGGCCTCCTGCAGGCGCAGTTGCTGTTCGCGCTCTTCGGTCTGCGCCAGATACAGCGAGCCGGGCTGGAACACACCGCAGCCCTGCCCGGTTTCCTGCTCAAGCTCTTTATACAGGTTCATCGTATAGTGCTGGATGCGGGTGACGTTGTTGTTGTCGTGCAGCCCGTGGATACCGGCGGCGGCGTGCCAGGTAGAGCCGCTGGTCAACTCGTCCCGTTCCAGCAGGACCACATCGGTCCAGCCAAGCTTGGCCAGATGGTACAGGATCGAGCAGCCGACCAGCCCCCCTCCGATCACAACGGCCTGAGCGTGGGTTTTCATGGGTTTGCTCTCCTCATGCGCAACATTGCCCTGTGGCAAAGTCAGCCACAGGCGTGCGACGGCTTATGCTCTGTTCCCGACGTGAAATGTCGGTAAAGGCGCCTTGGGCAGCGGAAACAAGCGCAGCGTCGGCGGAACATCGCCTTTCGCGACCCTGCGCACGCCGCGGTGAGCAGTTGTGAGTTGAAATGACCTGCGCTGATTCTTTCATTGACCTTAAGGCACGGAAAACCGTGTGGAACAGGTCGAAACGCGACGGGACAGGCTGGTTCAAAAAGCGGTGAAAACCGCCCGGATCAGTGAAAATCTTGAAAAAGTTCCTAAAATGTTCTATATTTGTTCCGCAGAGATATCCAAGGCGGAACGGAGGTATCTGAGCCATGACCAACGCTGCCCGTCAAAGCTGGTACGACGCACCCAGCAACGATTATCATATGCTGCCTGTCACCGACCGGCAGATGCGCTATGCCCGCGCCATTGCGCAGCAATCGGCGCTGGAGATTCCGGTTGAGGCGCAGCGCGACCGCCGCGCGCTGTCGAACTGGATTTCGGCGCACAAGCCCAGCGCCACCTCGCAATTCGACAATTACCCGACGGGCAAACAAGTGGCCTTTGCCGAGCGGATATCGCGCAGCAAGCGCCGCCCGGTTCCGTCCGAGTGCTTTCGCGACAAGCAGATGATGTCGCGCTGGATCGACCAGAATAAGTAAGGCGCTACTTGCCGTGGTTGCGCGCATAAAGCGCGACGGCGGCCGCCACGAACATGCCCAGCAGGATGTAGCCCGTCACCGCCTCGGACACCGCAAGCGCGCGGCACAGGCCGGTCGGGGCCATGTCGCCATAGCCCACGGTGGTGAAGGTGACGTAAGAGAAATACAGGATATCCGCAGGGCCGCGCGCACCGACGACGCAATTGTCGTTGTACCCAAACGCGCCGTAGACGGCGGCGAACAGGAAGGGCACGACCTGAATGAAGGACACGCCCATCAGAAACAGCAGCCGGCGCGGCGATTTCACCTGAGTCATGTAGAACCAGGATTGCGACACGATCCACAGCACCAGTCCTACGGACGCGATGGTGCCGATTGTGTCGCCTGCGGCGGCCTCGCTCAGGCGCGACAGGCCGAACCACGCCAGAAAACTGGCCACGATCATCCCAACCGCCGCTATCAGCGTCGATTTCCATTCTTCCAAGGTTACCGGTTCGCGGGACATTCCTGCTCCATCTTGCTGGCCTGCCCCGGATATTCCGGTTTCCGGCGCGGGCCCGCAAGCTGAATTCAGTCTGACCCCAGATGCTCCGAGCCGCGCGCACGGGCCAGCAGGATTTGCTTTTGCCGCTCGCGAAAGCGCATCTTGTCAGCCTCGGAGGTCTCGTTGAAGCATTGGTGGCATGCCACGCCATGCTCGTATTCCGGGCGTTTCACATCTTCGGGCAGGATCGGGCGGCGACAGCCGTGGCACAGCTTGTGCGGCCCCTCGACCAGTCCGTGCCCGACCGAAACGCGGTTGTCGAACACGAAACAGTCGCCCTGCCAGGTGCTGTCTTCGGCGGGCATCTCTTCGAGATACCGCAGGATGCCGCCTTTGAGGTGATAGACATCCTCGACCCCCTGCCCCAACAGGTAATTGGTGGATTTCTCGCAGCGGATACCGCCGGTGCAGAACATGGCAACGCGCTTGTTGTGGAAGCGGTCCTTGTTCTGCTCCCACCAGGCCGGGAAATCGCGAAAACTGGCTGTTTCAGGGTCTATTGCGCCTTCAAACGTGCCAATCGCCACCTCGTAATCGTTGCGGGTGTCAATCACCACCACATCGTCCTGACGGATCAAATCGTTCCAGTCCTGCGGTTCAACATAGTGACCGACGCTGGCGCGCGGATCGACGTCCGGCTGGTCCATGGTGACGATCTCTTTCTTCAGGCGGACCTTCATCTTGCCGAAGGGCGGGTGATCGGCGGTGGCCTCTTTCCACTCCAGCCCGTCGCAGCCCGGCACGGCGCGGATATGAGCCAGCACCGCGTCAATCCCCGCACGCGGGCCCGCGATGGTGCCGTTGATCCCCTCTTGTGCCAGCAAAAGCGTGCCTTTGACGCTCTGCGCGTGGCACAGGTTCAGCAGCGGGTCGCGCAGCGCAGCGGGGTCCGGGAAGCGGGTAAAGTGATACAGGGCAGCGATGGTGTACATCCGCGCGGTCTAAACCCGCCGGGCCAAAGTCGCAAGGCACCGCATTGACGCCCGGCCCGCGGCCCCCTACCGATACACCTGTGCAAGGAGGCCACTATGACCCACGCCCTGATCGTAATCGATGTCCAGAACGATTTCTGCCCCGGCGGCGCGCTGGCCGTGGCCGGAGGGGATGAGGTTGTCGCCCCGATCAACGCCATGATGGATGACTTCGATGCCGTGATCCTGACGCAGGACTGGCACCCGGCAAGCCATTCCTCTTTCGCCAGTTCACATGACGACAAAGACCCGTTCGAGATGACCGAGATGGACTATGGCCCGCAGGTCCTGTGGCCCGATCACTGCGTTCAGGGCACCAGCGGGGCCGATTTTCACCCCAATCTGCGCACCCATGCCGATCTTGTCATCCGCAAAGGCTTTCGACCGGGCATCGACAGCTATTCAGCCTTTTTCGAAAACGACCAGACAACGCCAACCGGGCTCAAAGGCTATCTGGACTCGCGCGGGATTACGGAATTGACCTTGGTCGGGCTCGCCACGGATTTCTGCGTGCATTTCTCAGCCGTTGATGCGGCAAGGCTCGGCTTTGACGTCACCGTCAGGATGGACGCCTGCCGGGCTATCGACATGGACGGCTCGCTCGAGGCCGCCAAACAGGCCATGCAAAAGGCCGGGGTGACACTGGCTTAGGGCGACGCACCCGCTGCCGCCAGATACTTCAGCAGCGCAAACAGCATGACAGCAATCCCAAGGGCGAACCCGATGCGCCCCGACAGGGGACGGCGTTTTGGTTTTGCCTCGGCACGTTGCGGCGGAACCCGGCGGGGCGCAGGGCGGATGACGCCAGTTGCAGGGCGCGCACGCCTGACATGGTCCAGAAACTGCGACAGGTCGAAATCGCCGCAATATTCGCCTTGCAGGCCCTGGTGTCTGATGTTGTCAAAAAGATCGTACAGAACTCCAATCCGGTCCGTCAGATCCTCGGCCGGATAAATGTCCGCCGCAATGCCGCTGCGCCGCGATTCCAGGCTGAACCCGGCGTCCAGAAACATGGCCCGGATTTTCGGCGACGTTCCCCGCAACGCATCCGCCGTCCGGATGTCGCGAAACACCGCGCGCACCGGGCGCTCTGTGTCAGGTTGATCCCCAGCCTTGGCAGGATCGGTCCGGTCCGGTGCAACCTTTACAATGTCAAAATCGTACTCGAGACCCATTCACAAACTCAGTTCCGTCTTTCCATCCCCCACCTCACTAACCTGTGAAAACAACACACAATATGCCCGCTTTGTGACTGGACATTGGCATTGTCACCAAATCAGCGACTCTTGCCATTCACCGTGCCGATTGATCTAACAACGGAAATCGCAGGAGTTCCCCATGGTCGATATCGCGACCCGTGTCTACAATCACAAATGGAAGATCGACCCGATTGTCCGGTCTTTGATCGACACGGACTTCTACAAACTGCTGATGTGCCAGTCAGTGTTTCGAAACAAGCCCCAAACCGATGTGGTGTTCTCGTTGATCAACCGCTCGAATCACGTGCCATTGGCCCGTTTGATCGACGAAGGAGAGCTGCGGGAACAGCTGGATCACATCCGCTCGCTCAGCCTCAGCCGGGGCGAAAGCACCTGGCTGCGGGGCAACATGTTCTATGGCAAACGGCAGATGTTCCGGTCGGATTTCATGGAATGGTTCGAGGATCTGCGCCTGCCAGCCTATCATCTGGAGCGCAAGGGCGATCAGTATGAACTGACGTTCGAGGGCAAATGGCACGAGGTCATGCTGTGGGAAATTCCGGCTTTGGCGGTGTTGATGGAACTGCGCTCGCGCGCGGTGTTGAACGACATGCGGCGGTTCGAGTTGCAGGTGCTTTATGCCCGCGCGATGACGCGAGTCTGGGAAAAGATCGAAACGCTGGGGCGCATCGACGGTCTTGGGATCGCCGATTTCGGCACGCGGCGGCGGCATTCGTTTCTGTGGCAAGACTGGTGCGTGCAGGCGATGATCGAGGGGCTGGGGCCCGCGTTCACCGGCACCTCGAACTGCCTGATCGCCATGCGTCGCGAGGTCGAAGCGATCGGCACCAACGCGCACGAACTGCCCATGGTCTATTCCGCGCTGGCCGATACGGATGAGGGGCTGGCGCAAGCGCCCTATGATGTTCTTAGCGACTGGCATGACGAACATGACGGCAACTTACGCATCATTCTGCCCGACACTTACGGCACCAAGGGGTTTCTGGATCATGCCCCCGACTGGCTTGCGGGCTGGACCGGCATCCGCATCGACAGCGGCGACCCGGCGGCCGGGGCCGAGATTGCCATCGACTGGTGGAAATCGCGTGGCGAGGACCCGGCGCAGAAACGGATTATCTTTTCGGACGGGCTGGATGTTGAGAAAATCCGGGAATTGCACAGCCAGTTTGCGGACCGTGCCAATATCTCGTTCGGTTGGGGCACCTTGCTGACCAACGATTTCCGAGGGCTTGTCCCGGATGATGCGCTGGCCCCGTTTTCGCTGGTGTGCAAAGCGGTTTCCGCCAATGGACGCCCGACCGTCAAACTGTCCGACAACCCGGAAAAGGCGATGGGTCCGGCAGACCAGATCAGCCGCTACAAACGGATATTCGGCGTGGGTGCCCAGGAACCGATCGAGGTGATCGTCTGATCAGTGAATCAGCCGTGATAGGCGGCAACCGTTTTGAGTTGGGAAAAGCCATACAAGGCCTCAAACCCCTTTTCGCGGCCATGCCCCGATTTGCCAACGCCGCCAAAAGGCAGTTCCACGCCACCCCCGGCCCCGTAATTGTTGATGAACACCTGCCCCGACCGCAGTTGTTTCGCCAGCCGCATCTGCCGCGCGCCGTCGCAGGTCCAGATGCTGGCGACAAGGCCATACTCGGTGCTGTTGGCTATGGTTAGAGCCTGTTCTTCGGTCTCAAATGGGATCAAGACCTGCACCGGGCCAAAGATCTCCTGCTGCGCCAGAATGTGATCCGGCGGCACGTCTGCGAACAAGGTGGGTAGAACGTAAGCGCCGGTTTCGGGCGTGTCGTCCACGATCTGCCCCTGCGCCGCAAGGGTCAGGTCCGCTCCTTGCGCCAGATACCCAGCGACAATCTCTTTCTGCCGGTTGGAAATCAGCGGCCCAACGCGCAGGTCAGTGGTGGCAGGCCCTACTGTCAGGTCAGAATAGGCCTCGGCCATGCGCATTTTGACCAGATCGTAGATACCGCGCTGAACCAGAATGCGAGACGAAGCGGAACAGGTTTGACCCGCATTCTGAATGCCCGCATTCACCAGAAACGGCAGCGCCGCATTCAGATCGGCATCGTCAAAAACCAGCTGAGGCGACTTGCCGCCAAGTTCCAGCGTCACCGGCACCACATTGCGCCCCGCCGCCTGTTGCACCAGCGCCCCGGTCGCGACTGAGCCGGTGAAGGAGATATGGTCGACACCCGGATGCCCCGACAGCGCCGCGCCCGCCTCGGCCCCCAAACCGGGCACCACATTCAACGCGCCTTCGGGCAGCCCGGCCTCTAACGCCAGATGGGCGAAGGCGAGCGCGGTCAGACAGGCCTCTTCCGCCGGTTTCAGAACGCAGGCATTGCCCATCGCCAGCGCCGCGCCGACCGAGCGACCGATGATCTGCATCGGGTAATTCCACGGTACGATATGGCCCGTAACCCCGTGTGGCTCACGCAGGGTGTAGACGGTGTAGCCCTCCAGATAGGGGATGGTCTGTCCCATCACCTTGTCCGCGGCCCCGCCGTAGAACTCGCAATAACGCGCCAAGGCCACCGCATCCGCCCGCGCCTGTGTTAACGGCTTGCCCACATCAAGCGCCTCAAGCAGGGCGAGGTCGTCCAGCCGTTCCAGCACAAGCTGCCCGAGACGGGTCAGGATGCGCCCCCGATCAAGCGCAGTCATACGCCCCCACGTCCCCTCTCGTGCCGATTGCGCTGCCGCAACCGCCGCGTCCACATCCGGCGCACCACCTCGGGCGATCCGGCACAGCTCAGTTCCGTCTGACGGGTTGATCAACGGTAAGGTTTCACCGGACGCGGGAGGCACCCACGCACCGCCGATCAGGCAGAGGCCGGGATCGAACCAAAGCGGGTCAGTCATGTGGTTCTCCTTCTCACACAGACTCTAAACAAGCGGTTTCGGTGTTCATGCGGCCCCCAGAGTGTCAGGCAAAACCGGCGCGGCGTCGATCAGGGATCGGGTGTAGGGATGCTGCGGGTCCGCGAAAACCTGCGCGGTCTCCCCCTGTTCGACGATCTGCCCGGCCTGCATCACCAGAACGCGGTCGGTGATCGTGCGGACAACGCTCAGGTCGTGGCTTATGAACAGATAGGTCAGATCATAAGCCGCGCACAGCTCGGCCAGCAAATCCAGTATCTGCGCCCGGACCGAGACATCGAGGGCCGAGACCGCCTCATCAAACAGGATCAGCTCGGGCCTGATGATCAGCGCCCGCGCGATGGCGATGCGCTGCCGCTGACCGCCCGAGAACTCGTGGATGTATTTCCCCGCGTCATCGGGGCTGAGGCCAACAGCGGTCAGCATTTCACCCACGCGATCCGCTTTCTCGGACCCAATCGGCGGGTTGTCCAGCAGATGAAACGGCTCGGTGATCAGGCGCGAGACCTTGTGGCGTGGGTTGAAGCTGCCGAACGGGTCCTGAAATACGACCTGCATCTTGCGGCGCACTTCAAGGTTGGGTTTATGACCGGTAAAAACCGGCTGTCCGTTCAGCAGAATCTGGCCCTGCTGCACCTCTTCAAGCCCCAAAATTGCTCGTGTTAGGGTCGATTTACCGCATCCGGATTCACCCACCAGCCCCAGACGCTCGCCTTTGTTGAGCGTGAAGCTGACCTGATCGACGGCGCGGTGATGGCCGTGCGGGCCGAACAGACCCGGACGCGGCAGGCGATAGTCGCGCACCACGTTTGCGACTTCGAGCAAGGGCACCGGCTCCGGCGGGGTGGGCAAGGCGACCTGATGGCCCGAGGCCTCGAACAACATCCGGGTATAGGGGTGCTGCATATGGCGCAGCAGGTGATCCGTTGCGCCGGTTTCCACCACCTCGCCCCGCCGCATCACCACGATCCGGTCCGCCATATCGGCCACCACCGCCAGATCGTGTGTGATCATCAACAGGCCCATCCCATATTCCGACACCAGCCCTTTGAGCAGGTCCAGAATCCGCGCCTGCGTGGTGACATCGAGCGCGGTTGTCGGTTCATCCGCGATCAGCAGCCGAGGGCGCAGGGCGATGGCCATGGCGATAACCACGCGCTGGCGCTGACCGCCAGACAGTTCATGCGGATAGCGGGACAGGGGGAACCGGTCCGGCGGCAGGCCGACGCGGCTCAGCACCTCTGCCGCGCGAGCGCGGGCCTGTGCAGGCGGCATGGCCTTGTGGATCAGGATCGTCTCGGTCACCTGATCGCCGATGGTTTTGACCGGGTTCAGTGCGGTCATGGGCTCCTGAAACACCATACCAATGGAAGCGCCGCGCAGGTCGCACATGGCACCCTCGGGCGTGGTCAGCAGGTCCTTCCCGTCCAGCCGGATCGCGCCTGTCGCCTCAGCCCCATTCGGCAGCAATTGCATCACCGCCAAGGCGGTCATGGATTTTCCCGACCCGCTTTCGCCTGTCACGGCGACGATCTGACCCGGCGCGATGGACAGGGTGACCTGTTTCAGGATCGGGGTGCCGTGGATCGATAACGACAGGTCTTTGACCTCAAGCAAACTCATGCGCGCGCCACCCGGATTCTTGGATCCAGCCAGTCGCGCAGCCCGTCGCCCAGCAGGTTCAGCCCCAGCACCGTAACGATGATCGCCAAACCCGGGATCAGAGCCAAATGCGGAGCAAAACTGACCATTGTCTGCGCGTCCGCCAGCATGCGGCCCCAGCTTGGCGTGGGCGGTTGTGCGCCCAGACCGACATAGGACAGGCCCGCCTCGGCCAGTATCCCCAGCGAAAACTGAATGGTCCCCTGAACGATCAGCAGGTTGGCCACATTGGGCAGGATATGTTCGACCGATATCCGCGCCGCGCCCTTGCCTGTGACGCGGGCGGCGAGGATGAACTCGCGCTCCCACAGCGACAGCGCAGCGCCGCGGGTGATGCGGGCAAAGACGGGGATGTTGAAGATACCGATGGCGATGATGGCATTGATCGCCCCGGCCCCAAAAACGGCGGTGATCAGGATCGCGATGACCAGCGAGGGGAAGGCAAAGACCAGATCGTTGCCGCGCATGATGACCTCATCCAGCCACGACCCTTTGCGCGCCGCCGCCGTCAGGCCAAGCGGCACGCCCAGCGCCATGCCGATGCCCACCGCCACCAGCGCCACCGCGATTGAGGTGCGCGCGCCCACCATGATCATCGAGAACATGTCGCGCCCAAAATGATCCGTTCCGAACCAGTTCTGCGCGCTTGGGGTCTGCAGCTTGGACGCAATATCCAGCGCCGCGTGATCAGCGGGGGTCCAGACAAAGGACACAAGGGCGGCCAGCAGAACCAGCGAGGATAGGAACCCGCCAAGGATCAGGTTCCGGCTCATGTGCGGCTCCTGAGGCGGGGATCAACGGCGGCATAGGCCAGATCGACCAGGAAATTCACTGTGATGACGGCAAAGACCAGTAGCATCACCACCGATTCCACCACGATCAGATCGCGGGCGGAAATAGCCTGAAACACCAGCCGGCCCAGACCGGGCAGGTAGAACACTTGTTCAATGATGATTGAGCCTGCCAGCAGGAAGGAAAACTGCAGCCCGATGATGGTCAGCACCGGGATCAGCGCATTACGCACCCCGTGCCGCCACAGCGCCTGACGGCGCGTCAGACCCTTGGCGCGGGCGGTGCGCATGAAATCCTCGCCCAGAATATCCAGCAGGGACGATCGCATGACCCGCGCCAGAATTGCCGCCTGTGGCAGGGCCAGCGCGATGGCTGGCAGGGTCAGGGAATGCAGCCCGGTCCAAAGGCCCTTGTCCCAGCCCGCGAACCCACCGGCATTGAACCAGCGCAGGTTGATGGCGAAGATCAGCACCAGCATCATGGCAAACCAGAAATTAGGCACCGCGATGCCCAGTTGCGTCGCCCCCATCACCGCTTGATCCCCCGCCTTGCCCCGGCGCGCGGCGGCGTAGATACCGGCTGGAAAGGCGATCAACGTGGACAGGGTCAGCGCATAAAGCGCCAGAGGCAGCGACACCCACAGCCGGTCCGCGATCATCTGCGACACCGGCGTGCGATAGGTATAGGAGGTGCCGAAATCCCCGGCCAGCAGGCCGCCGACCCAGTCGAAATACCGCTGCACCTTCGGCACATCCAAGCCAAGCTCAGCCCGCAGCGCGTTCAGTGTATCAGGCTGCGCATTCACACCCAGCATGAACGAGGCCGGATCGCCCGGCGCAATCTCGATCACCGCAAAAATCACCACCGAGGCGACCGCCAGGCTGAGGATCAATGAGATCAGGCGTTTGAGGGCATAGCGTAGCATCCCCGCCACGTTAGGGTCGCAGGCGGGGCGGGTCCAGCACCTAAGGCACCAGAAGATAGGCGAAAACCGCGTAGCCCACGATGGCCGCGTAGCCCAGCGGGTAGAACCACTTGATCGCGTAGTTGTCCAGCGTGCTGGCCAACCTCTCTCGCCCCGAAACCTTGAGCCTGCGCAGGGCTACGTTGAACACGATCAGCGCCCCGGTCATCAGGAACATCCATTGAAGGATGAAATCGAGGAAGGTCAGATAGCCCAGCTTGGGCAAATCCTCGGAAATCGCCCAGTTGAAGGCCACAAAAACCAGCAGATTGGCCCCGGCAATCTCGATCCGCTTGCGGTATTCATCCAGAAAGAACAGCGCCCAGCCGACCGTGATCAGGACCAGCATCGGCAGGAACACCCGGATGACGTAGTAGGTCTGATGCCGATTGCCCTGAAACGCCAGCGCGACCTGATCGCTGTCCCGCCCCGACAGCCCTTTGACCATCGATGTCTCAAGCTGGGCGTTGCCGAGGATCCATTCTTCCTCACCCAACAGATTGCCAAGGCCCGAGTGATCTTCGAGCGGGTAGTAGGTTACGTAGTCCGAGGGGAAAATCGAGACGACCTCAAAATAGAAATCCTGCGTGTCGAACGGGTATTTGCGGAAATTGAAATACGGGGCCTGCAGGGTGAGAGAGGATTTTTCGAGATAGACCACGCTCCCGTCAGATCGCAGCGAGGCTGCGGATTGGTGAATCCACTTGTTCGACTGCTGGTTCTGAATAACGAAGGCGGGCAGGACCGTCCCGATCTGCGCGGCATGATCGGCAAGGTCTTGTGGGTTGAAGACCCGGATGTCGCGGCCCAGCTCTTCAGCGTCGAAGGCCAGGGCGGGATCGGTCCATTCGACCCGCAGCACCACCACAGCCCCGTAGTTTTCGGCTTTTTGATCGACGCTGGTGATCTGGTCGATGCGGATGCCAATCCCGACCTCAAGCGGGTTTTCCGGCGTCCCGGTCAGAGCATCCAGCCGGGTCCCGAGCGCGTTCTGCGCGTCCGCCCGATCAGCCGATAGGGCTGTCAGACAGGCCGCAAAAACAATCAGACAAATGGCACGCAGAAAGAACATTGGGCAATCCGGGTCAGGCACGCTGGGGTCGGGGCCGCACAAACGGCCCCGCAAGAGTCATTCGGACCAGCTGATCGCGGTCAGATCAACGGCGGCCGTTGGCGCGTTTTTCCACAGGCCCTGCACACCGGCTTTGGCAACGCCCAACTTGGCCAGTTGGAACAGATAGCCGTTCACATAGTCGCTGGCGATCAGGCGCTGGGCCTCTCCCAATATCTTGGCGCGCTCATCTGGGTCGGTGGTGATGTTCAGCGTGTCCATCAACGCCTGAAAATCGGTGCTGTCATACTGGAAGTAATATTCCGGGCGGGCGTAGATGCCGATATCCATCGGCTCGGTATGGCTGACGATGGTCAGGCCAAAATCCTTGCCCTTGAACACCGATTCCAGCCATTGCGCCCATTCGACATTAATGATCTCGGCGGTGATTCCGACCTCGGCCAGTTGCGCGGCAATGATCTCACCCCCCCGGCGGGCATAGACGGGCGGCGGCAGGTGCAGCGTGGTCTCGAACCCGTTTTCAAAGCCCGCCTCGGCCAGCAGAGCTTTGGCTTTTTCCGGGTCATAGGCCGAGCCCGCCGTCAGATCGACATAGGCCGGGTTATGTGGCGCGAAATGGGTGCCGATGGGCGTGCCATAGCCGAACATCGCCCCGTCAACGATCGCCTGACGGTCGATGGCATGGGCCAGCGCCTGACGGACGCGGATGTCGTCAAAGGGGGCCTGCTTGTTGTTGGTGGACAGGATCGTCTCCCCCTCGGTCGAGCCGACAAGGACCTGAAAGCGTGGATCAGCCTCGAACTGAGGCAGATTTTCCGGCGCGGGGAAGTTGTCGAATACATCCACATCCTCGGCCATCATGGCGGCAAAGGCCGCCGTCGGGTCCGAGATGAACTTGAACGTCGCTGTCTCTAACGCGGGTTGGTCGCCCCAGTAATTGGGGTTGCGGTTCAGCGTGATGCTGTCGCCCTGCACCCATTCGCCAAAAGTGAACGCTCCGGTGCCAACCGGATTGGTCTTGATGTCGTCGATGCTCTCGGGCCCGACGATCACCGCATCCCCCCAGGCCATGTTGAACAGGAAGTTGCCATTGGGCTCGGACAGAGTGATTTTGACGGTCAGGGGATCAATGACCTCGACGCTTTCGATCCCAGCAAACAGGGCCTTCTGTGCGTTTGCGCTGTCTTCGGCGCGGGCGCGGTCGAGGCTGAATTTGACATCCTCGGCATCCATCGCATTGCCGTCGTGAAAGGTCACACCGTCATGCAGCTTGAAGGTATAGACCTTGCCGTCATCCGAAATCTCCCAGCTTTCCGCCAGCCCCGGCACGACCGAGCCATCGCCCATGAACCGGGTCAGACCTTCGAAGACATTGGTGTAAACCACCGAATCAATGGCCTGCGCGGCGGCGCTGGTCGGGTCCAGATGCGGCGGCTCAAGCTGCATCGCGATGGTGATTTCCGACCGGGCCAGCGCCTGACTGGCCATCACACTGACCCCCAGCGCCAGGGCCGAGGCAAAGGACCGAAACATCTGCTTTGTCATAAAAATCTCTCCCCGCTGAACGTGTCGTGCCTGCTTCGGGCGCAGGCTTTTCTGCCCTCAATGTCGCCATAAACCCTAGGTCAATCAAGGAAATGTTCGCGCAACCGGGGTTTCTATCACCCTGCCCGATCTGCTATGCCGCGCTGCAACATGAATGTCGCAGGAGCGAGCATGAGCGCCACCGCCCGCAAAAAAGCCCCAAATGCCGAGGATATTCGCGCCCGAAAAGGCAGCGATCCGCTGGTCTCGCTGACCGCATACACAACCCCGATGGCGCGGCTGATGGATGCCCATTGCGACTTTGTTCTGGTCGGCGACAGCGTCGGCATGGTGCTGCACGGGCTGGAATCGACCCTTGGCGTGACGATGGAGATGATGATCCTGCACGGCCAAGCCGTCGCGCGCGGGCTGGAAAGCGCCATGATGGTCATCGACATGCCCTTTGCCAGCTATGAACACGACCCGGCGCAGGCCTTTCGCAACGCCGCACGGCTGATGTCGGAAACCGGCGCGGGCGCGGTGAAACTGGAAGGCGGGGTTGAAATGGCCGAGACCATCCGCTTTCTGGTCAAACGCGGCATCCCGGTGATGGCGCATATCGGCCTGACGCCGCAATCGATCAACACTTTGGGCGGCTACAAGGTACAGGGCCGCGACGAGCAGGCCGAAGCGGTGCTGGCTGACGCCCGCGCCGTGGCCGAGGCAGGCGCGTTTTCCGTTGTATTAGAGAAGGTTCCGCAAGGCCTGGCCAACCGGATCACGGCCGAGGTTGCGATCCCCACCATCGGCATCGGAGCCTCGGCCGGGTGCGACGGGCAAATCCTGGTGGTGGATGACATGCTGGGCTTTTTTACCGCGTTCAAACCGAAATTCGTCAAACGCTATGCCGATCTTGGGCCGCAGGCCGAGGCCGCCATCGCCGAATATGCCGCCGAGGTCCGCGCACGCAGCTTCCCGACCGACGACCATGTCTTTGCCGATCAGGCCCCGGCCAAGGGGTCCCGGACATGACAGCCCCCATCCTGCTCCAGTTGGCAGAGCTGCGGGCGCTGACCTCGGAATGGCGCAACAGGGGCGAGGTCATCGGCGTGGTTCCCACAATGGGTGCACTGCATCAGGGCCACCTGTCGCTGGTCGAGACGGCCCGTCGTGATTGCGACCGCGTCATTGTCACGATCTTCGTGAACCCCAAACAGTTCAACAACCCCGAAGACCTTGCCGAATACCCCCGCACCGAAAACGAGGACGCAGAGAAACTGGCCCCCTTTGGCGTGGACGCGATTTATGTACCGGACCCTGACCAGATTTACCCCGAGGGATTCTCGACCACCGTCACGGTCTCGGGCCTGACCGATGTGATGGAGGGCCCCTTTCGACCGGGGCATTTCGAGGGCGTCGCCACTGTGGTGGCCAAACTGTTCCTGCAAACGCAGGCGGATCGGGCCTATTTCGGGAAAAAGGACTATCAGCAACTGATGGTCGTCCGCCGGATGGCCCGCGATCTGGACATTCCGATCGAGGTGATCGGCTGCCCGACGGTGCGGGAACCTTCGGGGTTGGCGATGTCCTCGCGCAATTTGTTGCTATCGCCCAAAGGGCTGAAGATTGCCGCGAAGAAAAATGAAATCATGCGGGGGGTCGCGGACCGCCTGGCCGCGGGCGACGCTTTTGCGCCGCTGGCGCAGCAGGCAAAGACAGACCTGATCGCCGCCGGGTTCACCGAGGTCGAATATATCGACCTGCGCTGCGCCGAGACGCTGGCGGCGCTGACCCATGCCACCTGCCCGGCCCGCCTGTTCATCACCGCCTGGGCCGATGGCGTTCGGCTGATCGACAATATCGCTGTTTCTGCGGCCTGATTTCCGCTCTGGCACCGGCGCGGTTGTTTGCGCTAAAGTCCCGCGAAACGACGCGGGCGGAGGAGCGCAGGCATGACCTATATTCTGGCAATCGATCAGGGCACAACGTCCTCACGCGCGATATTGTTCGACGCGCAGATGCGGCCTGCGGGCACCGCCCAGCACGAGTTTCCGCAGCATTTCCCACAGGAAGGCTGGGTCGAACACGACCCAGAGGACATCTGGACCAGTGTCCTGACCGTCTGCCGAGAGGTGATGGAAACAACCGGTGTGTCTGCCGGGCAGATCGCCGGGATTGGCATCACCAACCAGCGTGAGACCACGGTGATCTGGGACAAGACCACTGGCAAACCCATACACAATGCCATCGTCTGGCAAGACCGCCGCACTGCCGAGATTTGCGCCGGTCTGCGTCAGGCCGGGCACGAGGATGCTGTCACCGCCCAAACCGGCCTGCTGCTGGACCCGTATTTCTCGGGCACCAAGGTCAAATGGCTGCTGGACACAGTCCCGGGTGCCCGCGACAGCGCCGAGGCCGGAGAGCTTTTGTTCGGCACCATCGACAGCTTTCTGATCTGGCGGCTGACCGAGGGTCGCAGCCACGTGACGGATGCCACCAACGCCGCCCGCACCCTGCTGTTCGACATCCACAACGGCGCGTGGAGCGCCGAGATTTGCGATCTGCTGGGCGTGCCGGTGGCAATGCTGCCCGAGGTGAAGGATTGCGCGGCTGATTTCGGAAATACGACCCTATTAGGGGAAAATATCCCGATTTTAGGCGTCGCAGGCGACCAGCAGGCGGCCACCATCGGGCAGGCCTGTTTCCAGCCCGGCATGATGAAATCCACCTACGGGACGGGGTGTTTCGCGCTGCTCAACACGGGTGATAAACCGGTGGACTCGAAAAACCGCCTGCTGACCACGATTGGCTATCAGCTGGACGGCCAGCGCACCTATGCGCTGGAAGGCTCGATCTTTGTCGCCGGGGCGGCGGTGCAATGGCTGCGTGATGCGTTGAAAATCATTGATGCGGCCCCCGAGAGCGGTGATCTGGCGCAGCAGGCCGATCCGACCCAGCATGTGGTGCTGGTGCCTGCCTTTACCGGGCTTGGCGCGCCGTATTGGAAGCCTGACTGCCGCGGCGCGGTGTTTGGCCTGACCCGCAATTCGGGCCGGGCCGAGTTTGCCAAGGCGACGCTGGAAAGCATCGCCTTCCAGACCCGTGACCTGTGGCATGCAATGCAGGGCGACTGGGGCGCGGAAACCGATGTCACGCTGCGGGTGGATGGCGGGGCCAGCGCCTCGAACTGGGCGATGCAGGGCCTGTCGGATTATCTGGGGGCCGAGGTCGACCGCCCGGTGATGCAGGAGACCACCGCCCTGGGCGCGGCCTGGTTGGCCGGGATGCGTGCGGGGGTCTACCCGGATCAGCAGGGGTTTTCGGACACATGGGCGTTGGATCGCCGGTTCAAACCAGAGATGTCGGCCGAGGACCGCGACGCCGCCTATGCCCGCTGGCAGCGGGCTG
The DNA here is from genome assembly GCF_056533855.1 of Ruegeria sp. F11. NCBI lineage: Bacteria > Pseudomonadati > Pseudomonadota > Alphaproteobacteria > Rhodobacterales > Roseobacteraceae > Ruegeria > Ruegeria sp. F11. The sequence continues at coordinate 86,735 of NZ_JBQFOW010000002.1, read as the reverse complement.
TTCAGGCGGCGATGGCGTTTTGATTGGACTAGAAAGGGTGATGGGCTGTGTCTTTGGCACATTGAACATGCGCGTTGAGCGACACTGCGCGATGTCGGTTGTGGAGACGAAGTGATACTTTGTCACCCACACTTCATCTCTTTAGGTGCGGAGTAAAGTTCTTGGCGGAAATTCCAATCAGGTCATTCCTCGCATCGCTTGTTGCTATTCGAACAACTGAAACGCGGCACGAAGTTCTGCTTCTAAAGAGAACACAATCCCTTATAGGCGAATGGTGTCAGGTGGCGGGAGGCATCGAAGATGGTGAAACGGCTTGGCAAACAGCTATACGAGAGCTTTTTGAAGAGACTGGCTTGAAGCCTAAAACTCTTTACTCGGCCGATATTTGCGAACAATTTTATGAACCCGATCGCGACGCGATTACGATAGCGCCAGTATTTGTTGCATTCGTGGACGCTTCAGCGGCGGTAACACTGAATCATGAACACAGCGACTACCGATGGGTTAGTTTTCAAGATGCGATTGAGATGGTGGCCTTTGGTGGGCAGCGACGCGTACTTCGCTGGATAGAAGACGAGTTTGTCAATCGAACCCCGAGCAAGCACCTTCTGATTGAAACCATCTAGATCTTATTTGGAACGGCTTGATGCGAAAGGCTCACTGCCGGACGTTTGGCCAAAAGCCTTCGGGCTTTCTGCTGTCGAACATCATACACCTCACCCCAAAAGTGAACAATGTACGCAACTCTAGCTGTGATCCTTCATCAACCGTTGCTTCTGACGTGACCAGTCGCGCTTGGCCTGCGTTTCCCGCTTGTCGTGCAGCTTTTTGCCTTTGGCGATGCCGATCTTCAGCTTCGCCCGACCCTTGTGGTTGAAATACAGAACCAGCGGCACCAGCGTCATGCCCTTGCGCTGGGTCGCGTTCCAAAGGTTGGACAGTTCCTTGCGTGAGACCAGCAGCTTGCGGCGGCGACGTTCCTCGTGCTTGAAGACCTTGGCCTGCTCGTAGGGCGCGATGTAGCTGTTGATCAGCCATAGCTCTCCATCATCAACCGAGGCATAGCTTTCGGCAATGTTCGAACCACCCGCGCGCAGGGATTTGACCTCAGAACCCTCCAACACGATGCCGCATTCGAGATCGTCCTCGATCGCGTAATCGAAGCGCGCCCGCCGGTTTTCGGCGATCACTTTGTAATTCGGGTCTGTTTTCTGCTTCTGCTTGGCCATGACGCGTTGATTTAGGCGCGTTGCGCCGCCCTTGCAAGCGATTGCGCTCAGGTCTTGGCCGAGATGATAAGATCAGGGCCGAAAATCGTGTCAGCATGGTTGTGCAGATAGATCTTGAGCCAAGGCGTGAACCGGTCCGGGTGGCGGGCGACCTCGGCCAGCAGATCGTGGTAGTCGATCCAGCGGATATCCATCACTTCGCTTGGATTAGGCTCGATCTTCAGCGCTCCGCGCACATGGGCCAGAAACACATCGACCACTTCGTTTTCGACCATGCTGTTGCCCACGTCCGCGTGGTATTCCAGCCGATGCCGGTATTCAGGATAAAGACCGGTGATCCCCAGTTCTTCGCGCAGGCGGCGAACCGCGCAGGCGGATGAGCTTTCGTTCCAGTCGGGATGGGTGCAGCAGGTATTCGCCCAAAGCCCCGGCGTGTGATACTTGCCCAGCGCCCGGCGCTGCAAAAGTATCTCGGTTCCCCGCACGACGAAGACAGACACGGCCTTGTGCCTCAGGCCTTTCTCATGCGCCTCAAGCTTGTCTACGGGGGCCAGTTCTCCGTCCACCCAGGCCGGGATCATGATTCCCATCTGTTGTCTCCTGCTGCCGATCCGCCTGCCCGGCGGGAATGTAGGATTGTGCTGCGGCCGGATCGGCTTGGCGTTGCGGCGCATGATCTGTCGCGCCGTCGGGCCCAAAGTGGCCGCGATGCTGCATCAGATCAACCGCACGAAAGGCCGCAGGGGCTGCGGCCTTTCGTCCTTGTTCATAAGGGTCTTGAGGTCAGGCGTTATTCGCCGGACACGCTGACGATGTAGGCGTATACGTCCGCGCCGCCTTTTTTCAGCTTGAACGTCATTTTCGACTTGGCCGAGGTTTCGCCCAGATAGTCTTTCAGAAACGCTTTGGGGTCCTGCGAATAGGCGACAAAGGTTTCTTCGTCCCAGACCAGCCCGTTTTCACCGGCGGCCACGATGCTGTCGCCGTATTTGAACCCTTCATACGTACCTGCAGTGCGACCTTCGATACCAAAGAGGTTCGGGCCGGTCTTGCCGCCTTTGACAATCACTTCGCCAGCGGGATCGGCAATCATGTGGCAGGATTTGCACTTGTTAAAGGCTTTCTTGCCGGCTTCTGCGTCACCTTCGGCATAAGCGGGAACGGCCAACAGGCCGATAATGGCAGTAACAAGGATGCGATTCATGGTCATAGCTCCGATACAATTTGGCTGCCAAGACAGGACCGCCGAGACAGCAGAGAGTCAACGCGCGGATTGCCGCGTGGTGGCATATGGTAGCGGCGGTGATTGCCCGATCCTTAACTTTTGTCATGTAGATCCGACCAGCAGGGCAAAAGATCGCCCGCCGCCGGGGACGCCAGATAAACCGCCCGCGCAATCGCCCGCGCCAGACACAGCGAGGCGGCATGTCCGATAAGGCCCAACGCGCCCTCATCCGGGCAGGGGTGCTGCCCGGCGCTGACCCCGAACACCAGATCGCCGTCGCCGGGCGTATGCGACGGGACAACCGAGCGTGCGATACCGTCATGGGCAGCGACGGCCATACGGTGGCATTGGGCTTTGGTCAGCCGCGCGTCGGTGGCGACGATGGCGATTGTCGTGTTGCCGCGTTCGGCGCCCGACGGTCTGACCAGTTGCGCCTTGCGGCTGACATGGGTGCGGCCAAGGCCGGATGCGGGATCTGGCCCCAGCCCGCCGAATTCATCGCCGACCTCAAAGGGGGCGGCCCAGAAATGGCGGTCTCCGGGCGTTGTGACACTACCCAGAGGGTTTGCGGCCACCAGCGCGCCGACCGTTATGCCCGACGCCAGCACCAGCGAGGCCGAACCGAGCCCCCCTTTGTGCATCGCCGCAAGCGCCCCGGTTCCCGCGCCAACCGAACCCAGGGTGAAATCCTGAGCGGCGCTTTCAAATGCGGTTCCGCCCAGCGCACGATAAGGGTTTTCGGACCAGGTCTTGTCGCCTCCGTTCAACAGATCGAACAGGATCGCGCCCGGCACAATAGGCACTCGGACATCGCCAACCGGATAGCCCCGGCCATGCGCTCTGAGCGCATCCGACACCCCGGAACAGGCGTCCAGCCCAAAGGCCGATCCGCCGGACAGGGTGATCGCATCCACGTGTGAGACCGATTTGTCCGGGGCCAGCAGGTCAGTTTCCCGCGTGCCGGGCGCGCCGCCCATCACATGCACCGAGGCGGTAAAGGGCTGGTCTGCGGTCAGGACGGTAGTGCCGGATTTCAGCCCCTCGTCCTGCGCGTTTCCGACCTTCAGGCCGGGGATATCGGTGATCAGGTTTCGCGGTCCGGGGGTCATGTCGGTCTTTGGCGTTGGCGGGGGAGCGCGCTGATGCGCGCTGCCTCCGGCGGGGATATTTTTGGCCAGATGAAGGATGGATCAGATACAGCGGCCACCGTCCACCTCTAGGGCTGTGCCGGTGATCATGCTGGCCTCGTCCGAGCAGAGGAACAGGGCGGCGTTGGCCATGTCTTCGGGGGTGGAGAAGCGGCCCAGCGGGATGGTCGACAGGAATTTGGCGCGGATTTCGGGGGTGTCCTGGCCCATGAAGGATTTCAGCAGCGGGGTTTCGCCCGCCACTGGGCAGATGGCGTTGATCCGGACGCCCGACGGGGCGAGTTCGACGGCCATGGTTTTTGTCGCCGTGATCATCCAGCCTTTGGAGGCGTTATACCAGTTGAGGTTGGGACGCGGGGACAGGCCCGCCGTGGAGGCCACGTTCAGGATTGCTCCGACGCCCCGCTGTTTCATGGCGGGCACGAAGGCTCGGGCGGTCAGATAGACCGATTTCATGTTCACGTTGAAGACGCGGTCGAAATCGTCTTCGCTGACGTCTTCCAGCGGGGTCGGCAGGTGGGTGACGCCTGCGTTGTTGACCAGAATGTCGAGCTGTCCGTAAGCGGCATGAGCTGCGTCGGCCATCGCCTGAACCGAGGCCCTGTCGCCCACATCCACCTGCTGCGCGATGACGTTCGGGCCAAGCTGTGCGGCCATGTCTTGCGCGGCATCGCCGTTGATATCGGCGATCATCACGCGGGCCCCTTCAGTCAGGAATTTCTGCGCGATACCGGCCCCGAAACCGGACGCCCCGCCGGTGACGATTGCGGTTTTGCCCTCTAACCTCATGACCTTGCCCTCCGCTGCCCGGATCAGACTAGCAAGGCCGTGCGAAGTTACCAGATTATTCTTCCGAGACTTTCCCCCGCAGCGCCTTGACGTCCCCGCGCGCCTTTTTGGCCGCCAGCCTGCGTTTGACCGAGCCATAGGTGGGTTTCGTGGCGATCCGGCGTTTCGGCTTGACCAACGCGCGGGTGATGAGTTCGGCCAGCCGGGCGCGGGCAATCTCGCGGTTGCGGGCCTGAGACCGGGTTTCCTCGCATTGGATGATGATCGCGCCATCCTTGGTCCAGCGGCGACCGGCCAGACGTTTCAACCTGTTCTTGACCGGATCGGGCAGCGACGGTGAGCGCGCGGCCTCGAACCGCAGCTCAACAGCTGTGGACACCTTGTTCACGTTCTGCCCGCCGGGGCCGGACGATCGCACGAAGCTTTCCGTCATTTCCCAATCTTGCAGGGTGATATCGTCGGTGATGCGCAACATGAGGGCGACCATACCTGCCGCACGCAGAAACAAAAAGGGCCGACCCGGCGGGACGGCCCTTCGAAAGTTCAGGAGGTCGGGTCGGTTAGATCCGTTGACCAGCCGGGGCGAGCGCCCCACCAAGGGCTGCCCTAGCAGGCGATCCCCCCGGTTGTTCCGACACCTCTCTCCAATCTCTTTCTCGACACTGGATCACCTCCTTTTCTATCTGTTGCGGTTGATAGGGATGGTGACACAAGATGCGCCATTCTCAAAGAACTTTTTTATGCGGGCTGTGCGGCGGTCAGGCGGGCGACAATCACCTTGAAGGGGATCAGTGCGATCAGCGCCAGCGACAGTTTCACCAGCCAGTCGGCAAAGGCCAGCGTTACCCAGAGTGGCACCAACGGGCCAGACAGCATAAAGGGCACCGGCTCCCACGCCCAGTTGATCGCGGCGTCGGCATTGGCCCCGAAGATCGTGACCGAGGCCGAGAAGGCCAGCGTGAAGAAGATCGCCGTGTCCAGCGCCGATCCGACCAGCGTCGAGACCAGCGGCGCGCGCCACCAGCGGCCCCCACGCAGCGAATTGAACACGGTGACGTCGGTCAGTTGTGCGATCAGGAAGGCAGTGCCCGATGCCACGGCGATGCGCAACGGCACGGCGGCATAGGTGAAGCCGTCGCCCTGCAGCATGATCTGGCTGCCGATCAGCGAGCAGATGATGCCGGTGATGAAACCTGCAAACACCACCTTGCGGGCGGTGGCCACGCCATAGACGCGGTTCATGATGTCGGTGACCAGAAAGGCCAGCGGATAGGTGAAGGCACCCCAGGTCAACAGCCCGTCAAAGATCAGGAACTGGACCAGGATGTTCGAGGCCACGACGATGGCGGCCATGGCAAGAATGCCGGGAATAAAGCTGCGTTGCATGTTTTGATGCCCGTTTTGACAAGGTAGCGGCGACTTGGCCAAGGGGGAATCCCAAGGCAAGCCGTGCCTTTAGACCTTTGCCCAAGGCCTGTCAATCGGGCAGCAGATATTCCACCAGTTCGGTGCGCTGCAGGGCCAGAAAGTTATCGTCCGAGATCATCGTGGCGCGCAACCGGTCCTGATCATCGCGCCAGATCGACAGACCTTCGAGGTTGTCATGGGTGCCAGTGGTGGTTTCAAACAGAACTTCTTCGGCGCTCGGGTGATCGTCGGTAAGGTTCCAGCGCCGCAGGCGGGAGCGGAAGCCGGGCACGGACACTGCACGCTCCAGCACGTAGAACCGCCCGTCCGGGTCGAAATCGGCGGATACGGGCAGGAATTTGCCCCGGTGCGGCAGAACAAAGGGCGTGGACCATGCGTGCCCGTCCCAGCGGTACACGGGTATGTCGCCCTGTTCGGTGCGGCTTTTTTCGGTCAGGGTGTAAAGTCGGGCCTCGTCGTCGATGGCCAACCCCTCGAACGAGCCGTTGCCATCCAGCCGGTCAAACGCAGCTGGGCGTGGCAACACGCGGGCTTTTGCTCCCGGCTCCGCGTAATAGGCCACGCGGTGGACCCCTTCAAACGAGATGTAAAAGCCGCCATCCGGCGCAATCGCGATCCCCTCGGAATCGCCCACATAGCCTGGCAGTCTACGCCCGGTGCTGGAAAGAACCGGCCATTGGTCTGATATCCGAACGCCTGTGATCCGGTCCCCGTCTCGTTCAATCTGCGCCGAAGCCAGCAAGGCGCGGTCGCTCAGCACCATCGCGTTGCGCCCATCTGGTGAGAGATGCAGCGCCGAGAACCCTCCGAACCAATCGGCACTGTGGTGCCATGTGAAGCTGTCCAGAAGGGTCGCCGTTTTGACCTCAACCGCCTGCACCGGCAGGGCCAGAAGCAAAGCGGCAATCAGTTGGATTGCAAAACAGCGGCGCATTGCTGGGGCAAATCGGCCAACCGGTACTCCCGGCGTTTCTTGGGTGGAGGCGCGTTCGGGTCGGGCGGCGGCGGGTTCAGGATATTCTGCACCCATTGCTGCGCCTCGGCACAGCCATCACCCTTGGGCGGCGGGTCCTGATTGACACAACCGCGCGAGCCCTTGGGGCATTTCAGACGCACGTGGAAATGATAGTGATGCCCCCACCACGGCCTGATCTTGCGCAAGTAAGCCTTGTTGCCCTTTTCGTCATTGCACATCTGCACTTTCGCGCCGGGAAAGACAAAGATCCGGGCGACGCGCTTGTCCTTTGCGGCCTCACGCAACACCGCATGATGCTGTTTGGTCCAGTTGCCGTTTACATAAGCCCCGCCCGCGCGGCGCAGGGAGATCGACGAGATATTCTCGCGCGCCTTGCGGCTGAGGCGCATGTTGTCGCCGGGCAGCATCCAGATATCAATGTCCAGCCCCAACTGATGCGAACGATGGCCCGAGGTCATCGGCCCACCCCGCGGCTGGCTGATATCCCCAATATAGAGACCGTTCCATCCCGGTTGCCTGGCCGCAAACTTGCTGAGGTCCTGCACATAATCGATCGCCTGCGGATGCCCCCAGTTGCGATTGCGCGACAGGCGCATGGCCTGCCATGTGGGTCCCGTCTCGGGCAATTGCACCGACCCCGCCGCGCAGCCGCGCGAATAACTGCCGAACGCGGCTGATTTTTGCTGCGACCCGGCCTTTTGCGCCCCGAACAATTGCTTGGCCAGAGGTTGCGCCCCCGCTGTGCCTGCCAGTGTCAATGCGGCCAGAACGGCCAGAAAACGTAATAAAATCATCTGCTCTGATCTCCTTCCGGCCTCACCCAGCGCATCAGGATTAGCCCCAGAATAAACAACAGAATGATCGGTGACACCCCAAGACGGGCGTTGCCGGTGACAGTTGTTGCAATCCCGATCAGCAGCGGTGCGGCAAATGCGGTGGCGCGGCCCGACAGGCCGTAAAGGCCAAAGCTTTCCACCGGCGCGGCGGGATCAGTATGGCGCACCATCAGCGACCGGCTGGCCGATTGCAGGATGCCGCCCATCCCTCCGATCAACACGCCGCAGCCGAAGAACACGATATCCGGCAGGCCGGACCCTTCTGGCAGCGAGATGCCATAAATCTGCGTCCGGTCCATCGATACAACGGTCAGGCAGACGAAGATCAGCACCCAGATCGCCACCAAAATCACCGGTTTAGGGCCGAATTTCTTGTCGGCCTTGCCTCCGATCCAGGCAAAAACCGCCGAGGCCAGAACGCTGACAATCCCGAAGACGCCGATCTTGATCAGCCCCCATTCCAGCACCAGCCGCGCATAGACGCCGCCAAAACTGTAAAGCCCGTTCAGCGCATCGCGGTAGAACATGGACGAGCCCAGATAGCTGGCCAGACTGACCCGGTGGCGCAGGTCGGAAATGGATCTGCCCAGCAGCCGCAACGCCTCGCCTAGCGATCCATGCTTGCCGCTGTCCGGATCATCCCGCACCCAAAGGAAATAGGGCACCATGAACAGGACAAACCAACCGGCGGTGAATGGCCCGACGAACCGCGTGCCCTGCTGCTGCGCCGCGTCCAGTCCAAAGGCCGGATCAATCCCGATCAGGGTCTTGCCGTTGGGCTGCTCGACAAACAGCGTCAGCATGATCGCCAAAGAAATCAGCCCGCCGAAATAGCCAAAGGCAAAGCCCGAGCCGGAAATCTCACCCACCTCATCGTCATCGCCCAGTTCGGGCAGTTGCGAGTTGATGAAGATTAGCGCGTATTCGGCACCCACAAAGCCCAGACCAAACGCCGACAGCATCAGCCACATGTTCGACCCATCCGGCATCGTGTACCACAGCGCGGCAGAGCCCACGGCATACATCACCGAGAACGCGAAAATCCATGGAATACGCCGCCCCGAGACATCCGCCATTGCGCCCAGCAGGGGCGCTCCGAATGCGATGATCAGCCCGGTGATGGTCAGGCAATTCGCCCAGACCGTCTGCGCCCGCGCAGCCGCGGCCTGCGCATCCAGTCCGGTGCCCGCGAAATATCCCGCAGCCACCCCGGCGAAATACGGGCCGAACACAAATGTCACCAACAATGTGTGAAAGGGTTGCGACGCCCAGTCGAAAAACCACCAGCCCCAAATGCGCCTGCGCCTGGAAATCTCAGCCATCTCTGCCCCTGTTATCGTTGTTTTCATAAGACGGGGCTTTGGGGCAATTCGCAAGCGTTCTGTTGGCGCGCACTTGCTCTTTGACGCGGGGGCGCTTAGGTCTCTGGGCAATTGACGACCGGAGGGCCCATGCTGTCGCTGATCCAAATCCTGCTGCTGATCCTGGACATTGTCTGGTTCATCATCCTTGCTCATGTGATCATGAGCTGGCTGATCAACTTTCAGGTGCTGAACCTGCACCAGCAATTGGTGGCGCAGATCTGGTACGGGCTGAACCGCTTGTTGGAGCCTATCTATGGCCCGATCCGCCGCATCCTGCCCAATATGGGCGGGCTGGACCTGACACCTCTGGTGGTGCTGATCGCGGTCTACGCGCTGCGGATCATCCTGATCAACAATGCGGTCTATTTCGTCTGACCTCTTGTTCACCGAATCTTAGTATGTGATTGTCCTGTTTTAAGAGCAGATAATTCCTAATACAGGGCTTCCCGACGCATGTTCGACTCCGCACCCTTGTTGCGAGACGTCTTTGGATTCGACACCTTCCGCCCCGGGCAGGAGGAGATTGTCGATGCCGTCACGGCGGGCGAAAACGTGCTGGCGATCATGCCCACGGGCGGTGGCAAATCCCTGTGTTTTCAACTGCCTGCGCTGCTGCGCGACGGGGTGACGGTGGTGATCTCTCCGCTGATCGCTCTGATGCGCAATCAGGTGCGCGGGCTGCAGGAGGCGGGGGTTGAGGCCGGTGCACTGACCTCGGGCAACACCCCCGAGGAAACCGACGCGGTGTGGGAGGCGTTGGAGGCCGGGCGGCTGAAACTGCTTTACATGGCCCCGGAACGGCTGGCCGCCGGCTCCGCCTTGGGCATGCTGCGCCGGATCAATGTCAGCCTGATTGCCGTCGATGAGGCCCATTGCGTCAGCCAATGGGGCCATGATTTCCGCCCCGATTACTTGCGGATCGGAGAGCTGCGGCGCGCGTTGAATGTGCCTCTGGCGGCGTTTACGGCGACGGCAGACGCCGAAACGCAGGACGAGATCGTTCAAAAGCTGTTCGACGGCACCGAACCCCGGAAATTCCTGCGCGGGTTCGACCGGCCCAATATCCATCTGGCCTTTGGTGCCAAGGACGGGCCGCGCAAACAGGTGCTGGATTTCGCCGCCGCCCGTAAAGGCCAGTCGGGCATCGTCTATTGCGGCACCCGCAACAAGACCGAGGTGCTGGCGCAGGCCCTGCGCGCCGAAGGCCACGTGGCCTGCCACTATCACGGCGGTATGGACCCCGAAGATCGCCGCATCGTCGAAACCCGTTTCGCGCGCGAGGATGGGCTGATCGTGGTCGCCACCGTGGCCTTCGGCATGGGCATCGACAAACCCGATATCCGCTGGGTCGCCCATGCGGACCTGCCGAAATCGATCGAGGCGTATTATCAGGAAATCGGCCGCGCAGGCCGCGATGGTGGGCCAGCGGAAACCCTCACTCTTTTCGGCCCTGATGACATCCGCCTGCGCCGATCCCAGATCGACGAAGGCCTCGCCCCGCCCGAACGCCGCATGGCCGACCACGCGCGGCTGAATGCGCTGCTGGGACTCGCCGAGGCCCTGAAATGCCGCCGTCAGAGCCTGCTGGTGTACTTCGGCGAACAGGCCGAACCCTGCGGCAAATGCGATCTGTGCGACACCCCGCCAGAGGTGTTCGACGGCACCACGCCCGTCCGCATGGCCCTGTCCGCGATCCTGCGCACCGAGGAATGGTTCGGCGCGGGGCACCTGATCGACATTCTGCTGGGCAATGAAACCGACAAAATCCGCGCCCGTCGCCATGACGCTCTGTCCACTTACGGTATCGGCACGGACTGGTCGCGCGCCCAATGGCAGGCGATCTTCCGGCAGATGATGGGCCACGATCTGGTCCGCCCCGACCCCGAGCGTCACGGTGCATTGCGCATGACCCAGGCCGCCAAGCCGATCCTGAAGGGTGAGGCGCAGATCGACCTACGCAAGGACACGATCCGCAAGGCCACCCGCCGCCCCGCGGTCAAGGCGATGGTGTCCGAGGAAGACGCACCACTGCTGAGCGCGCTGAAAGCCAAACGACGTGCGCTAGCGGAATCCCAGCGCGTCCCGGCCTATGTCATTTTCCCCGACCGCACCCTGATCGAAATGGCCGAGAAACGCCCGATGACGCTGGACGACATGGCCCGGATCGGCGGCGTGGGCGCGAAAAAGCTGGAGCGCTACGGCGACACCTTCCTTGAAGTGATCGCCGGGGAGGCCGAAGCGGTCCACCCCGCCCGCCGCAAACTGGCGGGCCGGGAACAGGGAGATATCTACGATCAGTTGCTGGCCGTGCAAAACAACTTGGCACGCGGGCCAGATGGCATCGACAAGCCGCTGACCTGCACCGCTTCGCAACTGGCGAAGGTGGCACAACTGCGCCCCGATGATCCGCGCGGGATGGAACAGGTGCTGGGCGATCGTCGTCACGAAAGGTTTGGCTCAGCCTTTCTGGACGTGCTGCGGCAAGCGAGCTAGATACGGCCCAACAGGCAAGGAACGAGGGCGGATATGCTGACAGTGATTTCCCCGGCCAAGCGGCTGGACTGGGCCGAGCGGGATGTTGAGCTGACGCAGCCCGATTTTCAGGACGACGCGATCCGGTTGTCGAAAACCGCCCGCAACCTGACCTTGGGCGATCTGAAAAAACTGATGGACCTGAGCGATGATCTCGCCCGCCTGAACCGCGACCGCTATCGCGCTTTTTCCGATGCGCCGTGCGCGGATACCACCCGGCCCGCCGCGTTGGCCTTTGCAGGTGACACTTATCAAGGGCTGGAAGCCGCCTCGTTGGATACCGAGGAACTGGCCTGGGCGCAGGACCATCTGCGCATCCTGTCCGGCCTTTACGGTGTGCTCCGCCCGCTGGACGCCATTCAGCCCTATCGGCTTGAGATGGGCAGCAAGCTGAAAACCCGGCGCGGCAAGAACCTGTACGACTACTGGCGCGACCAACTGAGCAAAGCCCTGAACGCGCAGGCCAGCGAGATTGGCAGCGACGTGCTGATCAACTGCGCCAGTCAGGAGTACTTTGGCGCGGTCGACCTCAAGGCCCTGAAGCTCCGCGTGATCACTCCGGTCTTTATGGAAGACAAGGCGGGCACACCAAAGATCGTCAGCTTCTTTGCCAAGAAAGCGCGGGGCGCGATGGCGCGCTACATCATCCAGCACCGCCTGACAGACCCGAAAGGCCTGTTGGATTTCGACACCGGCGGCTATGCGTACCGCCCCGACCTGTCGGACGAGGACAAGCCGGTATTCCTGCGCCCCTATCAGGCCTGATCCAAGAGCGACGGATCGTAAGAGACCAGTTCGACCGTGTTGCCCTCGGGGTCCTCGGTGAATATCCCGCGCCAGCCGATCCAGCCGAAGGTTTCAACCCGGTAGGGTTGCCCGAGCGCGTCATACCAGCGCATCACGGCCTGCTGTTCCGCAAACGGCAGGGACAGGGCGATGTGATGCAAGGATGATCCGCCGCCAGTCACAGGCTGCGTTTCGCTGGTCGGATGCAAGCCGGAGCGCGGCCCTGTGTTGTGGTGAAACAGCGCCAGAACCTGCGTGTGCCCGCCGAACCCTTCGGCAATGCGAAAAAAGGTGATGGCGCTGTTGTGATCGCCGTGCAGACACTCAAGTCCGATGACGTTTTCATAGAACGCAACCATCGCCTGCATATCGGCGCAGCGGATGGCAATTTCGCCCAAGGCACGGGGGCGGAATTCGCGGGTTTTTGACATTGGCTCAGCCTAGGGCGCTTTGCGTTTGATTTGAATCGAAATACGCTGCCTCTTCTTTCGGTCGAACGCGCATTTCGATGAGTTTGCCCCAGACAAAACGCAAAACGCCCTAATCCGCCTGCTCGGTTTCGGAAATCAAAGGGCTGGCGTCCTTGGGCACATGCTGCCGGATCATCTGATGGATCAGGGTCTTGTGCAGCGGCTTTGTCAGGTAGTGGTCCAGCCCGGCGGCCAATACGCCCTGATCATCCCCGGCCTGCGCGTGCGCGGTCAGGGCCACGATGGGCACGTGACGCCCCGTCTCAACCTCTTGCCGCCGGATTTCGGTGGTGGCCTGCTTGCCATCCATGCCGGGCATCGAGATATCCATGAAGATCAGGTCCGGGTCGAACTCCCGATAGGCCTCAACCGCTTCGATCCCGTTATCGGCAAAGCGCAATTCAATGGTCAGGTCTTTGACCATCTTCTTCAGGATCAACTGATTGGTCCGGTTATCCTCGGCGGCAAGCACTCGCATCAGCCGTCTGCCAGCGGAGGGCTCGCCCGGCGGCGCGGGAGGGATGGCGGCATCGTCTTGCGCGACCAACTGCTCTGCAGGACCTTCGAACGTTTTCAGCTTTGCATATAGTTCCGCTCGAGAAATGGGTTTCTGCAGCACGCCCTCGATCAGGTGACGGACAGGATTTGCATGGATCAGAGCCGGATTTGCTGACATCAACACCACTGGCACCTCGCCCCATCCGCGCTCCTTAAGCAAGGTCGCCAACTCCAGCGCGTCCATGTCCGGCAGATCGTGATCGCAGAGCAGCAGTTCTACAGAAGCGCTCATCTGCGACAGAGCGTCCCGGCCAGATGCGCAGACCGTGACGCGGACGCCAAGGCGGCCCAGTTGCTTGGTCAGGATGGCGCGATTCACCACCATATCCTCGACAATCATGACGTGGTTCAGGTGCCCGACCAGATCGGGCGGCGCGGGCTGGGCGCCTTCGGCAATCGGCAGGGACACCCGGAACCCGAAACACGAACCCTGCCCCGGTTCGCTTTCAACCCAGACCGTGCCGTCCATCAAGGTGATCAGGCGTTTGGTGATGGCCAGCCCCAGCCCGGTGCCCTCAAAACGGCGGTTGCGTTCATCCTCGACCTGGTTGAACTCACCAAATATATGCCCGATCTTGTCCGCCTCGATCCCAATGCCGGTGTCTTCGATCGCCACGTGAATATCACAGCTTTGCCGGTCGGGATGCGGCACGCCTGTGACCCGCACCAGAACGTGGCCCTTGGCGGTGAACTTGACCGCATTGCCCATCAAGTTGGTCAGAATCTGCCGAATGCGCCCGGGGTCGCCCATGAACAGCGTCGGCATGAACAGGTCGTAATCCACCAGCACGTTCAACCCCTTGTCGCGCACGCTGGGCTGCATCAGCATCGCCACCTCAAGGATGCAGCGTTCAAGATCGAACCGTTCGGGGTGCAGGATCAGCTTGTCGGCCTCGATCTTGGAATAGTCCAGAACATCATTGATGATGACCAACAGCGCCTCGCCCGAGTTGCGGATCGTGTTCACATAGAGCCGCTGTTCTTCGTCCATGGGCGTTTCGGTCAGCAGTTCGGTCATGCCGACAATGCCGTTCATCGGGGTTCGGATCTCATGGCTCATATTGGCCAGAAAGGCCGATTTCGCCCGGTTTGCGGCCTCGGCCCGTTCGCGCGCGGCTTTCAACTCGGCCTCATGCCGGACCGAGGCGGTGATGTTGAGCGCTAGGCTGACCACATCGCCGCTGCTGCCGCGCTGGTCGATCAGGCGGATGTATTCGCCGTTCCACAGTTGGATCACCACCGGCGGAGGGTTCGGGCGGGCCCAGCGGTCGAGCATCGCCGCCTGCCAGTCCGCCGCCGGTTCATGGCCGATATCGACGATCCCCTCGGTCGTCAGCAGGTCCAGAATGCGGTTATAGGAAATACCCGGCGCGACCTCATCCAGCCCTTCGAACACGCTCAGATACGCCGCGTTGGCGCTGATTAGCCGGCTATTGCCGTCAAAGAACGCAAACCCGTCCTGAATGGTCTGGATCGAGTGCCACAGCCGCCGCTCGGCCAGTTCGATCTTGGCATTGGCTTCGGTCAGGTCGGATTTTACCTTTTCATTCTCATCCCGGACGGTTTCCACCTCGGCCTGGGTTTCACCGATGCGTTTGGTCAGGGCGATGGCGTGACGGCCCAGCTTGCGGTTGGCGGCGGACAGTTCCGCCTGTTTCAGATGCAACAACCGCTCAGCCGCCAGCCGCGCGCGTCGTTCCTGTGCCAGTTTGTTTGCAAGACTCATTTTTCGCGATTCCGGATCAGCCTGCTGTCACCATCTCGGCAGAGCATGAAAAAGTGTTTAAGCCGTTGCGCAATCGGCGCGCGCCATGCAAGGCTGATGACAAAGAGGAGGCCGCAATGCACCGCTTTGCCCTGATTTCAATCACTTACGTTTTTCTGCATCTCATTCTTCCCGCTGCCGTCTGGGCGCAAAACGCGGTGCCCGAGTTTCGCTATATCGCCACGCGGGATGCGGATTTCTACGGCTCGGATCTGGATGCTCTGTTCGATACGGACCTGAAATCCTGTATTCAGGCGTGCTCGGCCAATGATTTGTGCACGGCCTTCACGTATAACGCCCGGTCCAATGCGTGTTTTCCCAAAAGCGGCGTGAACCGTGAGGAAGCCTATGAGGGCGCGGTGTCGGCCCGAAAGGTTCTGACCACTGAATCGACCCTAACATTGGGCAAAACGCACGCAGATGCGCTGGACATCCTGCGAGACGCCGATCTGATCCAGGCCGGAAAACAGTCGCGGGATTTGGGCTTTGTTCATCCCGCTGGTGGATACGATCTGAAAACCGTTCTGGATGCGGCGCGCAGTGCAGGAAACGTGACTCAGGCAATGCAGTGGACCGGGGTTGCGGTTTCGCTCAGCGATGCGCCGGATTTGTGGGTCGAGTATGCGCGGCTGTTGCTGGCGATGAATTCCTCGGACTGGAACGAAAAACGCGCCCTCCGCACCCGCGCGCTGAACGCGGCGATCAACGGGTATCTGCGGGCCGAAGCCCCCGGCACTCAGATGGCCGCGTTAATGACGCTTGCACAAGCGCTGGAACAGGTCGAGCGTGGCCGCGACATGATCCCGGTTCTGCGGCTGGCCGAACAGTTGCAACCGCGCGAGGATGTGCTGGCCGCGCTGAATGACGCTATCGGGAAATACGGCTTCCGGGTGCTGGACAGCACGGTGGAAAGCAATGCCGAGGCTCCGCGCATCTGCGTCACATTCTCAGAACCGCTGGTCAAGGCGGGGGTCGATTACGATCCCTTCGTGCAGCGCGGTGACGAAGGGTTGATCGTGCAAGTCGACGGTTCAGGCCTGTGTGTCGACGGCGTGGCGCATGGTGAACGGTACCGGCTGACCCTGCGCGCGGGCCTACCTGCGGCCTCGGGCGAGGTGCTGAACCGAAATGTGGACCTGACCCATTACGTGCGCGACCGAGCGCCCTCGGTCCGATTTCCGGGGCGCAGTTATGTGCTGCCTAAATCCGCCGACGCTGCCCTGCCGGTGGAAACCGTCAACCTGTCAGAACTGGACCTGACCCTGCGGCGCGTCAGCGACCGCAACCTGCTGCGCGCGGTGCAACAGGATTTCTTTGGCCGCCCGCTCAGCCAGTGGCAAGAGCGCGAATTCTCGGACGAGATCGCCGAGGATATCTGGTCCGGCACCGCCGAAGTCCCCAACCAGCTGAACCAGACCATGACCGCCCGCCTGCCCATGGCCGAGGCGATCAAGGATCAACCTGCGGGCATCTATGCGCTGACCGCACGCGTTCCGGGGGCCGATCCCTATGACGACCCCGGCGCGACGCAGTGGTTCGTGCTGACCGATCTGGGTGTCAGCACGGCGCTGGGAACCGACGGCCTGCATGTCACCGTGCGCGGGTTGCACGATGCCCTGCCGCGCGCGGGGATCGAGGTCTCTCTGGTCTCCAAAGCCAACGCGGTGATTGCCAAATCTCGGACCGATGCCACCGGCTATGCAAGGTTCGAACCCGGCCTAACCCGAGGCACCGGGGCCAGCGCGCCTGCGCTGGTTATGGCCGCCGATGGCGATCAGGATTTCAGCTTCCTGTCCCTGACCGACCCGGCCTTTGACCTGTCCGATCGCGGCGTTGAAGGCCGCGCGCCTGCGGGTCCGGTCGATGTGTTCCTGACCACCGACCGGGGCGCATACCGTGCCGGAGAGGTGATCCACCTGACCGCCCTGTCCCGCGATGCCGAGGCGCAGGCCATCGAAGGCCTGCCACTAACCGCTATCCTGTATCGCCCGGATGGGGTGGAATACCGCCGCATCGTCTCGGATGGCGGCGTCGCCGGAGGGCATGTGTTTGCCCTACCCGTCGCGGCAGACGTGCCGCGCGGGGCCTGGAAGATCGAGGTCAAATCCGACCCTAAGGCAGACGCACTGGCCCGGCAAAAGGTTCTGGTCGAGGATTTCCTGCCGGAACGCATCGATTTCACCCTGTCCCTGCCCGACGCCCCCCTGCGCCCCGGCGACAGCCCGCCCTTGCAGATCGACGCGCGGTATCTGTTTGGCGCTCCGGGCGCGGATTTGAGCATCGACGGGCAGGTCATCGCCCGCGCCTCGGGCACAGTTCCGGGCTTCGAAGGCTACCACTTCGGCCGCTATGACGCGGACATCCAGACCAAGAGCAGCTATTTCGGCGATGCCCGCACGGATACCGCCGGTCAGGCAACGGTTGCGGTGAAAATCCCATTATTAGAGACTGAAGGCAGGCCCGTTGAGGCCACCGTGATCGCCCGCCTGGCCGACGGATCGGGCCGCCCGGTGGAACGCCGGTTGGTCGCCCCAGTTCAGCCCTCGCAACCCGTGATCGGCGTGAAACGCCTGTTTGACGACGTGATCCCCGAAGGCACCGAGGCTACGTTCCAGATCGTCGGCCTGTCCTCCGATCTGACCCCCAGCCCGATGCGCCTGCGCTGGACCCTGAACCGGGTCGAGACGCGCTATCAGTGGTATCAACTGTACGGCAACTGGAACTGGGAACCCACCACGCGCCGCACGCGCATCGCCACGGGGGAGGTCGACTATACGTCAGACCCGCTGACACTGACGCAACCGGTCGATTGGGGCCGGTATGAGCTGGTGGTGCAAAGCGTGGATGGGGCCTATGCCGAAACGGCGGTGGATTTCTACGCGGGCTGGTATCAGGGCGGCGACGCCTCGACCACGCCGGACCGGTTGGAGATGTCGCTGGATCGCGACACCTATCGTGCGGGCGACACGGCGCAGTTGCGCATCGTTCCGCGCATGGCGGGCGTCGCGCAGATCGAGGTTCTGTCGAACCGCCTGATCCAGCGCCAGATGATCGAGGTGCCCGAAGGCGAAACCGTGATCCCCATCGAAGTCACGCAGGACTGGGGTACCGGAGCCTATGTCACCGCGACCGTGATCCGGCCCATGGATGTCTCTTCCGGGCAGAACCCCGCGCGGACCCTGGGCGTGGCCCATGCCGCTGTTGATCCGGTGGGGCGCAAGCTGGACGTGACGATTAATGTCCCAGCCGTCACGTCCCCGCGCCAGATGCAAAAGGCCCGTATCAGGGTCGAAAATGCGCGCGAAGGCGACCCGGTCTGGCTGACGCTCGCTGCCGTGGATGTGGGCATCCTGAACCTGACAGGGTTCGAAAGCCCCGACCCGCAGGCGCATTACTTCGGCCAGCGGCGGCTGGGTGTTGACCTGCGGGATGTCTATGGCCGCCTGATCGACGGCATGAACGGCGCGATGGGCACGGTCCGTTCTGGTGGCGACGCCGATAACGGGCTGCGGCGTCAGTCTCCGCCGCCGACACAGGACCTGATGGCCGTGTTCCGCGGCCCCGTTCAGGTTAACGCCAACGGAGAGGCCGAGGTCGACATCCCCCTGCCCGCCTTCAACGGCACCGTGCGTCTGATGGCGGTGGCGTGGTCAAAGGCGGCGGTGGGACAGGCCGAGGCCGAGATGATCGTCCGCGACCCGGTGGTCGTCACCGCCAGCCTGCCGCGCTTTCTGGCCCCCGGTGATCAAAGCCGCATGCTGCTGGAAATCGTCCATACCGATGGCCCCGCCGGAGAGATGGCGCTGGGGCTGACCTCCTCGGGCGAACTGGAACTGGGACAGGCCCCCACCAGCTTCACCCTTGAAGAGGGCGGTAAGGCCGTGTTCGACATCCCGCTCCGCGCCACTGCGGTTGGCGATCCCGAAATCAGCCTGTCCATCACTACGCCGGACGGGCGCGACCTGAGTCAAACTTTGCGGATGCCAGTGCGCGAGAATGACCCGATTGTGGCTCTAACTAGACGGTTTTCGCTGGGCTCTGGCGACAGTTTCTTGCTCTCGCAGGATGTCTTTGACGGGTTCCGGCCCGGTTCAGCCAAAGCAATCCTGTCTGCCGGACCGCTGGCTAAATTCAACACACCCGGCCTGCTGGACCGGCTGGACCGCTACCCCTATGGCTGCACCGAGCAGATCACCAGCCAAGCGCTGCCGCTCTTGTACCTGTCCTCGGTCGCGCAGGCCTCGGGGCTCGGCGACGGACCGGCGATGGATCAGCGCATCGGTACTTCGATCCGCAGCATCCTGTCGCGGCAGGCCTCGAACGGGGCATTCGGCCTCTGGCGCGCGGGCAGCGGTGATTTCTGGCTGGACGCCTACGTGACCGATTTCCTATCCCGCGCGCGGGTGCAGGGACATACCGTCCCGGATCGCGCCTTTGCGCAGGCGATGGATAACCTGCGCAACCGGATCAACTATGCGCCCGATTTCGACACGGGCGGGCAGGACATCGCTTACGCGCTGATGGTTCTGGCGCGCGAAGGGGCCGCTGCCATGGGCGATCTGCGCTACTATGCGGATGTGAAGGGCGACGCCTTCGACACACCCCTTGCCGCTGCGCAACTGGGGGCTGCGCTGGCATCATATGGCGATCAGAGGCGCGCCGATGCCATGTTCACCCGCGCCGCGCAAATGCTGGCCCGGCAGCCCGATCAAACGCAGACCTACTGGCGCGCGGATTACGGCACGAACCTGCGCGATGCGGCGGGGCTGCTGACACTGGCCGTGGATGCCGGAAGCGAGGCGGTGGATCGCGACGCCCTGATCCAGCGGGTTGCCGCAGGCCGTTCGCATCTGTCGACGCAGGAAGCCGCGTGGTCGTTGCTGGCAGCGCATGCGTTGGTCTCGGACCCCGCAGGGTCGGGCCTGCTGATGAATGGCACGCCAGTCGATGGCCCCTTCGTACAGGTTCTGGACGCCGCCCACACGGAAGAACTGAACATCACCGCCGCAAACGGAAGCCCCACGGACATCACCCTGACCGTCACTGGCATCCCGGAAACCGCGTCTGCGGCGGGTGGCACCGGATATGCGATCCAGCGCGCCTATTACTCGATGGAGGGCGAACCGCTTGACCCGTCCGCTTTTGCGGTCGGCGACCGGTTCGTGACGGTTCTAACGGTCACACCTTTTGAGAACGGAGGGGCGCGGCTGATGGTGGATGACCCGCTGGCAGCGGGGATCGAGATCGACAATCCAAGCCTGCTGCGCTCGGGTGATGTGCGGTCGCTCGACTGGCTCGACCTGTCCGAAGCCACCCATTCCGAGTTCCGCTCGGACCGGTTTCTGGCCGCCGTCGATCTGTCGGATCGCCGCACGGTGACGCTGGCCTATGTGGCCCGCGCGGTCACGCCCGGAGAGTTCCATCACCCGGCCGCATCGGTCGAGGATATGTACCGCCCGCAAAACCGCGCCCGAACCGACACCAGTCGCGTCGAGGTCAGATGACTGGCAGAGCCGCAATAGCCACCGCCCATGGGCGGCGTCTGGACCGGCAGGACACTCTCGCGTGCAACCCGTCGCGGCTTGATCAGGTCTACACGCGGTTGAACGACGAAACGGTTCTCTGTGCTTCGGCAAACCACCGGGCGGAACTGACCGTCCACACCTCAGGCCTTGGCACCCACTGCCGGGATTTGTGGGAGGGATGGGTCGATGCCTAGACCCTCGCGCTGGCTACTGGCCCTTGCCGGGCTGCTCTACCTGGCCGGTTTCGCGCAGGACCGAGCCGAGGACTGGGTGAACGCGACCATCCTGCCCCCGGTTCTGGCCGAAACATCAGTTGAAATGCGCGACCGCACCGGGGCGCTGCTTCGTGTTTTTCCGGTTGAAGATGGCATCTGGCGGCTGCGATCCGGCCCGGTCGATCCGTCCTTCACCGACATGCTGATCCGGTACGAGGATAAGCGATTCCTGAGCCACGCAGGTGTCGATCCGGTTGCGATGCTGCGCGCCGCAGGGCAATCGCTTTGGAACGGGCGCGTGGTCTCGGGCGGATCGACCCTGACCATGCAGGTCGCGCGACTGATCGAGGATGGGTCAACCAGGCGGTGGAGCGGTAAAATCCGCCAGATTAGGGTCGCATTGGCGCTGGAGAGGCGGCTGAGCAAACAGCAGATTCTGAACCTCTATCTGACTCATGCGCCCTATGGTGGCAATCTCGAAGGCATCCGCGCCGGAACCCGCGCATGGTTCGGCAAAGACCCGGCGCGCCTGACACCGGCGCAGGCCGCGCTGCTGATCGCTCTGCCGCAATCGCCCGAGGCCCGGCGGCCCGACCGCAACCCCGATATAGCGCGCGACGCGCGGGATCGCGTGCTGGGCCGGATGCAGCGCTTTGGGGTTCTGTCGGCGTCCGAGACGCGCAGCGCGCTGACCGAAGCGATGCCCGCGCAGATGACCCCCTTCCCGCGTCTCGCCCCACATCTGACCGAGCGCGCGCATCGCCAACACCCCGAGGTCAGCACCCACGACCTGACCCTGAACGCGGACCTGCAGGCCCGGCTTGAACCGTTGGTCGCTCAGGCGGCATCGCGCGCTGGCCCCCGTGTGTCCGGCGCGCTGATGGTGGTGGATCATCAAAGCGGAGAGATTTTGGCCTCGGTCGGGTCGGCGGGCTATCAGGACGCACGGCAGGGGTTCGTGGACATGACCCGCGCGCTGCGCTCGCCGGGGTCGACGCTGAAGCCGTTGATTTACGGACTGGCCTTCGATCAGGGGCTGGCCCACCCCGAAACGCTGATCAGCGACAGCCCGGTGATGTTTGGACGCTATGCACCGCGCAATTTCGATGGTGTGTTTCGAGGCGATGTGCGGGTGCGGGAAGCATTGCAAATGTCGCTGAACATCCCCGTCGTGCGCTTGACGCACGAGCTGGGACCGGCCCGCGTGATGGCCGCGCTGCGGGACGCCGGGACCGATCCGCGCCTGAGCGGCGGTGCGCCGGGGCTGGCTGTTTCACTGGGCGGCGTGGGTCTGAGCCTGCACGATCTGGTCCAGCTTTATGCGGCACTGGCCGCGGGCGGGCAAAGTCCGACGCTGCGCTCTGACCTGCTGGCGGACACCGCGACAACCATGCGTGTCCTGTCCGAAACCTCTGCCTGGCAGGTCGGGGATATCCTCGCGGGCCTCACACCGCCGCCCGGCGCACCATCCAGCGGGTTGGCCTATAAGACCGGCACCTCTTACGGGCATCGGGATGCCTGGGCGATTGGCTTCGACGGGCAGCACGTGATCGGTGTCTGGCTGGGCCGCGCCGATGGAACCCCGGTTCCGGGCGCGTTTGGAGGCGACCTTGCCGCCCCCCTGCTGTTTGAGGCGTTCGGCCACCTGAAACCCACGATTGACCCATTGCCGCCCCCGCCGCCCTCAACCCTGATCGTGGGCGCGGCCCGATTGCCGCAGCCGCTGCAGCGCTTCCGCCCGCGCGGGGCCGCGTTTGAGGTTGATCCAGCCGCGCCCGACCTGCTGTTTCCCCCGGATCGTGCGGTGTTAGAGACCAACGGCGCGCCCCTGACGGTCAAACTGCGCGGTGGCGTCGGTCCGTTTTCAGTTCTGGCCGATGGGGTTCCGGTGCTGACCGGTCAGCGCCAGCGGGAGTTCGAAATTCCCAATCCCGGGCCCGGATTTGCCGCACTGGTGGTGGTGGATGCGCAGGGCCGGTCGGATCGCGTCTCGGTCCGGATCGAATAGGGCGTTTTATTTGAGCCAGCCTATCGAAAGGCGCGGTCGACCGAAGGCAGAGGCAGCGCATTTCGATTCACATCAAACGCAAAGCGCCCTAGCGACGCCCCTCTCGCAGCCAGCCGCCCAGCAGGAAGCCACCCGCCAGCAGCAGGACCAGCCAGGGCGGCAACAGCCCGGCCTGCGTGACATCGCGCGTCTCATAAGCGTTGCGCGGCGTCAGGCCGATCCAGCCGCGCCCCGCCGCGGGTCGCCCGGCGCGGACGTTGCGGATCGACGGCAACCCGTCCTCCAGCCGAATGACACCGCCGCGCATCGCGGCCAGAACCGGTTCCAGAACCTCTCCCGTCGCAATGGTGCGCTCAAATTCCCTAGGGGCTGCAGGGCCGAGGCCGATCACCGCCAAATGGTCGCCCTCTTGCAGGCGATAGAGGCCGATCTCGGGGCCGAAATACTGCGCTTCGAACCGGCCCGGCGAGACCTCATCCAGCGTCACCTCAAGCGTTTCGCCGTTCGGACGGGTGATTGTCACGGGGCCGACCTCATCCTCAAGGGTCTGGCGGATGATGCGCATGGACTGGCCGTTGGCGTCGGCCCACAGCGCCTCTTCCTCTAACTCGGGCTCTTTCATCATCCAATGGGCCAGACGGCGTAGCAGTTCCAGTTGTGGCCCGCCGCCCTCAAACCCCCGGCTCCATAGCCATGCATGATCCGAGGCCAGCATGGCGACGCGCCCCTGACCCACGCGGTCCAGAACCAACAGCGGGCGCTCGTCAACCCCCGTCATCAGAACCTCGCCCGAGCGATGTTTCACGTCGACCTGCCGCAGCCACGCGCCCCAATCCTCGGAATCGCCCAGATTGGTCGTCACCGGATGGCGATGGCCGAGGTCACTGACCATCGGCACATAGCGTTCTTCGATCACCCGCGCCGAAGGCTGGGCGGGCAGGATCGGGGCCAGAGGCGAGCGGAAGATACTGTCCGCCGTCGCGAAATCGGGCCCGGCGGCGATCAGCACGGCCCCGCCGTCGTTGATATAGTTGGTGACGTTGTCCAGATAGATCGCGGGCAGGATGCCGCGGCGTTTGTAGCGGTCAAAGATGATCAGGTCGAAATCGTTGATCTTTTCCAGAAACAACTCGCGCGTTGGGAAGGCGATCAGCGACAGTTCGTCCACCGGCACACCGTCCTGCTTTTCCGGTGGCCGCAGGATGGTGAAATGCACCAAATCGACAGAACTGTCGGATTTCAGCAGATTGCGCCATGTCCGCCCGCCCGGATGCGGCTCGCCCGAGACCAGCAGCACGCGCAATCGGTCGCGGACCCCGTTCATCTGGATCAGCGCGGTGTTGTTGCGGTCGGTCAGCTCACCCTCGGCCTGCGGCACCGAGAACTGGATCACGTTGCGCCCGCCATGGGGCAGTGTGATCGGCAATTCGACATCCAGCCCGATGGGGATGCTGAATTGGTCGGGCTCACCCCCGTCGACCGAGATTTCCAGCGGCGCGGTTGTAGCCCCGGCCGGGGCGGCCCCGCTGTCCTCGACGCGCAGGGTCAGCGTCACCGGCTCGCCGATAATGGCAAAGGCCGGGGCGTTGCGCACGATCAGGCGGCGGTCCCAATCGCTGTCGCGCCCGGTCTGCAGCAGATGCATCGGCGCGGGCAGGTCGGGGGCCTGATCGACATCATGCACGATGCCGTCCGAGACCACGAGAATACCCGCGATGCGTGCACGGGGTTCTTCGGCCAGTGCGGCGTTCAGCGCGGCCATGACCTGCGTGCCTTCATCCCCGTCGCTGTCGCCAACGCGGATGCGGCGCAGTTCGGTGTTGTCGCGGGATTCGATTTCAGCGGCCAAAGCCTCGGCGGCTTCAGCCGTCTGATCGGCGCGGTCGGCCAGCGTTTGGCTGGCGCTTTCATCCTCGATCATCAGGACGATGTCGGTCAGCGGCGCGCGGTCTTCGACCTGATAGACCGGGCCGGTCAGGGCGGCGATCACGACCAGCACCGCCAGCCCGCGTAAGGCCCAGCCGGACAAGCCGCGCCACAGGGCCAGAATTATGCCAGCGACCGCAATGGCCGCCACGATGGCCAGCACGGGCCATGGGATCAGCGGGTCAAAGATGACGGTTCCTGTCATTGTCCCAACCTGTCCAGAAGGGCGGGCACGTGCACCTGATCGGATTTGTAATTCCCGGTCAGCACATGCATCACCAGATTGACGCCAAAGCGGTTCGCCAGTTCGCGCTGGCGTTCACCGGCATAGCCGCGTCCGACCGGCAGCAGCGCCTGCCCGTTGCGGTCCACAGCCCAGGCGCCGGCCCAGTCATTGCCGCCGATCACCACCGGCGTCACGTTGTCGTTGAGGTTTCGAAACGGCATCCCTTCGATCTGTTCCGCATCCATCGGCGCGGCTTCGACCCAGACCTCGGTGCCCGCGTACCGGCCCGGGAAATCCTGCAGCAGGTAGAAGGTGCGGGTCAGCACGTGATCGCGCGGAATCGGCTCTAACGCAGGGATATTCAGCGGTGCTGCCAGTTGCTGCAACTTCCGCCCATTGGGGCTGGAGGCCCCGAACCCGGCGATATCCGCATCACGCGTGTCGAACAGGATCATCCCGCCCGAGCGCAGATAGGCGTTCAGCTTGGCATAAGCCTCGGACGAGGGTTGAGGCTGATCCGGGGTGATTGGCCAATAAAGCAGCGGGAAGAATGCCAACTCGTCACGTTCCAGATCGACGCCGATGGGGTCGGCGGGTTCGACCGAGGTGCGGTAAAACAGCGTCTGCGCCAGCCCGCGCAGCCCGGCCTGCGCGATGTCGTCCACCTGCGCGTCGCCGGTCAGCACATGGGCCAGAACCAGCTCATGCGTTGCCGCGAGTGCAAAATCTGTCTCATCCGGCGTTTGCGCCTGCGCCTCGGGCGCCAGCATCACAGCACCCAAAGCCACCGCCGCCGCGCGCGCCAGACCCAGCCGTCCGGACAGAACCAGCGAGGCGATCACATCCACTGTCAACAGGATCAGCGCCAGACTTAGAAGGATACCACCCAAGGGCGTTTCGGTCGTGACCTCCTGCCCCTTGATCGGCACGTCCGAAGGCCAGACCGCCGGTTGCAGCACCGCATCCTCAGCCAGGACATTCAGCGCCAGTTTCTGCTTGCCGCTTTCATAGAGGCCCGGTCGCAGGTCCGGCCCAAGCTGGCCGGACACCAGTTCCACGCCATCCACGCCGGCCAGATTGCCCGCATCGGACAGGGTGCCGAACCCGTCCATGATCTGCACCGGCTCCCATGTGGTGCCCTGCAACTGTGCCACCTGCCGGGATTTCGCGGCAGAGGCCACGGCCAGCCGGTCCAGCATTTCGACGAACAGCCCTGACAGCGGCAGGCTGGACCATTCCGCATCCGCTGTGACATGGAACAGCACCACCTGCCCCAGCCCCAGCGCCTTGCGCGTGACCAGAGGGGTGCCATCGGACAGCGACGCAATCACCCGATCCGCCAGATTAGGGTCTGGTTGCGCCATAACCTGCGTGGACACCACAACATCATCCGGGATCTGCAAGCCATAGAAAGGAGAGGTCTCGGGGAAGGGTGCAAGCGTCTTTGCCTCACCCCAGCTCATCGCGCCGCCGACCGTTCGGCCTCCGGTGCGCAGGCGGGCGGGCAAAAGCGTGTCTTCCTCGTCGCGGCCCAGATCGCTGGCGGCCATGCGCGGACCGGCGAAGCGCAGCAGCAGACCGCCCTGTTCGACCCATTCGATCAGCCCGGCCTCTTCGGTGTCGGACATCTGGGCCACATCGGACAGAACGATCACATCCGGGTTCGCGGGCAGCACGTCCAGCAACCCGCCTTCGACAAAATCCGCCGTGGGGATCAGGACCTGCGTCAGGTAGTGCAGCGGCGACAACAGTTCCAAGCCTTCGCGGTTCAGGGTCCCCGCGATCAGCGCAACCTCGCGCCGCCGCAGGCTGTCATCGGTCAAGGTCACTGCCCCGGCAGAGCGCTGGCCGCTGATCTCGAACCGGGTGATCCGGGCGCGCAGTTCCGAGGGCAGGGCAAGGTCGATCTGCGCCTCGGTCGCGCCTGCCTCGAAACTCACCTCGGCCGATTGCAGCACACGCGCCGTGCCTGCCGGGTCGCGGCCCTGCGCCAAAAGGGTAATGGTATCCATCGGCCCCGGTTCGGCGCGCAGAACCGTCAGCCGGATGACCCCGTCCTGATACACGGCGGGCAACACCGCCAATGCGGCCGAGGGCGCACGATACACCGTCACGCCACCGCGCGATTGCAGGGCTGAAACCAACCGGTCATGCCCGTCAAAACTTAGCCGGTCGCTGAACCAATGGGTATCGAACCCGCCATCGACCTCGTCCAATACGGTCAGCACCTGCGCGACCTGCGCCTCGGTCGGTTGCCACGGGTTCGGGGTCAGGCCCGGCAGACGGCTGCGCCATGCCTCCGCCGCCTGAAACACCGGCGTTTCCGGCTCGGTCAGGCGCAGGATCGACACCGGGCGACCCGCCCGGCCAGCCTCGGTCAGTTGCGCGTCGATCTGATCCAAGGTCGCCGACCACCGAGTGGCCCCGGCCCAGCTGGCATCCAGCACCAGCAGCAATGGCCCCGATCCGGTCTGATCGCGCGAGGGGTTCAGGACCGGCCCCGCCAGCCCGATAATGATCGCCGCTGCCGCCAGCATGCGCAGCAGCAGCAGCCACCACGGTGTGCGGTCCGAGACGCTTTCGTCGTCCTTCAGCCCCAGCAGCAATGTTACCGCCGGGAACAACCTGCGGATCGGGGCGGGTGGCACCGCGCGCAGGATCAGCCACAGGATCGGCAGGGTCAGCAGACCCAGCAGCACCCACGGCGCGGTAAAGCCGATGCCCGCCAGAACCGTCATCGCGTACCCCCGTCCAGCGCGCGATAGAGCCACAACAGAGCCGCCTGCGCGCTGTCGCCAGTGTGGTGCAAGCCCAACCGCCAGCCGGTCGCGCGGCAGAGTTGAGTCAGCGCGTCTTTGCGTTCCGCAAGGCGATCCAGATACCGCGCGCGCAATTCACCGGCCTTTAGGGTTTCGTGCCGCAGGGTGCCGCCAACGCTTTCGAAAATTGTGCGCCCGCGATAGGGGAAACCTTCTTCTCTGGGGTCCAGCACTTGCAAGATCACGCCGCGCACGCCCCGGTCCGCGGCCTTGGTCAGCGCCAGTTCGACCTCATCCATCGGGCCGAGGAAATCCGAGATGAAAACCGCCCGCGCATGTGGGATCATCGCGCGATGTTCAGGCGGGGCGTAGTCCGCCTGAACATCTTCGGACCAGGCCTGCGCCAGCCGGATGATCTGTGCATTGCCGCGCCGGGGCGGCAGGGTCGTGCCGGTCAGCCCAACGCGCTCACCGCCGCGCACCAGCAGGATGGCGGTGGCCAGCCCCAGCAACCGGGCGCGATCCGCCTTGGTCGGCAAGCTTTTGTCCGAGGCAAAGCGCATCGATGCGCCCTGATCGACCCACAGCATGATGGATTGCGCGATCTGCCATTCGCGCTCGCGCACAAATTGCTGATCCCCTCGCGCCGAGCGGCGGTGGTCTATCATCCGGCGGCTGTCGCCGATCTGAGCGGGGCGGTATTGCCAGAAATCATCGCCCATCCCCGAACGCCGCCGTCCGTGATCGCCCAGCAGCACTGTACCGGCCAGATGTTCGGCGCGCGCCAATAGGGGCGGCAGCCGGGACGCCTCGGCCTCGGACCGTTCGCGAAGGGTCAGCGCCGCATTCACGCCGCAGCCTCGGTGCGGATCAGACCGGCGGCGGTGGATTCGATTAGATCAGACAGGCTGTCGCCGCGCGCCCGCGCCGCGAAGTTCAGCGCCATCCGGTGGCTGAGCACTGGACGCGCCATGTCCAGCACATCCTCGGCATTGGGGGCCAGCCTCCCCTGCAACATCGCACGCGCCCGCACCGTCATCATCAGCGCCTGCGCCGCGCGGGGGCCAGGGCCCCAGGCCACGGTTTCGGCCACACGTTCGGACACACCTGCCTCTTCCGGGCGGAAGGCGCGAACCAGATCAAGGATCAGTTCGACCACCGACTCGCCCACCGGCATGCGCCGCAGCAGCACCTGCGCGTCCAGCAATTCCTCTTTGGTGAAAATCTGGTGGGCGTCTTCTTCCTCGACCCCGGTCGTGGCCAGCAGAATGTCCCGTTCGGTCTGGCGGTCGGGGTATTCCACATCGACCTGCACCAGAAAGCGGTCCAGCTGCGCCTCGGGCAGCGGATAGGTGCCCTCTTGTTCGATCGGATTTTGCGTCGCCAACACGTGGAACGGCACACCCAGCGAGCGATCCTCGCCCGCCACAGTCACGGTGCGTTCCTGCATCGCCTGCAGCAGCGCCGATTGTGTGCGCGGGCTGGCGCGGTTGATCTCATCCGCCATCAGCAACTGACAGAAGATCGGGCCGGAGATGAAGCGGAAATGGCGGCTGCCATCATCGGCAGTATCCAGAACCTCGGACCCCAGAATATCGGCAGGCATCAGGTCGGGCGTGAACTGGATGCGGTTGCCATGCAGCCCCATCACCGTCGACAGCGTTTCCACCAGACGCGTCTTGCCCAGACCGGGCAGACCGATCAGCAACGCGTGCCCGCCGCACAAAAGCGCGGTCAGGGTCAGATCGACAACCCGCTCCTGCCCGATAAAGCGACGGGTGATCGAGGTCTTGGCCTCTTGCAGCTTGTTTTCCAGCGCTTCGATCTCGGACACGAGGTCGGCGGGTTCGGTCATGACTTTCCCTTCCGTGGACTATTATGTTTGAAGTGTATCGCGCTGAGAGGAAATGGCAAAAGCAATGAGCGGACAAAAACCTGTGAAACCTTCGCCTGATGGTCTGGCCGCATCAGTCAAAGCCGCCAAAACACGAGGTTTGCCCCCTGTTCACCTGTGGAATCCTCCGTTTTGCGGCGATCTGGACATCCGGATCGCAAAAGATGGCACATGGAGTTATTTAGGCTCGCCCATCAACAGGTTCGAGCTGGTGAAGCTTTTTTCCTCAATTCTTAAGAAAGAAGACGGCAAGTTCTTTCTGGTTACGCCGGTCGAAAAGGTGGGAATCACTGTCGAGGACGCGCCGTTTGTGGCGGTGGATTTCGACCGGGATGGGGGTGGTGAGGGACAGACCCTGACTTTTACGACCCATGTGGGCGACACCGCTGATGCCGGACCGGATCACCCCATCCGCATTGTCACCCATCCCGAAACAGACGAGCCTGCGCCCTATATATTGATACGCGCCAACCTTGAGGCGCGCATCGACCGCAAAAGCTTCTACCGCCTTGTCGATATCGGCACCGAACATGATGGCTGGTTCGGCGTCTGGTCGGGCGGGCAGTTCTTTCCGTTGATTTCGGCTGAGGCGCTAAGCGGGCTGTGACAATTTCCGGTCCTGCGCTACCACCACGGCCAGGGCGACAATCGCCGCGCCCAGCGCCCGGGTCCAGTTCCATTCCTCCCCCAGCATAACCATGATTACCATCACGTAAAACGGCGCCACATTGATGTGGAACGAGGCCAGCGCCACCCCCAGCTTGCCGACCGAGGCGATGAACAGAACCTGGCTCAGCGCCATGGCGATCAGCGCATAGATCGCCAGCATACCCATCTGCGAGCCGTCGATGGGCGCTGATGGCATAACGTCCATCCCCATCTGGCCCGCGATCAGGACCAGAAGCCCCGCCATCACAAAACCGCCAATGAAGGTGATCGTTGCCCGCCCGATCTGGCTAAGTTCCGGGAAATCGCGGGCCGTGGCCATGCTGGCCCAGCAGAATAACCCCGTCGAGGCAATTGCGCAGGCCGCCCCCAAGCCAAGCTGTGCAGGCGCAACAGCACTGGTGGCAATCAACCCGCCAACAATGGAAACCACAACGCCCAGCGCAAAGTTCCACTGCAACCGGCGGGTGCGGGCCATCAGTTCCAGCAATGTGGCCACCAGCGGCGCGCAAGAGGCGATGATGGCCACCGTCACCGGATCGGTTAGCTTTTGCGCCAGAATAATCAGGAACATCCCAATCCCAAACCCAACTCCGCCAACAAACAGCGCGTGCCCCCAGCGGGCGCGCAAGACCTTTGCTGGTCCATCGACCAGCAGCCAGAGTGGCACCAGAATGACAACGGCCAGCCCCACACGGGCCAGCAGCAGCGCGACCGGAGGCCAGGTTTGCAGCAAAACCTCAGCCGCCGGAAACCCGGCCGCCCATGCCAGCATCGAGGCCACCGCCAGACCGTTGCCGGTCAGGGCGGAACCAGGTCCATAGGGCACAGCAACAACGGTGCCGCGCACGGGGTCAGGGCTCAGAGCCATCGGGATCAAACCTTTTGTTGGCACGGCGTCGTTAAAATGATTCGCCGCAGTGGCCCGATGCTGTCTGATCCGCACAAGGCGATCTGGCCGATTTTCGACAATCTGTCGTTTTCAGTCCCTTTCCTGAATCTGGCCTGCCCGCTAAGCTTCCTTCACCAGAAGACCGGGACCGCTCATGCCCAGATTTGCCGCCAATCTTTCGCTGCTCTTTACCGAGCTGCCCTATCTCGACCGTTTTGCCGCCGCTGCCGAGGCCGGTTTTGAGGCCGTCGAGATCCTGTTCCCCTACGATCTGGCCGCCAAGGAAACGCGCCGCGCGCTTATTGCCAATGGGCTCGAACTGATTCTGATCAATGCCCCGCCGCCCAACTATACCGGCGGCCAGCCGGGCTATGCCGCCATTCCGGGCAGCGAGGATCGGTTTCGGTCCGACATCCGCCGGGTTCTGCGCTATGCCGGGGTGCTGCGCCCAAGGCTGATCCACATCATGTCCGGCTATGCTGCGGGGCCGCAGGCCATGGCCAGTTTCATCGAGAACCTGCAATGGGCTGCCGACACTGCGCCGCAGCAGCAGTTCACCATTGAACCGCTCAACCCGGTCTCACAACCCGACTACTTTCTGAATGACTATGATCTGGCGGCCGAGGTTATGGACCAAGTCGATCGCCCCAATGTCGGCCTGCAATACGACAGCTTCCACGCCCATATGATCCACGGCGACGCGCTGGAGATTTGGCACCGTTTCCACCCAAGGGTCGTCCACGCCCAGATCGGAGCCGCCCCGGACCGATCCGAACCCGGTCGCGGGCCAACGGATTTCGCCTCGCTGTTCTCGGCCTTCGAAAATGCGGGCTATTCCGGCTGGGTCAGCGCCGAATACACACCCTCAACAGCCCGTACCCATGACAGTTTTGGCTGGATGCGTGTCTGAATGCTGGCCTTTTTGGCAAAAATCCCGCAGATGAAGACGTCCCTGTGTGAAGGATGCACTTTATGTTCCCAGCCCGTTACGCCCGCGCCGTGTTCAGCCTGATCATGTCGGGCCTGATGTCCTGTATCGTGACCGGCATCGCGACGGTGAAGGCCATCGGCTTTGGCCCCGGTACATTGGCTGACTGGATGGCGTCCTGGGCGTTCTGCTGGCCCATTGCGTTCATCGTGATCCTTCTGTTCGGGCCCACCGTGCAACGGCTGGTCAACCGCATGGTCAGGCCGTCGGACTGACCCGCTGCGAAGAGGGCCCGCCGGGCCTGATGAGCAGCGTCTTAATGGGCCTCGGCCCAGTTCGCACCTTGGCCTGCATCCACGCTCAGCTTCACATCCAGCTTCACCGCCGGATCGGATGCGCTCTCCATCACGTCGCGCGCCACGTCGATCACCTGATCCACCGCATCCTCGGCCACTTCGAACAGCAATTCGTCATGCACCTGCAGCAGCATCTTGGCTGGCAGCCCGTTGATCGCCCCCGGCATCCGGACCATGGCGCGCAGGATCACATCCGCCGCCGTGCCTTGGATTGGCGCGTTGATCGCCGCCCGGCGTGAGAACCCGGCATGGGGTCCTTTCGCGTTGATTTCGGGCGTATGGATTTTGCGACCGAACAGGGTTTGCACGTATCCGTTCTCTTTCGCAAAGGCGATTGTGTCGTCCATATACGTTCGGATTCCCGGGAAGCGTTCGAAATAGCGGTCAATGAAGCCCTGTGCCTCAGCCCGAGGGATGCGCAGGTTGCGCGCCAGACCAAAGCCCGAGATGCCGTAGATCACGCCAAAGTTGATCGCTTTAGCCTGTCGCCTGATGTCTGGCGTCATCTCGTCCAGCGGTACGTCGAACATCTCGGACGCGGTCATGGCGTGAATGTCCAAACCATCGGAAAACGCCTGTTTCAGGGTCGAAATATCCGCGATATGGGCCAGAATCCGCAGCTCGATCTGACTGTAGTCGAGGCTGACCAGCACATTCCCCGGCTCGGCAATAAACGCCTCGCGAATGCGCCGGCCTTCCTCGGTCCGCACCGGGATGTTCTGCAGGTTCGGATCGGTCGAGGCCAGACGCCCCGTGTTCGCGCCGGTGATCGAATAAGACGTATGTACCCGGCCTGTATCCGGGTTGATATGGGTCTGCAGCGCGTCCGTGTAGGTCGATTTCAGCTTGCTGAGCTGCCGCCAGTCCAGGACCCGGCGGGGCAGTTCATGTTCGGTGGCGAGGTCTTCCAGAATGTCAGCCCCGGTCGAATACTTGCCGGTCTTGCCCTTCTTGCCGCCCTCAAGCCCCATCTTGTCGAACAGAATCTCGCCCAGTTGTGCGGGGGAGCCGACATTGAAATTCTCGCCAGCCAGTTCGTGGATTTCAGCCTCTAACCCTGCCATTTTCTGCGCAAAGGCGTTGGACATTCGAGACAGGACATCGCGGTCGACCTTGATGCCATGCATCTCCATCTCGGCCAACACCGGCACCAAGGGCCGTTCCAGCGTCTCATAGACCGTCGTCACCTGCACCTGATGCAATTGCGGTTTGAACAGCTTCCAAAGACGCAGCGTGATATCTGCATCCTCGGCGGCATAAGCCGTGGCCTCGTCTATCGGCACCTTGTCAAAGGTGATTGCCGATTTGCCCGAGCCCAGCAGCGGTTTGATCGGGATCGGCGTGTGGCTGAGGTACCGCTCGGACAGGGTATCCATCCCATGCCCATGCTCGCCGCCATGCATCGCGTAGGACATCAGCATTGTGTCATCGATGGGGGCCACGTCGATGCCATAACGCGCGAAAATCTTGGCATCGTATTTCATGTTCTGCCCGATCTTCAGAATCGACGGGTCCTGGAACAAGGGTTTCAGCAGATTTAGAGCCTCATTCAGAGGCATCTGCCCCTCGGCCAGCGCGTCCGAGCCGAACAGATCAACGGTTGCGCTTTCGCGATGGGTCAGCGGGATATAGCAGGCCTCGCCCGCCTCGACACACAGCGAAATTCCCACCAGATCGGCGATCATTTCGTTCAGGCCGGTGGTCTCGGTATCGACGGCAATCCAGCCGCGCTCATAGGCTCGGTCGATCCATTTCTGCAGCGCATCCGCATCCCGCACGCATTCATACTTTTCAGCGTCAAACGGAATATCCTCGGCCTGCGGCTCATCCGCCGGCGCAGGCGCATCGGCAATGACCGGGGCTTCGGCCCCCAGCTTATCCGCGATGCGCTTGGTGAGGGTGCGGAACTCCATCTCGGCCAGAAACGCCAGCAGGGTATCTGGTTCGGGGTCGCGCACCTCAAGATCATCCAGCGTGAAGTCCAGAGGCGTCTGTTCGTCCAGTTGCACCAGCTTCTTCGACAGCTCGATCTGATCCCGTTTTTCGATCAGGGTCTGACGGCGCTTGGGCTGCTTGATCTCTTCGGCGCGGTCCAGCAGCGTTTCCAGATCACCATATTCGTTGATAAGCAAGGCGGCGGTCTTGATCCCGATCCCCGGCGCGCCCGGCACATTGTCCACCGAGTCCCCCGCCAGCGCCTGAACATCGACGACCCGTTCCGGACCAACCCCAAATTTCTCGACCACGCCATCGCGGTCAATGCGCTTGTTCTTCATCGCGTCCAGCATCTCGACGCCGTCGCCGACCAGTTGCATCAGGTCCTTGTCGGAACTGACGATGGTCACGCGGCCACCGGCCTCGCGCGCCTGAACGGCGAGGGTTGCGATGATGTCGTCGGCCTCATACCCCTCCAGCTCCTTGCAGGCGATGTTGAACGCTTTCGTCGCCTCGCGGGTCAAGGGCATCTGCGGGCGCAGGTCCTCGGGCATCGCCTCGCGGTTGGCTTTGTAAAGGTCATAAAGGTCGTTGCGGAAGGTGTGTGAGCCCTTGTCGAAGATCACCGCCACATGGGTCGGCGCGTCGGGCCCGGCATTCCCTTCGACATATTTCTGCAGCATGTTGCAGAACCCGGACACCGCGCCAATCGGCAACCCGTCAGATTTCCGCGTCAGGGGGGGCAGGGCGTGATAAGCCCTGAAGATAAAGGCCGATCCGTCGATCAGGTGCAGGTGACAGCCTTTTCCAAACCCACTCATGCGCGCGCTCCCCTGTGTTTGCCCATCCGTCCTGCCACGGAACGCAGATGGATACCAGTAGGAGAACGCGCCGATCAGGCCAGGCCGCGCATTCCGGCAGCCTTACGGATAAAACTCGCACCAGCCCGTGTGAATCCAGCCCCGAAACACCGATTCAACATTGTTGATCGCGCCGTTTTCCACATAGCACCACTTGCCATTGCAGGACCGGATATAGGCCGCGTCGCCATTCCGCAGGCTGCCGATCTGCTGGTAGTTCGAGCCCGGCCCGGTTCTGAGCGCCAGAAACCCGTCGCCATTTGGGTTCAGCCCCTTAACCAGACAGCCGGTATCGGTGATAACCGGGCCGGTGGGCGGAACGATCTGTTGAGAATAGGCCGCGGTTGCAAGGAAAACGCCAAAAGCTGCGCCGAGAAGTCGCTTCATTACACTTGTCTCCAAAATCATCGTTAAAAATATGTCGCACTGCGACCCTAACCCGCGACGCGGCCTCCGTCTACAAGGCAGGCCATCGGGCGATTGCAGCGTCGGAAAAGGCCTAGCCGCCGAACAGCCCCGAGAAAAAGTCGGAAAAACTGTTCAGCAACGCCATGATCACGAGCACGCCCAAAAAGGCGAAAAAGGCCATGGCAAAGAACTGAAACAGGATCGCGCCCACGCCGATGGCAACACCCGCAATCGCTGGGCGCATCTGTTCGTGGCGCAGGATACCGATGACCGACAGTACAATCGCCGCTCCGCCCAGCATGGCGACCCCGATCTGCAGAAAATCGTCCAGATCGCGGGTCTGGGCAACAGGCGCGGGCTGTTCCATGCCTGCTGCCGCGCGCAACGTGGATTTGCCGATCTCAGCGGCAAGCTCGCCCAGCGACACGCCGGTTGATTGCTGCGGCGCGAAGGGTCCGGCCCAGAACACAAACAGCGCGGCAAAAAGCGCGGCAGCACCGGCGCAGAACCCGATCCAGCCGAAAACCGGGCTGTTAATGTGTGTTGCTGTTGCGTCTGTCATCGCACTCCCTCGGTCCGTCGCCCGGATATCACCGAAACTGGGCGAGACTGAGGCATCGGATCAGGTTCCCTCAGGTAGTGTTAAAAACCCTAAGCGTTCTGTCCCAGATCAACCCGGTCTTTTCGGCAATACGCTGCATCTGTTTGTTCAGCGACCGGTCGTTCAGCCTGCGGCTGAGGGTGCGCAGGGGCACCAGATTGCGCTCTCCGTACCCGTCGATCAGAAAGAACATCCGGATGGGACCTCGACGCCCGTAGACGATATTGGTCTCGTGAATATCGCGCCCGACGATCTGAAGCTGAAACAGCCTTTGAACAAAGCTGTTGAGGTCGTTCAGAGCGTCATTGTTCAGCCCACCCTGTTCGCACAGGGCTGCAAGATGGTCGGCAAGCTGCCCATCATCGGATTGTATCCGTTCCACAACCACGCCTGGCCCGACATTGGTCTGTACCACGCCGAAGGATCGCGCCAAGGGCAGTTGTGCAATATCGGCCCCGATTTTCAGCGCCGCTTTCAACTCGCACTCGATCTCTTTCAGGGCATTGCGGTACACCGAATCCGGCAAAAT
Source organism: Ruegeria sp. F11 (assembly GCF_056533855.1). Taxonomy (NCBI): domain Bacteria; kingdom Pseudomonadati; phylum Pseudomonadota; class Alphaproteobacteria; order Rhodobacterales; family Roseobacteraceae; genus Ruegeria; species Ruegeria sp. F11. Next base: position 49,901 of record NZ_JBQFOW010000002.1, on the reverse strand, counting down.
GCGCCGGATCAGCCGCTTGGTGAAGGATCGGTTCGGGCGTTTGCGGGGCCGTGTCACCTTGATCAACAGTTCTGGCTGATCCGGGCAAGCGTAGACGTTCCGGTGGCCACCGCTTGCGACCAGATCCTGATCTGAAAGCTGCAAAAGCCCTGTTGCAAATGGCATCATGCCTTCGTTTTGCATCGAACAGACGACGTCAGCTTTGCGCCTCGGTGCCCTTCAGAACATATTTGCAGTCGCAATAGGGGCATTCGACCCAACCGGTATCTTCCGGGATCTGCAGCCACACGCGCGGGTGACCCAACGCACCTTCGCCGCCGTCACAGGCAACACGGGTGGTTTCGACGATCCTGGTTTCCGGCGCTTCGATGGTCACGGCTGGCGGTCCTTCTTCGGTTGTCGGCCTCGCGGGCATGTAATAGGTGCGTTTATGAGCGATGAGCAAACCGGGGGCAAGAGCCACATGAGCGATGCGGCAATCAGGATCGAAGGGCTGCGCAAGACCTATCGCGGCGGCAAGGGCCAACCCGAAAAACAGGCGCTCAAGGGGATTGACCTGACGGTGCCGCGCGGCTCGGTCTTTGGGCTTCTGGGGCCGAACGGGGCCGGGAAATCGACCCTGATCAACATTCTGGCCGGTCTGGTGGTGAAATCGGCCGGGTCCGTGTCGATCTGGGGCTTCGATCAGGACCAGCACCCGCGCCAGTCGCGCGCCGCCATCGGAGTGATGCCGCAGGAACTGAACCTCGACCCGTTTTTCACCCCGCGCGGCGCGTTGGAGGTGCAGGCGGGCCTGTATGGTGTACCCAAGGCCCAGCGCCGCAGCGACCAGATTCTGGACCTGGTGGGCCTAAGCGACAAAGCCGAGGCTTATGCCCGTACACTCTCGGGCGGGATGCGGCGGCGGCTGTTGCTGGCCAAGGCGCTGGTGCATCATCCCAAGGTCCTGGTGCTGGACGAGCCCACCGCAGGCGTGGATATCGAGCTGCGTCAGATGCTCTGGACCAATGTGCGCAAGCTGAATGAACAGGGCATGACCATCATCCTGACCACCCATTATCTGGAAGAAGCGCAAGAGATGTGCGACGAGATCGCGATCATCAACCACGGCGAAAAGATCGCGCAGGACAGCACCGCCAACCTGCTGGGCCGGATGGACAGCCGCACCATGGTGATCATCCCCGACAGCCCCTTGGCCAATTTGCCGGTGGCTGACGGTGTCGAAGCCACTCTGCGCGACGATGGCAGCCTTGTGCTGCAGTACCGCAGCGCCCAGACCAGTGCCGAGCAGGTGCTGGAGGCGGTCCGGGCCGTGGGCATCCGCATCCGCGATGTGCGCACCGAAGAGGCCGATCTTGAAGATGTGTTCCTCGCCCTGACCTCATCGCGCGAAGACGATACCCCGGCGGATGATCAGGATCAGCCGCGCCGGGGCATGCACCGGGTCAAGCTTTAAGCCCGGTCGATCCGCGCCTGATAGCAATTGTTCCGCGCTGATCGCACATGGATATAGGCGATGTCCGGGCGGGCGAAGATGTCCTTCACCGCCGCGCCGATCTGATCCGTGGGCGTGATCGCCCCGGTGCCATAGACGATGCGGTCATCCGCCCCGTACCCCTTGATCAGATAGTCCGGAGAGGTGGTCAAAATCTCGGGCAAAACCGCGCCCTCATACCGCTCGCATGGGGCTGCACACAGGAAAATCGGCCCTGTTTCGGCATAAGGATGTGTCTCTGAAAAAGGGCGATGAGCCAATATCAGCATCTCTTCGCCTTCCGGAATATTCTGCAGACAGTGACGGCAGGGGTTGCCAGCGCCCGTCGAAACGGCACGTTCGGGCGTGGCGCCATAGGCGTCCGGCCCTCCGGCTTGAAGGGCGCGGACTTCGGGTGTGGGTAAGGCGGTGATCTTGAACATCTCGGGTCTCCTTTTTCCTGACCCTGCCTGCCTGACCAGCCACAAGCGACCCGTTTCCTGCGCAAAGGACTCGGAAAAAGAACAAAACGTGAATATAATATGGAATCGCCATGTATGCCGAACTGTCGATCACGTCGAATTTCACCTTCCTCACCGGGGCCTCGCACCCCGAGGAGTATATGGAGCGTGCCGTCACCCTGGGCCTGCCTGCCATCGCGATTGCCGATGACAACTCGGTTGCTGGGATCGTGCGTGCGCATACTCAAGGGCGCGAGATCGCTCGCAAGGTGCGTGAACGACTGGAGTGGGAGGCGCAGAACACCTCCATCGGCCCGCCCTGCCCCGATCACATCCCGAAACCGCTCTCATACCCCGTCCACGCGGTGCCCCGCCTGATCCCGGCGGCGCGGCTGATCTTTACCGACGCACCCACCGTCACCGCCCTACCCCTGAACCGGCAAGGCTGGGGCAACCTGTGTCGTATCCTCTCCCGGGGTCGCCTGCGGGCCGAAAAGGGCGACTGCATCCTTCACCTGTCTGACCTGCTGGAATTCGCGGATGGTCTCCACTTGCTCCTTTGGCCACAGGCGAGTTGTTTGCAGGGCGGCGCGAGCCCTTGGCGGACACAGGCACAACAGCTGACGCGCCGCTTTGCTGGGCGGATGCATCTGCTGATGCATCCCCGGTACGATGGGGCCGACAGCGCGTATTTCAATGAATTAGAGACTGAATCAAAGCACCTCAGCATCCCCACCCTCGCCAGCGCCGCACCGATGATGCATCACGGCACCCGCCGTAAACTGGGTGATGTGCTGACCGCCATCCGCCTGCGCCGCAAGGTTGACGATCTGGGCCGCGACGCGCTGGCCAATGGCGAACAACGCCTGCGCTCGGAACCCGAGATGCTGCGCCTGTTCAAGGGTCATGAAGGGGCCGTCGCACGCGCACATGCGCTCAGCGAAGACCTGGCATTCTCGCTGGACGAGTTGCGCTACGAATACCCCAACGAAGGCAGCGAACAGGAAACCCCGACCCAGCGCCTGCACCGGCTGGCGCATGAGGGGTTGAACTGGCGCTATCCGGCGGGCGCGCCCGAAAAGGCGAAACAGATGCTCGCCCATGAACTCACCCTGATCGGCAAGCTGAAATACGAACCCTATTTCCTGACCGTCCGCGACATCGTCCATTTCGCCCGCTCACGCGATATCCTGTGTCAGGGGCGCGGTTCGGCGGCCAATTCGGTGGTCTGCTTCTGCCTCGGCATCACCGAGGTCAGCCCCGAGATGGGCACCATGGTGTTCGAACGCTTCGTCTCGGAAGCCCGCGACGAGCCGCCAGACATAGACGTCGATTTCGAGCATGAACGCCGCGAAGAGGTGATCCAGCACATCTATGACCGCTATGGCCGCGAACGCGCGGGCCTCTGCGCCACGGTCGTGCATTACCGCGGCAAGCGCGCCATCCGCGAGGTTGGCCGCGCCATGGGCCTGACCGAGGATACGATTTCGGGGCTCAGTTCCCAGCTTTGGGGGTTCTTCTCAGCCGGCGGGCTCGAAGCGCAGCGGATGCGCGAGATTGGCCTCGACCCGGAAGATCGCCGCCTGAAACAGACCCTAATGCTGGTTTATGAGATCGACGGCTTCCCCCGCCACCTGTCCCAGCATGTCGGCGGTTTCATCATCACCGAGGGACGTCTGGACGAGCTGGTCCCCATCGAAAACGCCACGATGGAGGGCCGCACAGTCATCTGCTGGGACAAGGACGACATCGACTCGCTGGGCATCCTCAAGGTCGATGTGCTTAGCCTCGGGATGCTGACCTGCATCCGCAAGGCCTTCGATCTGATCCAGCAGCACCACCGTACCGGCTATACGCTGGCGACCCTGCCGCCCGAGGATCCGGTGGTCTATGACATGCTCTGCAAGGCGGACTCTATCGGCGTGTTTCAGGTGGAATCACGTGCGCAGATGAACTTTCTGCCCCGGATGAAACCGCGCACCTTCTATGATCTGGTGATCGAGGTCGCCATCATCCGCCCCGGCCCGATTCAGGGCGACATGGTGCATCCTTACATCCGGCGGCGGAACGGCCAGGAGGAAGTCAGCTTCCCCTCGGACGCGCTGGGCGAGGTGCTGGGCAAAACGCTGGGCGTGCCGCTGTTTCAGGAACAGGCGATGCAGATCGCCATCGTGGGGGCGGGTTTCACCCCGGAACAGGCGGATCGGCTGCGACGGTCACTGGCGACCTTCAAGAAGCACGGCAATGTCAGCGAATTCCGCGCGCTCTTTTTACGCGGCATGAAAAACAACGGCTATGAAGATGACTTTGCCGAGCGCTGTTTCTCGCAGATTGAGGGGTTCGGATCCTATGGCTTCCCCGAAAGTCATGCGGCCAGCTTTGCGCTGTTGGTCTATGCCTCGGCTTGGATCAAATGCCACCATCCGGGGATCTTTGCCTGCGCCCTGCTGAATTCGCAGCCGATGGGGTTTTATGCCCCCGCCCAAATCGTGCGCGATGCGCGCGAACACGGGGTGCAGGTGCGGCCGGTCTGCATCAATGCCAGCTTCTGGGACAATGTGATGGAACCCGACGGGCGCGGTGGGCTGGCCCTGCGGCTGGGGTTCCGCCAGATCAAGGGGCTGAGCGAGGAGGACGCCAGTTGGTTAACGGCGGCGCGCGGCAACGGCTACCATCAGGTCGATGATGTCTGGCGGCGCGCGGGGCTGGGGCCGTCGGTGATCGAACGGCTGGCCGAGGCCGATGCCTTCGCCGCCTGCGACCTGACCCGGCGCGAGGCGTTGTGGCAAGCCAAGGCGATTGCAACCGCCGAACCCTTGCCCCTGTTCTCGCAGGATCTGGAGGGCGAGGCGCTGGATGAACCCGAAGCCCATCTGCCGCAGATGACGCTGGGCGAGCAGGTGGTCGAGGATTACGTGGCCACCCGCCTCAGCCTGCGGGCGCATCCGGTGGCCCTGTTGCGGCATATCCTGACACCCGAGCCGCGCGACAAAACCACGCCTGCTGCCTGACGCCGAAACCGGATATGACCGCTGAACAAAGTCACATTCGGAACGTTCATGACCAGACCCGCACTGCCCCCGCGCTTCCCCGCCACGCCCGCGCAGATCAACGCGCAGGTCCGCGCCTTTTACGCCCGCGTGCGCGAGGATACCGTCCTGGGGCCGGTCTTCAACAAACACGTGCATGACTGGCCTGCGCATGAGGCCAAGATCGCCGCATTCTGGCGCAACGCCATCCTGTATGAGCGCAGCTATGACGGTAATCCGCAGCGGGTTCATATCGAACGGCCCGACGTCAAACCGGAATTCTTCGCCCATTGGCTGGACCTGTTCGAAGAGGTCGCCACCCAGACCCTGCCCCCGGACACCGCAACCCCGTGGGTCGCTCTGGCCCGGCGCATTGGCGTGGGAATGAAGGCAGGCGTGCAATCGGCGCGCCAGCCCAAGGATGCGCCGCCGATCCTGCGTTGACCGCATCACATGGCCGCTTTGCGATGTTAGCGGTAAAATAGGGGCTATGCGCCCTGCCAAAATGGGGGTAGTCAGAGCAAGACGCCGCTGCGACGGCCCATACCCACCACACCGACATCGCCCGAGGCCATATCGATGAGCACTCAAAACACCACGCTCCGGGGACTTGGTTTCGCGTTTCTGGGATTCGCGGTCTTCGCCAGCCATGACGCGCTGATCAAGGTGCTGGGCGGGACTTATTCGGTGATGCAGATCATCTTTTTCGCGACGCTGTTTTCCTTTGTGCCGATGACGGTGACTATCCTGACCGACCGGACCACCGGGAATTTCCTGCCCCGCCACCCTTGGCTGGTGCTGCTGCGTTCAGCCCTGCTGGTGACGTCGATGGTCTGCGTGTTCTACGCCTTCTCGGTGCTGCCGCTGGCCGAGGTCTATTCGCTGCTGTTCTCGTTCCCGCTGATCGTCACGGTCCTGTCGATCCCGATTTTGGGTGAGGTCGTGCGCGCCCAACGCTGGGCCGCCGTGGGTGTCGGCCTGATCGGCGTGCTGATCGTCCTTCGCCCCGGCGCGACAGACATCACCCTCGGCCACCTTGCGGCCCTGACGGCGGCGTTTTGCAGTGCGTTTGGGTCTGTTCTGGTGCGCAAGATCGGGAATGAGGAACGATCCGCTGTGCTGATCCTCTACCCGATGCTGCTGGCCATCGCCGCCATGAGTGTGGCGCAACCGGCGGTCTATCAGCCGCCATCCCTGCCGCATCTGGGGATGATGGCGCTGGTGGGCGTGTTCTCGGTCATCGCCCAGCACCTGATCATTATGGCCTACCGCGCCGCGCCCGCCGGGGTCGTCGCCCCCAGCCAGTACAGCCAGATCATCTGGGCCACCCTGTTCGGCATGGTCTTTTTCGGCGAAAACCCCGACGGCTGGGTCGCCGTCGGAGCCAGCATCATCATCGCCTCGGGCGTGTTCGTGGTCTGGCGCGAGAGCCGGACAAACGCCTCGGCCAACACCCCGGTCCTACGGGTGCGATCCCCGCGGTCGGACACGGGGGCGACGCGGCCGGGGAAGTGATGCGCAGATTACTTCTCTGAACACCGCATCCGGAAGTTGCCGTGAACATCCGCCTCGTCGAAGCGGCCAAGACCTCGCACCAGGTCGCTCAGTTTGCTGTAGCCGTAGCTGCGCGGATCAAAGTCTGGGTAAATCTTACCCAATTGCCGTTCAACAAAGGCCAGCGTAGCCCACCCATCGGGGTCGTTTGTTGTGTTGACCACATTTCTAAGCAGTTGAAATGCATGATTTAGGCTCTGCTTTTCTTTGACATCGCCACCTTTAACGACGGTCAAGGCGGGTACCGGCGTCCGCTTTATGTTTTCGATGTAAATGAAGCGATTGCAGGCTGCGACCAGCGATTCCGGTGCCTTGCGCTCGCCAATTCCAAACACGTCGAGCCCCTGTTCGCGAATGCGGTTTGCCAGACGGGTAAAATCGCTGTCCGAGGACACCAGAACAAAACCGCTGAATCGTCCGGAATGCAGAATATCCATCGCATCAATAACCAGGGCAATGTCGCTGGAATTCTTGCCCGTCGTATTGGCAAACTGCTGATGCGCGACAATGGCATACTTGGCCAGAGATTTGGCATCCCACCCCTGCGGCGCGCCATTCGAAAAATCCCCGTAAATACGGCGTAGGCTTGCCTCGCCCAAGGTCGCAACTTCTTCAAAAATTTCCGCCGCGTATTTTGCCGGCACATTGTCCGCATCAATCAGAACCGCAAGGCGATCCGTAGTCTTTAAGGTCAATTCGATCCCTCAACTATGAGTTTTATTCTCGAAGAGGAATGTAACAACGAAAAGGGCGAGCAAAAGCCCGCCCACACAACTTATTTTAGATTTCTTAGTAAACAACCACAGACCGGATGCTCTCACCCTTATGCATCAGATCGAAGCCGTGGTTGATGTCGTCCAGACCCATGGTGTGGGTGATCATCGGGTCGATCTCGATCTTCCCTTCCATGTACCAGTCGACGATCTTGGGCACATCGGTCCGGCCACGCGCGCCGCCAAAGGCCGTACCGCGCCAGGACCGGCCGGTGACCAGCTGGAACGGACGGGTCGAGATTTCGGCCCCGGCAGGGGCCACTCCGATGATGATCGATTCACCCCAGCCCTTGTGCGCCGATTCAAGCGCATCGCGCATCACGCCCACATTGCCGGTGGCGTCAAAGGTGTAATCCGCGCCGCCCTTGGTCAGGTCGACCAGGTAAGGGACCAGATCGCCCTCGACCTCTTTGGGGTTCACGAAATCGGTCATGCCGAACTTGGTCGCCATCTCGACCTTGGCGGGGTTCAGGTCGACGCCGACAATCTGGTCGGCCCCGGCCAGACGCAGGCCTTGGATCACGTTCAAACCGATGCCGCCCAGACCGAACACGATGGCACGGCTGCCGATTTCGACCTTGGCGGTGTTGATGACGGCTCCGATACCGGTGGTCACGCCGCAGCCGATATAGCAGATCTTGTCGAAGGGCGCGTCCTCACGCACCTTGGCCAGCGCAATCTCGGGCAGAACCGTGTGGTTCGAGAAGGTCGAGCAGCCCATGTAGTGCAGGATCGGATCGCCATCCAGCGTCGAGAACCGCGAGGTTCCGTCCGGCATCAGCCCCTGCCCTTGTGTGGTGCGGATCGCCTGACACAGGTTGGTCTTGGGGTGCAGACAATATTCGCACTCGCGACATTCCGGCGTGTAGAGCGGGATCACGTGATCGCCCGGTTTCAGGCTGGTCACGCCGGGGCCGACCTCAACCACCACGCCCGCGCCTTCATGGCCCAGAATGGCGGGGAACAGACCCTCGGGGTCGGCACCTGACAGGGTGAATTCGTCCGTATGGCAGATGCCGGTGGCCTTGATTTCCACCAGAACCTCACCCGCTTTGGGGCCTTCGAGGTTCACCTCCATCACTTCCAAAGGTTTGCCCGCCTGAACGGCGACGGCGGCACGGGTACGCATGATCACTCTCTCCCTGTCTGTTTTGCCTGACCCTGCGTCAATTGCAGGGCGTTTTCAACTGCGCTTTGGTGACAGCCTGGCTAAACATCTGATATTGCAGAAGCGACATTGCCGGAAAGAGGAACGCCAATGCACCGCTTTATTCCCGCGCTGGCCCTGCTGGCCGCCTGCGCCGAGACATCGCCACCGCCCGAAGATGCCCGCCTTGCGCCCGAAGCCGCCCCTGTTGATCTGGCCTTTTGCGAGGGCGAGCCCTTTGGCAATTCCATCGGCCAGCCGGTGTCGACCATCCAAGGTCAACTGCCCGAACGGTCACGTGTACTGGGCCCCGATGGGATCGCCACGCAGGATTACCGGATCGACCGGCTGAATGTGTTCGTGGATGGCAGCGGCATCATTCAGCGGCTGACCTGCGGCTAGGCGTGGACTCGGAGGCCGATTCTCATATAAGAACAAAATGAGAACATTTTGATGCCTGCCGATGCCCAAACGCCGAATATTGTCCCTGTGGTTCCCCCGTCTGGGGGCTGAACGGCTGATCCGCGCCGCGCGGGGTCTGCAGGATGGGCCTTTGGCCGTGGTGGCCGAGCAGGCGAATATGCAGGTCGTCACCTCGCTGAACGCCGAAGCTCAGGCCGCGGGGCTGCGCGTCGGTCAGCCGGTGCGCGACGCCCATGCCATGTGCGCGGCGCTTGTCACCCGCCATCGCAATGCCCCGGCCGAGGCCGCGTTCCTGACCGCTTTGCGCCGTTGGGTGGGTAAGTTCAGCCCCTGGGTCGCCGAAGAAGCGCCGGATGGGCTGATCATCGACCTGTCCGGCTGCGCGCATCTGTTCGGCGGGGAGGAGGCGCTGCTGGGCGTGATCGAAACCGACTGTGCCGATATGGGCCTGACCGTGCAGATGGGCATCGCCGACACGCTGGGGGCCGCCTGGGCGCTGGCCCGCTATGCGGGGCAAGAGGCCACATCCGACCGCAACGGAGATGCCATCAGCCAAGAGGCCCGCGCCACCCGTGCCCGAGCCACCAAGCGGCGGCACTGGACCAAGGGCGGGGCCGCGCCGCAGGTGATGGCTTTGGGCGGCGGTGCCCGGATCGCCGCGCCGGGGCAGTCTTATGGCGCGCTCAGCCCCCTGCCCATCGCGGCGCTGCGGCTTGAGGATCAGGTGATGACGCAACTGAACCGTCTGGGCCTGCGCCGGATTGGCGATCTGCTGGGCCAGCCGCGCGCGTCGCTGGCGCGGCGCTTCGGGCGCGGGCTGGTGCTGCGGCTGGATCAGGCGATGGGCAGCGCGCCGGAACCAGTCTCGCCCGCCCGCCCGCCGCATCACTTTGCGGTGCGGATGACCCTGCCCAACCCGATCGGTCTGGTCGAGGATGTGATGGCCGCCATCGACCGGATGCTGCCGACGCTCTGCGCAAAGCTCGAGGAAAAGAGCCGCGGCGTGCGGGTGTTGCGGCTTGAAGCGCATCGCGCCGATCAAGCGGCTGAGGTCATCGAGGTCGGTCTGGCCCGCCCGACCTATGACAAATACCGCATTCGCCCTTTGTTAGAGATGAAAATTGACCAGATCGACGCGGGCTACGGCATCGACATGCTACGGCTTGAGGCGATCCAGACCGAGCCCATTCACGCGCGCACCATGACCGGCCATGCCGAGGCCCGCCGTGCCGTGCGCAACCGGTTAGAAGGCAATACCGCCGTTGAAGACCTGATCGGCAAGCTGGGCGCGCGGGTCGGGCTGGATGCGATCACGCGGCGACACCCCGCAGCCTCGCATATCCCGGAGAAGACCGCGCAGGTGCTGGCGGCGGCCTGGTCGGAACCGGCGCAGGACTGGCCTGCCCCGCCACGTCCGCGCCCTTTGCAGCTGTGGCAGCCCGAGCCGGTGATGGCCCCGGAAACCCCGGATGTTCCATCCGCCTTTCGCTGGCGCGGACGCGACTGGCAACTGGCGCAGGCCACCGGGCCGGAACGGATCGCGCCGGAATGGTGGCTGGACGATCCCAACTGGCGCAGCGGCGTGCGCGATTACTGGGTGGTGGTGACGGAACAGGGCGAGCGGCTGTGGTTGTTCTACGGCCATGGCGGCACGATGTCGGCGGGCTGGTTCTGTCAGGGACAGTTTTGCTGAATTGGCCTGATCAGGGTCTATTTTCCGCGATAGACCAGCCAATCCGGCAGATAATCAATCACCCGGATCACCCAGGACAGCGGGGCCGGGAAATCGGTGCGGAAGCGGCGGCGCGACATGGCTTTGACCACGCGGTCCGCCGCATCCTCGGGCGTCATCAGCATCGGCATCTTGAAATCGTTCTTCGCAGTCAGGCGGGTCTTGATGAAACCTGGATTGACGATCCGCACGGTCACGCCTGTTCCGGCCAGATCATGCCGCATGGTCTCGGCCAGCGACACCAGCGCCGCCTTGCTGGCCCCGTATCCGACCGCTGCAGGCAAGCCGTGATAGCCCGACAGCGATCCGATCAGAGTGATATCCCCCCGCCCCGCGCGGATAAAACCGGGCACGGTCTCACCCAGAACCCGCAGCGCGCCTGTGTAATTTACATCGGTCATGGCAAGAACGGCCTGCGTGTCCCACTCTGCTGTCCGCATCGGCTCATAGGCTCCGGCGTTATAGACCAGCCCATCGACCGCGCCGGCCTCGGCCACGGCGCGGCGCACGGCCTCTGTGTCGGTCACGTCAAAGGGAACGGCGCGGGCGTCAGGCAAGGCGGCGCACAGCTCGGCCAGCCGCTCGGCATTGCGGGCCGACAGGATCAGACGCGCGCCCTGACGGCTGAGCGCCTGCGCCAAAGCGCGGCCAAGCCCTTCGCTGGCACCGATGATCCAATAGGTTTTTCCGTCAAAGCTGCTCATGATCCGACCGTTTCAATCTTGTTTCGTGTTTTACGGCCCCGCCATTGCGTTGGATCACGCCCCTGAAGGATGTGACGCGAAGTCACAATATAGTGCATCATCGAAAAACTTCTAATCCGATTGATCCACCCCAGCCTATCCTGCGTATCCTATTGTAAAATGTCACATAACGAGGCTGGAATGTTTGACGAAACCCGGGGCGTACGGAAGAAAATCGCAGTAGTAGGTGCAGGCATTTCGGGTCTCTCCGCCGCGTATTACCTTTCAGAAGATCACGATATCACCCTGTTCGAGGCTGAGCCCCGGCTGGGCGGCCATGCCCGGACCGTGATGGCGGGCAAGAACGGGGATCAGCCGGTCGATACCGGGTTCATCGTGTTCAACTATGCCACCTACCCCTATCTGACCAAGCTGTTCGACGAGTTGAACGTGCCGGTGATCAAGTCCGAGATGAGCTTTGGCGCCACCATCGACAATGGCCGCATCGAATATGGGCTGAACAATCTGCGCACGCTGACCGCGCAAAAGCGCAATCTGGCACGCCCGGCCTATTACAAAATGATCGCCGATATCCTGCGGTTTTCCAAAGAAGCTCCGGATGCCGCACGTGACGACGACACCACGATCGGAGAATTGGTCGATCAGATGCGCCTCGGCCACTGGTTCCGCCACAATTACCTGATGCCCATGTGCGGCGCGATCTGGTCCACGCCGGTCGAGTTCGTGGATCAGTTCCCGGCGCGCTCGCTGGTACAGTTCTTCCGCAACCATGCTTTGCTGGCCTCGGGCCGCGCCAAGCAGCATCAATGGTGGACGGTCAAGGGCGGCAGCATCGAATATGTCCGCCGCATCGACGCCGCCCTGCGGGCCCGGGGCTGCGAGATCCGCCTTGGTGCACCGGTCGATCACATCCGGCGGGACGACGCAGGCGTAACACTCCACAGCCAGGGTCAGGCCGATCTGTTTGATGAGGTCATTCTGGCCACCCATTCCGATCAGTCTCTGGCCATTCTGGGTGGGGCCGCGACCCCTGCCGAAAAAGCCGCCCTGGGCGCGATCAAATACCAGCCCAACTCTGCCATCCTGCATTGCGACCCGCGCCAGATGCCCCGGCGACGCGCCTGCTGGTCCAGTTGGACCTATCGCTCGCAAGCCGGGAATGTGGGCGTGACCTATTGGATGAACCGGCTTCAGAACATTCCGGACAGCGATCCGCTGTTCGTGACGCTGAACGCGTCGTCAGAAATTCCCGTGGACAAAATCTATGATCAGGTCGAATTCGCCCATCCGGTGTTCGACAAGGCAGCCCTGAAAGCACAAGGGCAAATCCGCGAGATGCAGGGACAGAACCGAACATGGTTTGCCGGGGCGTATAACCGGCATGGGTTTCACGAAGACGGGATTGCCAGCGCGATGCATGTCGTTGACCGGATCAAAGGCACCCCGCACACCATCGGAGCTGACAATGGCATTCCTGCAAAAGACCCGGCCATCCCGGCCGCGGCAGACATTTGAATTGCTACGCGGCGCGCTGCTGTCAGCCGCGCTGCTGGTCCCGGTTGAACTGGCGGCCTCGTCAGGCCTGAACGCGCTGGACGATGCCCAGTTGCGCGGCACGGCCACCTTCCGGTATCTGGGCCTGCCCCTTTACGACGCGCAGCTGTTCACCCCCGGCGGTGCGCCGTTCAACTGGTCCGAGGATTTCGGGCTGGAACTGAAATACCGCCGCAAGGTGACGCAAAAAGCACTGATCAATTCGACACTGGACGAGATGGAGCGCATCGGCCTTGCCGCCCCGGTGCGCGATCAGCTTCAGACCTGTTTCAAACCCGTCAAGAAAGGCGACCGGTATCTGGCTGTCTCGGACGGGCCTGACACTGTTTCCTTCTGGCTGAACGGGCGCAAGACCTGCACGATGTCCTATCCGGGCATCAAACGCAGTTTCATGTCTGTGTTTCTGGGGGACAGGACCCGGTCCGCCGCCTTTACGCAGAAACTGCGCGGGCAATGATGCTGTACCCGCGAGTCAGCCTCTATGCGCTGATGCTCGCTGCGGCGGGTATTCCGCTTTATATCCACCTGCCGCGGTTTGCGGCGGTGAATCTGGGCATCGGCCTGGGCGTGATCGGGACCGTTTTGCTGGTGATCCGGCTGGTGGACCTGGTGCAGGACCCGGCGATTGGCTGGGCGATTGACCGCTGGCCTGGCGGGCAGGCCATGTTCGCAGCACTAGCGGCCATCGGTCTGGCCATTGGGTTCCCTTTGCTGTTTTCCCTGCCCCAAGGCGCAAGCGTCGCGGCGCTGGTTGCCATTCTGGTGCTGCTGTTTTCGGCCTATAGCCTCGGGACCATCCTGCTGTATGGCCGCAGCGCCACGCTGGCGAAACGCCCGGACCCGAAAGAGCTGATGACGCTGGCCGCCTATCGCGAGGGCGGGCAACTGACCGGTGTGATCATCGCCGCCAGCGCCCCCGCCCTGTTCGTGGCCTTTGGCGCGCAAGCGCAGGGCTATCCGGCCTTTGGGCTGTTTCTGGGCCTGCTCGCCGTTCTGACGCTGGTCCTGACCCGGCCGATCTGGCAGCGCACACCGATCACCGGGCAGGGCCTGACCTATGCCGAATTGGGTCAGGCCGGGGCGCTGCGCCTGCTGGCGCTGGCGCTGGTCAACAGCCTGCCGGTGGCGATCACCTCGACCCTGTTCCTGTTCTTCGTCGAAGACCGGCTGCAACTGCCCGGCAAAGCCGGACCTTTGCTGATCCTGTTCTTCCTCAGCGCCGGAGCCAGCGTACCGCTCTGGGCGCGGCTGAGCAACCGGATTGGCCCGAAACAGACCCTGATCATCGCCATGCCGCTGTCGATTGCGGGCTTTATCGGCGCGGCCACCCTGTCTGCCGGGAACCTTACAGGCTTCGCGGTGATCTGCCTTGCATCCGGGGCCGCACTTGGGGCGGATATGGTGGTTCTGCCCGCCATGTTCTCGGTGGTGCTGACGCGCGCAGGGCTGAACGCCTCGGCCGCGTTCGGCATCTGGTCTTTTGCAGGCAAGCTGGGCCTTGCGCTGGCTGCCTTTTTCACCCTGCCGCTGCTGGAACGCAGCGGCTTCACACCCGGTCAAACCAATTCCGCGCAAGCGCTAGAAACACTCAATCTGGCCTACGCGGTGCTGCCTTGCATCCTGAAACTGGGGGCGTTCGGGCTGGTTTTGACCCTGCCGACAGAGGTCACACGCACATGAACACCATCGTCCTTCTTCTGCTCGCCGTCCTTGCTGCCCTCATCGCCCGAAGCCGCCTGCTGAGCTTTCGCGCCCAGTCGCCGTCGGATTACACCGGCACCGGGCCGGAGTTTTCGCTCAGCACTCACCTGAACGGGGATATCCTGTCCGAGGGGCTGATCTATGGCCCCAATGGCAAGGTATCGAACAGCTTCGTGGCCCGCATGGTGGGCGAATGGGACGGCAACACAGGCACGCTGGCCGAGTATTTCACCTATTCCAACGGCAAGCAGATGACCCGCAAATGGTACCTGACCATGGGAACCGGCAACACGTTCATCGCCACTGCAGAGGATATCGTGGGCGAAGGCAGGGGCACGATTTCGGGCTCTACCGTCAAGCTGACCTACCGGATCATCCTGCCCAAGGATGCGGGCGGGCATACGCTGGATGTCACCGACTGGATGTACCTGACCGAAAACGGTGCGATCATGAACCGGTCCGAGATGCGGAAATTCGGCATCAAAGTGGCCGAACTGATCGCAACCATGCGCCCGGCCCCCGCCCCCAAAACGGCCCATCTGAACGGCGCAAACGGCTATGATGCCACCGCCGAGCAAAGACCGCTGCAATGAAAGCGCCCAGGTTCCTGATTGCCGCCGCAGCCATCGCGGGCCTTGCCCTTCTGGCGGCCTGTTCCGCCAAGCCGAAGGTGCCACAGACCTTTCTGTCCGACCGGCAACTGAACCTTGAAGAGTTCTTTGAGGGCCAAACCGTCGCCTACGGCCAGTTTCAGGACATCCTCGGCAATGTCCCGCGCCGCTTCACCGTCGAGATCGACGGCACCTGGGACGGCGAAACCCTGACGCTGGTCGAGGATTTCGTGTATGACGACGGCGCAACCGAACAGCGCATCTGGACGCTGACCAAAACCGGCGAGGATACCTGGACCGGCACCGCCCCCGGCGTTCTGGGCACGGCCACAGGGATCGAGCGTGGCGATACCTTCAACTGGACCTACAAGATCGACCTGCCAATCAAAGACGGCACCATGCGGGTGAATTTCGACGACTGGATGTGGCTGCTGTCCGACGACCGCCTGCTGAACCGCGCCTATGTCTCGCGCTATGGCATCCGTCTGGGTGAGGTCATTCTGTTCTTCGAAAAGAAGTAACGATCCGCCGTGGGCCGCCGATCCTGCTTACCGAAACACAAACTCGTCAATCGCCAAGGGCGGAGCATCGCCAGCCCCTGCGGCCGTGCTGGCCTCTGGCGTATCAACCGGATCGGACTGCCTTGGAAGCCCCAGACGCGCGCGCTCAAGCTCTGCCCACAGGAAAAAAAGACCGTCCCGCTTCCCTTTAAGGGGTTCGGGCACCGCTATCCGCACGACGCGCGGCGATCTTTTCAGGTTTGGCTCGATCTTCGCCTCCGGCGTTTTTTGCTCTTTTTTGGCATCTTATCAAACCCGCCGGGCGTAAACAAATTGATTGCGCCTTATGTTACTCGCCTTGCAATTGATTTGATTGCACTTTTCGTGCGCGCCGCACCGGCAGGTCGTTCTGTTTTTCGTCCAGCACGCTGCGAAACAGGGTCGTGAGTTCCGTTCTGCAAACCACCGGACGTTCGTCTGCAGGCTTGGGCTCATCCCGCGTCATTGGGCGGTCCGCTTTCGCGCTGTCAAAGCGTTTCAGGAATGATTTGATTTGCATCGTCATAGTCCTTCAACGTCAGAGTTTAGATTTTTGCCGCTGCGGACCCGATCCGAACCCGTGGTACAGGGCTCGAGGATCAGTAAACCCGTGAGTGGTAATCCGCAGCGACAGCGCTCATTTAGGAGATGGTTCCGCGAGCGTTAGGGGGAAGAAAACCATAAAAAACGTCACATTTAACCGGGCAGTAAAAATTTCCGAGCTTATTCGGCACCCTACGGATCAGCTTTAAAGTGTGGGCCGTTTTTGGCGACGTGGCGTCACAATAAAAACACCCGCCGAGGCACCGCCAATTTTTGCGACCGACCGGACCTGGACCTTGCGAATCCCCTTAACAAACGCTGAAAACCACTCTGCCGGGATCTGCGCTATGCCCACACAGCAGCGCTGCTTTCCGAACAAGTCTTAATGTCTACGAAGTGCCTCGTTCATCTCCGAACCCCACATTCCCGTCACAGCTTTTGCACGTAACGAACGGAGGTCCTGAGATGTCTTATGCAAACACCGGCGCTGGCAGCTTCTTCAAAGGTCTGTTCTCAACGTCGCCAGAAAAACGGGAGCGACGCAAACATCGGGCCGAGCAGCGCAGGAAGAAAAGAGAAGCTGACCTTAAATCCGCAAAAGCCCTTCGGGATACCGGTTACTTCGACGACCACCTGCCCGATGCCGTGTTCTATCGCCACTATTATTTCTGAAGCACAGCCACCCGGCGCAAGAAAGTCTTTCCAGACAAAAACGGGGCGCGCCACCACAAGCGCGCCCCAGTCACAGGGAGGATAATGAAATTCCGCGCCCAACAAACCAAACACGGGCGCAAACTAGTTAACAATTGTCACTCTGACACGCTTTCGCACACGGTTCAGTGATGCGGATCACATAACTCAAAAAACATACGGCGTTTTCCTTCGCGCCTGCGCTCAAGCCGACTTTCACGCCTGCATCCTAGGGCCGTAACACGCCGATCTGGCCGCGCGTCTGGCTGCAAATAACACACTCTGCTACGGGAATCCCCCAATTTCGCGCACCTGAATTGCCAGGTAGAGTTCAGGTAACGGACCACTCAACTCAATCCGTTGCAACATGATAAGGGGCTGACAAACCTACCCCCTCACTCTCGTCAGCCCCTCACATCATCCACCGATTTCCTGAGAACACTGCTGACGGTCTGGATTGTCCGCCCTCCGTTACAAACGCACGTTGCCCCGTGGGCCATCGGCTCGACTTGTCAGGGCTTGCCTGCGCGCAGGCCGATCTCGTCACCAACAATAACCTGCCACGCGCCTGCATTTGCTAGGTGTAAGCCGCACGGAACCCGAATTCTCCGTAATCATGACGCAGTTCGAAGACGGGGACGGAAACGTGAACGAAGAATAAATCTACCGTCTTCGCGCTTGTTAACTGGGGGCCGGGTCGATTTGCAAACGTTGGCCGGGACGGCGGCGAAAGCACTGTAGAGTTTGAAGCGAGACTAGACCGCTTAAAGCAATTCACCTGGGAGCAGGCAAGAGATCAACAGGGTTTGCAGAATTACGTTAGATAAATGGCACCCAGTTCTATTGCTGGTTTCGCGCGGTCTTGCGTTGCATCACAACCTCCAAACACACTGTCTTTCCGGGCGCGCTGACAATTATGGGGTTCAAACAGAAATCCAACGAATACCCTGCGATTACCACAAAGTCTCAGGCTTCGGCGATCATGGTTCCCCAACTGGAAAAACCACTGTCGGTCTCACAGATAATCGTTTCGGAACCAGTCACGGCATCGGTTCCGAAGTGGCAGTTCGCGAATGCCGGGGTGCTCAAGTAGGCTAAATTCAGGGCAACAAGACCCAAAGCAGCAATGTATTTCATGGTACTCACTCCTATTAGGTGAGCCTTATTTGGCTATGGATGCTATCTGAAAAATTGCGTGGGAATTAAGATTGCTTAATCCAGAAACTATACCTGCCGAGGAGGTGCCCCATAGTCCTGTGCCGGATCAGCGCCGCTCTGAATGCTCGTAGGTCAATCACCCGGATTCAACTTCATCACGCTCAGTGATTTTGTTCACTGAATCCAGCAAAGCCAACACCTACAACGATCCCCGCAATGTAGTTCCAACGAGGAAAAAGAAATGTCTGATGGGTCCGACAAGAAAGTCGAAGAGGCAAAAAAGAAAGTGCAAGCTGAGTTGCTTGCTTACCATAAATCACAAGCCGAACTGGAAAAGGCCAACAAGGAACTGAACAAGGTCGAGAAAGAACTCAAGAGCAGCGACGTGTCGAAGCTGCAGGCTGCGATGAACAAAATGGAGAGGATGAGCAAACAGATTGTTGCCCTCCAAAAGAAAGCGGCAGAAAAAAAGAAGAAAGTAACTGACGCCATGAAATCGCTCACCAAAACACTAAAGGGTAAATGAACCAGAGAAGGTTTAGGCTTTCTCAGGCTCCCAGCCGGCGCTGGGTGCGGCCCCGCCAACGCGGGGCTTTTACTATTTACACCGGTCAAAGAAATGCTGATGAAGCATCTCGCCAATGCGACTAATGCAAAATGTCCCCCAAGCGTCCCGCAGAATGCCCTCGGGAGGCGAAACCATCGATGCAAAACGAGCCCAACACAGGCTATCATGCTGCATCTAAGGAGAAAAAGTGGTGAGCCGTGCAGGATTCGAACCTGCGACCCACTGATTAAAAGTCAGTTGCTCTACCAACTGAGCTAACGGCCCACTCTTTTGTTGGATCTTGTCGATCCGTGGCGCTGTCTAAGGCATTTTCCCGATCGGGTTCAAGACCTTATTTTGCACCTCGTTTCGCCGGTCATCAGCTTGTACCCGGCGTCCCGATAGGCGGCCTAATTAGGCAGGTGGCGCGGGGGGGTCAAGACCTTTTTTCCGGAATCTGCGCTACAGGGTGGATTCATTCAAACGGCAGCGTTATATGCCCGCCATGCAACGAATACCGAACTCTGGTTTGCCCTTCATGAAGATGCACGGGCTGGGCAATGACTTTGTCATTGTGGATGCGCGCGCGCAGCCTGTTGGGGTTACGCCCGCCTTAGCGAAGGGAATCGGCCACCGGCAGTTCGGGGTCGGGTTCGACCAGCTTGCGGTGATCGAAAACGGCGAATCGGATGCGCATCTTGTTTTTTATAACGCGGACGGGTCGACCTCGGCCGCGTGCGGGAATGCCACGCGGTGCATCGCGCGGTTTCTGATGGATGAGACCGGCAAATCCGACCTGACCCTGACCACCGAACGCGGTACGCTGTATGCGCGCGATGCGGGCGATGGGCTGACCTCGGTCAATATGGGTCAACCGCAGACCGATTGGCGCGAGATTCCGCTGGCAGAAGAGGTCGATACGCTGGAACTGCCGATCGAAGGCGGCCCAACCGCGACCGGCATGGGCAACCCGCATTGTACGTTTTTCGTCGAGGATGCCGAGGCGATCCCTCTGGCCGAGTTTGGCGCGCGGTATGAGTACCATCCGCTTTATCCGGAACGGACCAATGTGCAGGTGGCCCAGATCATCGGCGCGGATCATATCCGCATGCGGGTCTGGGAGCGCGGCGTGGGGATCACTCTGGCATCCGGCTCATCGTCCTGCGCAACCGCCGTGGCCGCCGCCCGGCGCGGGCTGACCGGGCGCAAGGTGCAGATCGAACTGGATGGCGGCACGATCTGGATCGACTGGCGCGACGATGGTGTGTGGATGACGGGGCCCACGGCGCATGTGTTCTCTGGCACGCTGACGCCCGGATTTCTGGACACGCTCGGATGAACCCGCCCAAGTTTACCACGCTGGGCTGTCGTCTCAACGCCTATGAGACCGAGGCGATGAAAGAGCTGTCGCAGCAGGCCGGGCTCAGCAATGCAGTGGTGGTCAACACCTGCGCCGTCACGGCCGAGGCTGTCCGCAAGGCGAGGCAGGAGATTCGCAAGCTGCGTCGCGAAAACCCCGACGCCCGCCTGATCGTCACCGGTTGCGCCGCCCAGACCGAACCCGACACCTTTGCCCAAATGGACGAGGTCGACGCGGTCATCGGCAATACCGAGAAGATGCAGCCGGAGACCTGGAAAGACATGGCCGCAGATTTTATTGGCCAGACCGAGGCTGTGCAGGTCGATGACATCATGTCCGTGACCGAGACCGCAGGCCACCTGATCGACGGGTTCGGGACCCGCTCGCGCGCTTATGTGCAGGTCCAGAACGGTTGTGACCACCGCTGCACCTTCTGCATCATCCCCTATGGCCGTGGTAACTCGCGAAGCGTTCCGGCGGGCGTTGTGGTGGATCAGATCAAGCGGCTGGTGGACCGGGGCTACAATGAGGTTGTGCTGACCGGCGTTGACCTGACCTCATGGGGCGCGGACCTGCCCGCTCAGCCCAAGCTTGGCGATCTGGTGATGCGCATCCTCAAGCTGGTGCCCGATCTGCCGCGCCTGCGGATCAGTTCCATCGACTCCATCGAGGTGGATGAGAACCTGATGCAAGCGATCGCAACCGAACCGCGCCTGATGCCGCATCTGCACCTGTCCCTGCAACATGGCGATGACCTGATCCTCAAACGCATGAAACGCCGCCATCTGCGCGACGATGCCATCCGCTTTACCGAAGAGGCACGCAAGCTGCGCCCCGACATGACCTTCGGCGCCGATATCATCGCGGGCTTCCCGACCGAATCCGAGGCGCATTTCGAGAACTCGCTAAAGCTGGTCACCGATTGCGACCTGACCTGGCTGCATGTCTTCCCGTATTCCAAACGCAATGGCACGCCCGCCGCGCGTATCCCGCAGCAGGTCAACGGGACCATCATCAAGGACCGCGCCGCCCGCCTGCGCGTCGCTGGTGAGGCGCAGGTAAGAAAACACCTGTCCGCCCAGATCGGCAAAACCCATCATATCCTTATGGAAAACCCGCATATGGGCCGCACCGAACAATTTACCGAGGTGCGTTTCACGGCCCCTCAGACCGAAGGGCAGATCGTGCGGGCCGAGGTCTCGGGCCAGGCCAACGGGCAGTTGCTCGCTTGACCAACGGGTCTTAGCTGACAGCAGCGGCGACGGCGGCGGTGTCGTATAACTCTTCGTATTCGCAGACCAGACCATCCCGGAAGCGACAAATGACGACCACGCGGGTCTCGGCCAGTTTTCCGGTGGTTTTGTGGGTCCAGGCCGTGGTTCCGATTCCAACCACCCGGTCGCCCTGCTCGACCGTTTCCATCAGGGTCCAGTGCTGCATTTCGAACGTATCGGTCAGATCTTTCAAATAGGCGTGCATCTGCGCGCGGCCCTGTCGGCGGCAACTAAAGTCCAGACCGTAATCCCCCTCGCCCAACGAGCACATGCACAGATCTTCGGTTGTATACTGGTCCCACATCGTCAAATCCGCGCCCTTGCTGTCGTTCCATTTGGCATAGGCTTCGCGCAGTTTGTCCGCATTCGATTGAACGCTCATAATTCCCCCTCCTGAAATGTACTTGTTCAAAACGGCCCGGCCACAGGTGGGCGGGCTGAGGGTACTATAGCACCGATCGGTGCAGACAAAAAAAGCCCGGCGCTATTGGCCGGGCTTTTGCGTTTTGAGATGTGCAATGCCGTCAGACCGATTTCTTGCCTTTTACAGGCGCCCACAAGCGCTTGTTGACCAGGTACAGCAGCACCGACAGAACGGTCAGGAACAGAACACCGACAAAGCCTGCGTTCTTCCGATCCATCATTTTCGGTTCAGCAGCCCACATCAGGAAGGCGGAAACGTCTTTCGACATCTCTTCAACCGTGGCTGCATGGCCATCGGCGAATTCGACCTGATCATCAGACAGCGGCGGAGCCATCGAAATCCAGCCGCCCGAGAAGGCTTTGTTTTCGTACAGCGTCGCACCCGCTTCGGTTTTTTCCTCACCGGTATAGCCGTCCAACAGCGAGGCAATGTATTCCGCGCCGCCCATGCCTTTGACCAACTGGTTGATGCCCAGACCGTAAGGGCCATGGAAGCCCGCGCGGGCCTTGGCCATCAGGCTCAGGTCCGGTGCGCCGACGCCGGTATTGGCCGGGAAGTGGTCGGTTGGGATGGCCGGGCGGAAATCGTCCAGCTCGGGGTCGAACACTTCGAAATTGGCCGCCGCATAGGCGATGACTTCTTCTTCGGAATAGCCCAGCGCCTCAAGATCACGCAGGGGGACATATTGCAGGCCGTGGCAGGCTGCGCAGACCTCGGTATAGACCTGAAGGCCGCGCTGCAGCTGATGCTCGTCCCAGGTGCCAAAAGGCCCTTCGAACGAGAAGGCGAAGTCTTCGATGTGCTGCTCGCCGCCACCTGCCGCGAAGGACGCAGCAGGGGTAAAGGCCAGGGCAAACGCGGCACCGATTGCAAGTTTCTTGAACATGTTTCCGGTCCCTCTTCTTACTCGGCCGGCGTGGCGTCGGCGTTTGCCTTGCCATAATGCGCGTTGAAGTCTTCTTCGATGGTTTCCGGCGGAAGCTCGGGCTTTTCGATGACACCCAGGATCGGCAGGATCACGAAGAAATAGGCGAACCAGTAGGCCGACGCGATCAGCGAGAAGGTCGCATAGGGCTCCTCGGCAGGCATCGCCCCCAGCCACATCAGGGCGAAGAAGTCGATGATCAGCAGGTAGAACCACCATTTGAACATCGGGCGGTACTTGCCCGACCGCACGCTGGATGTATCCAGCCACGGGGCCAGCGCCATCGCCAGGATCGCACCGAACATCGCGATCACACCAAAGAACTTGGCGTCGATGATGCCGCCGGTGATGAAGCTGGCGAATTGCACCACCCAGACCTCACCGGTGAAGGCGCGCAGGATCGCGTAGAACGGCAGGAAGTACCATTCGGGCACGATGTGTGCGGGTGTGACCAGCGGGTTGGCCTCGATATAGTTATCGGGGTGGCCCAGATAGTTCGGCATGTAGCCGACGATGGCCCAGAACACGACCAGAATGACGGCCAGCGCGAACAGGTCCTTGATCACGAAGTACGGCCAGAACGGCAGCGTGTCTTTCTCGGCCTCGGCTTTCGAGCCACGGCGGACCTCAACACCCGTGGGGTTGTTGTTGCCGGTGGTGTGGAAGGCCCAGATATGCACGATCACCAGCGCCGCAATCACAAACGGCAGCAGGTAGTGCAGCGAGAAAAAGCGGTTCAGCGTGGCGTTGTCCACCGCCGGTCCGCCCAGCAGCCAGGTCTGGATCGCGTCGCCAACGAAGGGGATCGCGCCGAACAGGCCGGTGATCACGGTCGCACCCCAGAAGGACATCTGACCCCAGGGCAGAACGTAGCCCATAAAGGCGGTGCCCATCATCATCAGGTAAATCAGCATCCCGATGATCCACGTGATCTCACGCGGGGCTTTGTACGAGCCGTAGAACAGGCCGCGGAAGATGTGGATGTAAACCGCAACAAAGAACAGCGACGCGCCGTTCATGTGCAGATAGCGCAGCATATAGCCGCCATTCACGTTGCGCATGATGTGTTCAATGCTGGCGAAGGCCAGATCGACATGCGGGGTGTAGTGCATCACCAGAACGATACCAGTGACGATTTGCAGCGCCAGGCAGAACGCCAGAACGATGCCCCAGATCCACCACCAGTTCAGGTTCTTTGGCGTTGGGATCATGAGGGTGTCATACAGAAGGCCGACAATCGGCAGGCGGCTGTTCAGCCACTTTTCGCCATTTGTCTTCGGCTCGTAATGATCGTGGGGAATTCCGGACATCAGGCTCTCCCTTAGCCGAGTTTGATGGTGCTGTTGTCGACCCACTCAGCGGGCGGGACAGGCAGGTTTTCAGGCGCGGGGCCCTTACGGATACGACCGGCAAGGTCATAGTGCGAGCCGTGGCAGGGGCAGAACCAGCCGCCAAAATCGCCAGCGTCTCCCAGCGGCACACAGCCCAGGTGCGTACACACACCCATCTGAACGATCCACGCGCCCGGCGCTTCGCCTTCGGGCGAAGGCATCACGCGGTTGGCGTCGGTCGCAGGCGCATCGGCGCTCAGGTTGAAGTTGCGGGCCAGCGGGTCCGGCAGGGCGTCCACGCCTTCTGCGTCCTGATCCTTGGCTTCCTGAATCTCGGCACCGGTGCGGTGACGAATGAACACCGGCTTACCCAGCCATTTCACGGTCAGCTGCGTGCCCGGCTCGACCCCGCTCACGTCCACGCGAATCGAGGACAGCGCCTGCACATCCGCCGAGGGGTTCATTTGATTCACCAGGGGCCATACGGCTGCCCCCGTCGCAACGACACCTGCGCCGCCAGCGACGTAGTACAGGAAATCTCTGCGGGTGCCTTCGTGGTCTTCTGCGTGGGACACGAGGTTATCTCCGATTCTCTGGCGCCCGCGGACGGGCAAATAGCTCGCGCACCGCACGAATGCGGTGTCTTAACCGCGCTTACTATCGGGGAGAATAGAATTCGTCTAGCGGTCATAAACGCGCAATACGCCGCATCTGCGTATAATGTCACAAGGTCAGGGGCTTTTTTGATGATTCCGCGCCGCAAGTTTTGCCGGTCCCCCAGATCGGGCTGGCTTGATTCGGTCCCGGACCCCGGCACAGCCCAAAGGGGGCAGAGCGCCGTCCGCAGAACGGTTTGCACCGCAGCCAAACCGACCCGATTGATGCGCAATCTCGCAAGATGCACCCGGCCAACGCGGCTTTGTTCGCCCATAAATCATTACTGGAAAATAGATTTTTTCACACAGCAGGCGAGCAAACGTTTTTGATTGCACTTTATACGCGAATACCGGAATGCCCCGACTGCACGAATGCCAGCCCAGGAGCCCCCGATGTTCAAGACCCCTTTGGCCGCCATGCTTTTGCTGACCGCATTGCCCACCCAAGCCATCGCCGCCGGCGATCCTGCAAAAGGTGAAAAACTGTATAACCGCTGCTCGTCCTGCCACGCGATCATCAAAGATGGCGAGGTGCTGGTGAAAGGCGGAATCACCGGCCCGAATCTCTATGGTGTTGTGGGCCGTGTCGCCGGGACCGAAAACGACTATCGCTATGGCAGCGAACGCCTGCCCATCGGCATGTTCACCGACGACATGATCCGCGCGGGTGACCAAGGCCTGATCTGGACCGAAGAGACCATAGCCACCTATTCCAAAGACCCGATCGGCTTCATCAAGGCGTTTCTGGATGACGAAACCGCCCGCCCGAACATGAGCGTCAAGCTAAAGAAAGGCGCAGACGACATCGCCGCCTACTTGGCCACGTTCACTGCGCCTTAAGCGGCGTTGATCACGCGGGCGGGCGCGTTGCCACCATGCTGGGCCGCTCGCCGAACTCTGCAAACCATGCGGCAAGGGCGTCGTTGCCCTTGCGCCAGCCCCGCGCATCGTGGCGGAAGTCAACGTAACCCAGCGCACAGCCGACCGCCACCTGCCCCATATCCAGCGTGCCGGACAAATGCGCCATCCAGCGCTGGTTCAAAGCGGCACAGGCCCGTTCGATCTTGACCCACTGCGCCTCAACCCACTCGTCCCACTGCTTGTCTGCGGGCCGCAACCGGTCTTCATAGGTCATCAGCAGCGCGGCATCCAGAATGCCATCGGCCAGCGCCTCCAACGTCAGCACATCCCAGCGCCCCGGCCCGTCAAGATACAGGCCAGCCTGCGCCCGCGCATCCAGAAAGGCGCAGATCACCCGGCTGTCGAACAGGGTCGGCCCATCGGGCCGCTCCAGCGCCGGAACCTTGGTCAGCGGAGCTTTGCTGATCAGCGGCTCCGCCGGTGACACGGGTGTGCTGGCCACGGTCTGCAGTTCGACATCCTGCAACTGATCCGTTTCGTGCAGCAAAACCATAACTTTGCGGACATAGGGCGAGGTCGGGCTGTGATAAAGCTTCATATCCGGTCTCCTTGGTTATCGGGACCATGACAGCAGCCGGGGCAAAACAAAACCTGTCAGTTGTCTGACGAACCCGCCGCTCGCATCAAATCTCCGAGCGTATCCAGTTCGGCCCCAATCCCGTCTGCGATCCGTTCTGCCGCACGCATCCGAACCGGGTCGGGCTTGTTCTGATTCAGCTTCCATGTTCCCTGAATGTCGTCGATCCTCAAACGGCAGGGCACGATCATACGCATCATCCTCGCCAATGCATCGTCAGACATCTTCCCGGTCGTCCACGGGGGTTTGGGCAGCAACCGGGCCTCATAGAACGCAGACTGCCGATCCAGCACTTCCAGCAGTGCCTCCTGCGGCAACCTCTCAAGCTGCCCGATCAGATGCACGGCAACATAGTTCCATGTGGGCACCTGATCCTCGACCTCATACCAGTCCGGTGACACATACCCATCCGGCCCGGAAACGGCGATGGTCGCGCGGCATGGCTGCTGCAACATCCGAACAATGGGGTTCGAGCGCACAAGGTGCAGGTCCGCCGTAGCACCATCCTCCTCCAACAGAAAAGGCACATGGCTCAACGCCGGAGCTTCTGCGGCCGACGTTGCCAGAACCCCAAAGGCGCGGTCACGGGCAAAAGCAATGTGGCGCGCGCGGTCCTCGGCGCGGAAGGTGGGGTTGGGGTGCATGGCGATCCTCCTACGTTTCTCTTGCAGAACCGCCCGCAGCTTGGCAAGGTCTCCGCGTTCTCAGGGCGGGGCGAAATTCCCCACCGGCGGTATGCGGGCCATGACCCGTAAGCCCGCGAGCGGCCTCGGTTCATCCGGGGTGACAAGCAGATCTGGTGAGAGGCCAGAGCCGACGGTTACAGTCCGGATGAAAGAGAACGTGCAGCGTGCCCCTCAGGCGCGGCTGCTCGTGATCGCCTTGGGTGACGTGTCTGTAACTCAGGAGGTCCAAATGACACACACCCGCTACGCTTTCATCAAAGCCAACTGGCATGCCGATATCGTCGACCGCGCGCTGGACGGGTTCCAGCAGCTCATCCCCGCCGAGCAAATCGACGTCTTCGACGTCCCCGGCGCGTTCGAGATGCCCCTGCTGGCCCGCGATCTGGCCCAAACCGGGCGCTACGAAGCGGTGGCCTGCGCCGCCTTCGTGGTGGATGGCGGCATCTACCGGCACGATTTCGTGGCCCAAGCCGTGGTCGATGGGCTGATGCGTGCCGGAATGGACACAGGCGTGCCAGTCCTGTCCGTCTCGCTGACCCCGCACCAATATCAGGAAACCGACCACCACAACGCCATCTACCGCGACCACTTCGTGCAAAAGGGCCGCGAAGCCGCACAGGCCGCCCTTGCAATCACAAAAACCCGTCAGGCCCTGAAAGCGGCCTGATCCTTCTTCTGTTCGAAAATACCTCGGGGGAGTCGCGCCTGCGCGACGGGGGCAGCGCCCCCATCCCCGCTTTCTACCTGCAAATCCGCTTGAGGCCCAAGACACTCCCCGCTAAGCACAACGCGCAAAGGAGCATGCCCCATGTCGATGAACAGCTTTGGACACCTCTTCCGCGTCACCACCTGGGGTGAAAGCCACGGGCCCGCCTTGGGCGCGACTGTCGATGGCTGCCCTCCGGGCGTCGCAATTGACGAAGCGATGATCCAGCACTGGCTGGACAAGCGCAAACCGGGGCAAAACAAGTTCACCACCCAGCGACGCGAACCCGATCAGGTAAAGATCCTGTCCGGCGTGTTCGAAGGCCAGACCACCGGCACGCCGGTGCAACTGATGATCGAGAACACCGATCAACGCTCGAAAGACTACGGCGATATTAAAGACAAGTTCCGTCCGGGCCACGCCGATATCACCTATTGGCAGAAATACGGCATCCGCGACTATCGCGGTGGCGGGCGCAGCTCGGCCCGTGAAACCGCCTCCCGCGTCGCCGCCGGAGGGCTGGCCCGCGAGGCCATCAAACAGATCGCGCCGAATGTGCAGATCACCGGCTATATGACCCAGATCGGCCCCCACAAGATCGACCGCAACAATTTCGACTGGTCGCAAATCGAACAAAACCCGTTCTGGACACCAGACGCCCAAGCCGCTGAGGACTGGGCCACCTATCTCGACGACCTGCGCAAATCCGGCAACTCGGTCGGTGCGGTGGTCGAGGTGGTCGCCCGCGGCGTTCCCGCCGGGATCGGCGCGCCCGTTTATGGCAAGTTAGACACTGATCTAGCCGCCGCGATGATGTCGATCAACGCCGTCAAAGGCGTCGAGATCGGCGAAGGCATGGCCGCCGCCGAACTGACCGGTGAGGCCAATGCCGATGAGATTTTCATGGGCCAGAACGGCCCGCAATACAGTTCGAACCATGCGGGCGGCATTCTGGGTGGTATCTCGACCGGGCAGGACGTTGTCGTGCGCTTTGCGGTCAAACCGACCTCGTCTATCCGGACCACCCGCAAGACCATCACCAAGTCGGGTGAAGAAACCGAAATCATCACCAAAGGCCGCCACGACCCCTGCGTCGGCATCCGCGCCGTGCCCGTGGGTGAGGCGATGATGGCCTGCGTGATCCTCGACCACCTGTTGCTGCATCGCGGCCAGATCGGAAAGAACCGTGGACGGATCGGCTGATCTGCGCAGCCGGTTGCGCGGCATCGTCGCGCAGCGGATGGAGACCGACCCCGCCCATGATCTGGCCCATCTGGACCGGGTCTGGATCAACGCGCAGGCCATAGCGGATGACCGGATCGATCTGCCGGTGCTGCTGGCGGCAAGCTATCTACACGATCTGGTAAACCTGCCCAAGGACGATCCCGACCGGCATCTGGCGTCCCGCAAGTCGGCAGAGAAATCAGAGCCTATTCTGGGCGATCTGGGCTACAACTCCGACCAGATCCAAGTCATCCGCCACGCGATCGAGGCGCACAGCTTTTCGGCCAATATCACGCCCGAAACGGCTGAGGCACGCATCCTGCGCGACGCCGACCGGTTGGATGCGCTGGGGGCCATCGGCATCGCGCGCAACTTCTCGGTCTCCGGCGCTTTGGGGCGCACGCTGTATGACGCGGCGGATCCGTTCGCCCGAAGCCGGCCTCTGGACGATCTGCATTTCTCGCTCGACCACTGGAAGGTCAAGCTGCTTGGCCTGCCTAGCGACATGCTGACCGAGACCGGCAAACAGATCGCCGAACAACGCACCGCACGCATGATCCGCTTTCTCGAAGACTTCGCCGAGGAAATCGGTAGCCCTCTGCCTCAAACCTGGGTGACCGGCTGAGCCCAGCCGTTGATCTTTGCGCGGCAAAAGCGCAGGGTCGCGCCGATGGCAAAATCGTTAACATCGCATCGACCTGTTCTGGCCGTGACGCTGAAACTCGGCGCGCTGTTCCTGTTCACGGCGATGGCCGCGCTGGTAAAAGCGTTGTCCGAGGATTTCCCGCCGGGGGAGCTGGTGTTCTTCCGCTCGCTCTTTGCCATTCCCGTCATCCTCATCTGGCTGATTTCTCGCGGGGAACTGGCGCAGGGCTTTGTCGTCAAAAAACCCATGGGCCACTTCTGGCGCGGCGTATTGGGCACCAGCGCCATGGGCCTGACCTTCACCGGCCTCAGCCTGCTGCCCCTGCCCGAGGTCACCGCCATCGGCTACGCCACCCCCATCTTCACGCTGATTCTGGCAGCGGTGATGCTGGGCGAGCGCATCCGCATGATCCGCATCGGTGCGGTCGCCTTGGGGCTTCTGGGCGTTCTGATCATGATCTGGCCGCGCCTTGGCAGCACCGATATCGAAGTCGCCGCCACGCTCGGCGCGCTCTGCGTGCTGGCGGCTACCTTCGCCCGCGCCTTTGTGCAGATCCATATCCGGCAACTGGTTCAGGTCGATCATCCGGCGGCTATCGTTTTTTATTTTTGCTTAACGGGCACGCTGCTGTCGGGCCTGACCGCCTTTTGGGGCTGGACCCTACCCACGTGGGAACAGGCAGCGATTCTTGTCGGGATGGGGCTGACCGGGGGTGTGGCGCAAATCCTTGTGACCTCATCCTATCGGTTCGGGCAAGCTTCGATGCTGGCACCTTACGATTATACCAGCATGCTGTTCGCGATTGTCATCGGTTATGTCTGGTTTGACGAATGGCCAACGCTGGCCATCCTGATCGGGGCCGCGCTGGTGATTGCGGGCAATGTGGTGGTGATCTGGCGCGAGCACCAACTGGGGCTCGAGCGCGGCAAGGCCCGCTCGGTCACGGACCCCAAAGGGTGACTTTACCTTTCGCCAACTTCCCCTAGGTTGGGCCAGACAGAGAAAAAGGGTGCCCCCATGAGCGACGCGCAGGATCACAAGGAAAAGATGCAAAAGGTGCAGGCCAAGCACCGCAAAAAAGTGTCCGAGGCGGTCGATCCCGGTCGCGGTCTGGTTCTGATCAACACGGGCAAGGGCAAGGGCAAGTCCTCGGCCGCGTTTGGCGTGGTGATCCGGGCTTTGGGCTGGGGCCAGAAGGTCGCCGTGGTGCAGTTCATCAAGGGCAAATGGAAAACCGGCGAGCGGCGGTTCTTTCAAGAACGCGATCTGGTGACATGGCACACAATGGGCGAAGGGTTCACCTGGGATACACAGGACCGCGAACGCGACATTGCGGCGGCCACCTCGGCCTTTGGCAAGGCCTGCGATCTGATGGCAAGCGGAGAGTATGATCTGGTGGTGTTGGACGAGATCAACATCGCCCTGCGCTATGAATACCTTTCCGTGGATCAGGTGATCGACGGCCTGAACGCGCGGTCGGACAAAACCAGCGTCTTCCTGACGGGCCGTGATGCGCCGCAAGCGTTGCGGGACTATGCGGATCTGGTGACAGAAATGACCGAGGAAAAACACCCGTTCCAAGCCGGGATCAAAGCCCAGCGCGGGGTCGATTTTTGACCGCTCAGGGCCTTAGCGCCTGTTGATGCTCAAACTGATAGCGCAGCGATTTGCGTTGGCTCGCTGCGCTTCCGGGCAACGTTTCCCCTGCCCGTCCCGCGTCCCGCAACGCCTGACGTTTCTGCCGTTCGACATAGGCGCAGTAGTCGTCGTCGCAGCAATTGCACCCGCAGGCCGTGGCGGCATCGTGCCGCGCCATGATTTCGTCCAGCGAGTCGCTCATCTCGGACCTCATCAATCTTGTAACTTCCCCAGCCGGTTTCGTTTCCGGGGCGGTGGCTGGCCCTCGCACGACCACATGCTCAGCCAGCAGACCGCCCCGAAAGAAAGTGCTGGATGATCTGGCATCTGGCGCTTCCATATATCTGATGGTTTTTATCGGATATTTCAAGTGGGGAATTCTGTTGCTCTGCATGCTTCGGTTAACGCCGACAAACCCTGTATAGAGACAAAAAAGTGAGCCGCGCGTGGGCAACGCGCGGCTCGAAACAACGACAGCTTGATATTTTGGGATGCTCACGCCGCCGCTGTTTGCTCGGGCGCGCTCAGCGAGATGACGGCCACCACCGCCGCGCCGTTCAGCCAGTAGAACCACGCATCCAGGCCCGTGAACCCCAGCAGGCTGGGGGCCAGCAGGAACACGATGCCGACGGTCAGGTCCACCGCCAGATGAAACTTGTAGGGCAGCACTCGCCAGATCCCCAGATGATGATCGGTCAGCACCGTCAGCACAAAAGCGGCGACACCA
Organism: Ruegeria sp. F11; assembly: GCF_056533855.1. Lineage (NCBI taxonomy): Bacteria > Pseudomonadati > Pseudomonadota > Alphaproteobacteria > Rhodobacterales > Roseobacteraceae > Ruegeria > Ruegeria sp. F11. Next base: position 18,166 of record NZ_JBQFOW010000002.1, on the reverse strand, counting down.
GTGACCACAGACAGCCACAGCGCCAGCGGGTTGGACTGGCCCAGACCCAGCACAAAGGGCAGCGTCATCAGGGCAATGGCGACGGGGTAGTCGAGATAGGCGTGGATGTTACGGGTGATGAAACGGGCAGACATGGGACTTCCTTTCCTTGCTTGGCATGGCTCTAAGCTAGGGGAGGATTGCCGAACGTATCAGCCCGGATCGTTCGGGATACATTGCAGATCGTTCAGATCAACAGTCGGATCAGTGCATCGCCCGATACGCCGCCGGGGACAGCCCGACCTGTTTCTTGAACACGCGCGAAAACGCGGCTTCGGATGCATATCCAACCTCGGCAGCGGCATCGGCAACATTCCAGCGGCTTTCGGTCAGCCCGTGGCAGGCGATCTGCATCCGCCAGTCCGTCAGGTATTGCATTGGCGTGGTACCCATCTTCTCGGCAAAAAGCTGCGCGAAGGCGGTGCGGGACATGCCGGCCTCACGCGCCAGCCCCTCAACGCTCCAATCCTGCGCCGGGGCCTGATGAAAGGCGGTCAGGGCGCGCGATACGCGCCGGTCCGCGAACCCGGCCAGCGCGGATTCGCTGGGGCTTTGATGTTCCAGATGCGCTCGGATAGCCTGCGCGAACAGCACTTCGGACAGTTTCAGCGCGATCAGATCGCCGCCAATCCGCGCCCCGCTGACCTCGGACCCGATCATGCGCAGCGTGGATTCGATCCAGGCCCCGGCTTCTTCGCCGTAATTCTCGATCAGGATGTAGGGCGGCAGGCGGTCGATCAGCATATGCCCGGTACCCTGCCGCCCCGGCGGGCCGGTGAACGAGAAATGGCCGCAGATCAATTGCGTGTCGCGGCTTTTGTCCTCGCCGCCATAGATCAGGACGCCGTCGCCGGTATACCCGGCCTCGTCCAGCACCTGCTCGAGCGGCAATGCGTCCAGCGGTTTGACCTCGTTGCACAGCAGCGCATGGGCCGAGCCATGCGGGATCAGGATCAGATCGCCCTGCTTCAAACGCAGTGTTTCGCCTGTGTTAGAGACATAAACCTTCAGCTCACCGCGCTGGACGAAGTGAAACCGGGCGACGTTTTCAAAGGCCGGAACCTGGATGCCGAAGGGCGGCGTGAAGGACGTGCGGAAGTAAAACGTGCCGCGCAGGGACAGGCGGGTAAGGATATCGCTGAGAAGGTCTAACATGGCCATAATCTACACCCGAACGCGCACCCGTCCAGCAGGCTGAACGATCTGCAAGGTATTGCGGACGCTTGGCACAAAAAAACCCCCGCGAAAACGCGGAGGTTTCGTTTGTTGGTTGAGAATGATCAGGCGCGGACCAGCGCCTCATATTCTTCGGCAATCTCGCGGGTGATATCGCCGACCTCGAAGGTGTAGTCGCCGATCTGACCGACGGGCGTGACCTCGGCAGCGGTGCCGGTCAGCCAGCATTGTTCGAAATCGGCCATTTCCTCGGGCATGATATGGCGCTCAATCACGTTGATGCCCTTGTCTTTCAGCATCTGGATCACGGTCTGACGGGTGATGCCGTTCAGGAAGCAATCGGCCAGCGGGGTATGCACTTCACCAGCCTTGACGAAGAACACGTTCGCGCCGGTCGCTTCGGCCACATAGCCGCGATAGTCCATGAACAGCGCGTCCGAGCAGCCCTTGGCCTCGGCCTTGTGCTTTGAGATGGTGCAGATCATGTAGAGACCCGCCGCCTTGGCATGGACCGGGATTGTTTCGGGGCTGGGGCGTTTCCACTCGGCAATGTCCAGCTTGGCCCCCTGCATCTTGGCGTCACCGTAATAGGCACCCCACGGCCAGACCGCGACGGCCATGCGCACCGGGTTCTTGGCCGAGGCCACGCCCATATCCTCACCCGAGCCGCGCCAGACCAGCACACGCACATAGGCGTCCTGCAGCCCGCTGGCTTTCAGGGCTTCTTCCTTTGCCGCCTCGATCTCGTCAATCGAATAGGGCATCGGCATGTCCAGCGCTTCAGCCGAGGCAATCAGACGCTCGGAATGTGCCCGGCTTTTGAAGATCTTGCCGTTATACGCGCGCTCGCCCTCGAACACCGACGAGGCATAGTGCATTGCGTGTGACAGAATATGCACATTGGCCTCGCGCCAGGGCACCAGCGTGCCGTCCAACCAGATGACACCATCACGATCGTCATACCCAGCCATGCGAAACCTCCTGATCCGGGTTGATTTTCCGATTGTTGCGCTAGTTAGGTCCGAAGCGGACATAATGTTGCGCAAAAACTGAGAATCGATACCTGTCCGCCCTTGGAATGTCAATAACGCTGACATAAACTCGGCCCGGTGTAATGAATGAGGCATGATATGTCCGAAATCCGCCCCGCCCCGCTCTTTGGCGGCGAGAGCCTGTTGTTTCTGACCGACGAGCAATTGCGACAAGGTATCGAGGCCATGTTTTTCGCCTATCGCGGCTTCACCGCCGACCCGGACCGCATCCTGTCGGAAATGGCCTATGGGCGGGCCCATCACCGGGCGATTCACTTCATCAACCGCGCGCCGGGCACCACGGTCAACAACCTGTTGGCCATTCTGGGGGTGACAAAACAGTCTCTGAACCGGGTGCTTCGGACCTTGATCGATGACGGGCTGGTGCAAAGCCGGGTCGGCACCGTGGACAAGCGCGAACGGCACCTGTTTCTGACCGAACAGGGCCGCGCGCTAGAGGCGAAACTGTCAGACGCCCAACGCTCGCGCATGCGGGCCGCGTACAAGGATGCGGGGCCCGAAGCGGTGGCGGGGTTTCGTAAAGTGCTTGAAGCGATGATGGATGCTGATATGCGTCATGCCTACACTAAACTGCGGGATAGCACCTCATGAGCGATATGGACGCCCATCTTCTGATTGTCGACGATGACGAGCGCATTCGCGACCTGCTCAAGAAGTTTTTGATGCGGAACGGGTTTCTTGTGACCTCGGCCCGTGATGCGGCCCATGCGCGGCGGGTGCTGTCGGGGTTGGATTTCGACCTGATCGTTCTGGATGTGATGATGCCGGGCGAGGATGGAGTCAGCCTGACCAAGGCGCTGCGGGAAACGCACAGCACGCCGATCCTGCTGCTGACCGCCCGGGGCGAGACCGAACATCGGATTGCCGGGCTTGAGGCCGGGGCAGATGATTATCTGGCCAAGCCATTCGAGCCCAAGGAACTGCTGCTGCGCATCAACGCCATCCTGCGGCGGATGCCGGAAACGCCGGCGCAGGATACGGCCGCGAAAATCCTGACGCTCGGGCCGATCCGCTATGATATCGAGCGCGGAGAGATGTGGCAGGGCGAGGACCCGGTGCGCCTGACCGCCACAGAAAGCCAGTTGATGAAGATCTTCTCGGCCCAGCCCGGCGAGCCGATCAGCCGCGCCAAGCTGGTCGAGGATCTGGGCCGCGACAAGGGGCAAGCCCAGGAACGGGCGGTGGACGTGCAGATCACCCGCCTGCGCCGGAAGATCGAACAGGACCCGAAGCAGCCTCGGTATTTGCAGACCGTGCGCGGCGCAGGCTATATGTTGGCGCCGGATTGATTTTGCCGCTGCGCGGCGGTTTTTTGCCTTCGGCGAGGATATTTTTAGACATATGAAGATGGGACCCAGATGAAGACTGCGCTTTTGACCCATGCCGACTGTCTTGGGCATGTGACGCCGGACGGACACCCGGAGCGTGTGGCGCGGCTGGAGCATATCCTGCATGCGTTAGAGTCTCTGGATTTGCACCGGGTGACGGCCCCTTTGGCCGCGGATGACGATCTGCTGCGGGTTCATCCGGAAAGCTACATTCGGGATATCAAGGCCACGCGGCCTGCGAACGGGTTTGCGCAGATTGACGGGGATACCTTCATGTCCCCCGGTTCCGTCGATGCCGCCTACCGCGCGGCGGGCGCTGTCGTGCGTGCGGTCGATCTGGTGTTGGGAGGCGAGGCCCCGAACGCGTTCTGCGCTGTGCGCCCGCCAGGTCACCACGCTGAAACAGACACGGCGATGGGTTTCTGCCTGTTCGGCAATGCGGCTTTGGCCGCGAAACACGCGCTGGAGCATCATGGGCTCAGCCGCGTGGCGGTGGTGGATTTCGATGTGCATCATGGCAACGGCACGCAGGACCTGCTGTGGGACGAGAGGCGCGCTCTGGTGATCACCAGCCAGCAGATGCCATTGTGGCCCGGGTCGGGCCGCCCGGATGAGACCGGGGCGTTTGACACCGTTCTGAACCTGCCTCTGGCCCCCGGCACTGGCGGGGCCGAGATGCGGGCGGCCTATGAAAGCCAGGCCTTTCCGCGCTTGCGGGCGTTCCGGCCGGAACTGATCATCATTTCCGCCGGATTCGACGCCCATCAGGACGACCCATTGGCCAATCTCAACTGGTCCACCGGCGATTTCGCCTGGATCACGGCTGAGCTGTGCAGGATCGCCGATGAGGTGTGTGAGGGTCGTATCGTCTCGACTCTGGAAGGCGGTTATGATCTGAACGCACTGGCCGAGGCGACGCACGCCCATGTGGAAGAACTGATGAAGGCAGCCCGATGACTGACACCCCCGTTGACCAGATGACATTCGAACAGGCGATGAAAGAGCTTGAGGCCGTGGTCGGCCAGCTGGAACGCGGCGATGTGGCCCTGGATCAGTCGATTGCGCTGTACGAACGCGGCGCGGCGCTGAAGAAACGCTGCGAAGATGAGTTGAAGCGGGCCGAGGAAAAAGTAGCCGCGATCACTCTGGACGCCAATGGTCAGCCGACCGGGACCACGCCTGTCGAAGGGCTGTAGATGTTTCGCCAAAAGCTTGCGCAGGATGCGGCGCGGATTCAGAGCCAGTTCGATCTGGTTCTGGGCGCGCTGGACGATCTGGATGTGACCCGTGCGATGGCTTATGCCACCGAAGGCGGCAAACGGCTGCGCGGGTTTCTGGTGCTGGAGAGCGCCCGTCTGCACGGCGTCGATCCGGCCCGCGCGATCTGGCCCGCAACGGCGATCGAGGCGCTGCACGCCTATTCGCTGGTGCATGATGACCTGCCCTGCATGGATGACGACGATCTGCGCCGGGGGCGTCCGACCGTGCATGTGAAATGGGATCAGGGTACCGCCGTGCTGGCCGGGGATGCGTTGCAGACACTGGCCTTTGAGTTGTGCGCCCGACCCAAGGTTGGGGATGCAGACATCCGGGCTGAATTGACCCTAACACTGGCCAAGGCCAGCGGTGCGCAAGGGATGGTGCTGGGTCAAGCGCTGGATATTGCGGCGGAAACGGCGGCACCATTGACACTGGATCAGATCACCCGGTTGCAGGCCGGGAAAACCGGTGCGCTAATCGAATGGTCCGCCTGTGCGGGTGCGCTTCTGGCGCAGGCAGACCCAAACCCGTTGCGCCAATATGCCCAAGCCCTTGGCCTTGCTTTTCAGATCGCCGATGACATTCTGGATGTTGAGGGGGATGCCGAAAAGGCCGGTAAACGCTTGCAAAAGGACGCCGATGCGGGCAAGGCCACCTTTGTTTCGCTGCTGGGTCTGGATGCCGCCCGCGTCCGCGCTGCCGAACTAGTGGATCAGGCCTGCGTCGCGCTGGACGGGTACGGCGCTCAGGCGGAAACCTTGAAGGACGCCGCCCGCTTCGTTATTGCCCGGGACAGCTAAGCCAGGAACGCGCCAAATGTCTGACCGCCCGAATACGCCTCTGCTGGACCTTGTGAACCGCCCTGCGGACCTGCGGCAGTTCTCAGACGCCCAGTTGCATCAGGTGGCGCAGGAATTGCGGGCCGAGACGATCTCGGCCGTTTCCGTCACCGGCGGGCATCTGGGCGCAGGTCTGGGCGTGGTGGAACTGACAACGGCGCTGCATGCAGTGTTCGACACCCCGCGCGACAAGATCATCTGGGATGTGGGCCACCAGTGTTATCCGCATAAAATCCTGACCGAGCGGCGCGACCGCATCCGCACCCTGCGCATGAAAGATGGCCTCAGCGGGTTCACCAAGCGCAGCGAAAGCCCTTACGATCCGTTCGGGGCCGCGCATAGCTCGACCTCGATCAGCGCTGCGCTGGGGTTTGCTGTTGCACGCGATCTGGGTGGTGTGACGCCCGAGGGGTTGGGCGATGCAATCGCAGTGATTGGCGACGGGTCGATGTCGGCAGGCATGGCGTTCGAGGCGATGAATAACGCAGGCCACCTGAAAAAGCGGTTGATCGTCATTCTGAACGACAATGAGATGAGCATCGCACCGCCCGTGGGTGCCCTGTCCAACTACCTGTCGCGCATCTACGCGGAAGAACCCTTCCACGACCTGAAAGCCGCCGCCAAAGGCGCGGTGTCGCTGCTGCCCGAACCCTTCCGTGAAGGGGCCAAACGCGCCAAGGAAATGCTGAAAGGCATGGCTGTGGGCGGGACTTTGTTCGAGGAACTGGGCTTTTCCTATCTCGGCCCCATCGACGGCCACGATCTGGACCAGTTGCTGCCGGTGCTGCGCACGGTCAAGGCGCGCGCCACCGGGCCGATCCTGATCCATGTGCTAACCAAAAAGGGCAAAGGCTACGCCCCAGCCGAGCAAGCCCGCGACAAGGGTCACGCGACGGCGAAATTCGATGTGGTGACGGGCGAGCAGAAGAAAGCCCCGTCAAACGCGCCCTCCTACACCTCGGTCTTCGGTAAAACGCTGGTCGAGGAAGCCGCCCGCGATGACAAGATCGTCGCCGTCACCGCCGCGATGCCCGATGGCACAGGGCTGAACCTGTTTGCGGAACGCTACCCCTCGCGCTGTTTCGACGTGGCAATTGCCGAGCAGCACGGGGTCACGTTTTCTGCGGCCCTTGCGGCGGGCGGAATGAAACCGTTCTGCGCGATGTATTCGACATTCCTGCAGCGCGGTTACGATCAGGTCGTGCATGATGTCGCCATCCAGCGCCTGCCGGTACGGTTTGCCATCGACCGGGCCGGGCTTGTCGGCGCGGATGGCGCGACCCATGCGGGGTCTTTCGACATCGCCTACCTGTCCAACCTGCCCGGCATGGTCGTCATGGCCGCCGCAGATGAGGCCGAACTGATGCATATGGTCGCCACCGCCGCCGCCCATGACGACGGCCCCATCGCCTTCCGCTATCCACGTGGTGAGGGCGCGGGCGTCGACCTTCCCGAGCGCGGAAAGGTTCTGGAGATCGGCAAAGGCCGCCTGATCCAAAAAGGGGCCCGCGTGGCGCTGCTGTCCTTCGGCACCCGTCTGGCCGAGGTGCAGAAAGCCGCCGAGGCGCTGTCGGCCAAAGGCATAACCCCCACCATCGCCGATGCCCGGTTCGCCAAACCGCTGGATCGCGATCTGATTCTGGATCTGGCCGCAAGCCACGAGGCGCTGATCACCATCGAAGAAGGGGCCATCGGCGGTTTCGGCAGCCACGTGGCACAGCTTTTGGCCGAAGAAGGCGTGTTTGATTCCGGTCTGAAATACCGCTCGATGGTGTTACCGGATGCGTTCATCGACCAGGCCAGCCCTGCCGATATGTACGCGGTCGCTGGCATGAATGCGGACCAGATCGAGGCCAAAGTGCTGGACGTTCTGGGCGTTACCTCAATCGGCGAAAAACGCGCGTAAGAGCCCATTTAGGGCCAAATATCAGCGGTTAGTGTTCTGAGAGGTGGAAACTGGTGCCGCTGAAGGGCATCTAATACTTGTTTCATGGCGCTTCACCATGCCCTAAGAAATCACCGAATGATTTATTTACAGTGATTTAAGTGTGCCACTGTGTTCCACTATGCCTCACTGTATACTATATATAGAGGGTGGATAGAGAGGTGGTTGAGTGTCACGCCCTTTGAACAAGCTCAGTGCAGCAACCCTGAAGGCTTCCGCTCCCGGAAAGTACTCCGATGGTGGCGGGTTGTGGTTCCACCGCCGCGAAGATGGCGGGGCACAATGGTTCCTTCGTGTCACTGTCCACGGACGCAGGCGTGAAATGGGACTCGGGTCTTATCCCGAGGTATCGCTCAAGGAAGTTCGTCACCAAGCTGAGAACTGGCGGGCTGTTGCTCGGAAAGGCATAGACCCAATCAAAGAACGCGAACGTCTAAAGCGTGAGGAAGCCAGTAAGCTGCATTTGTTGAAGGACGTTGCCCTGGATGCGTTCGAGAGCCGGAAGGCCGAGTTGAAAGGCGATGGTAAAGCTGGTCGATGGTATTCACCGTTGGAGTTGCATGTGCTGCCCAAGCTTGGGAAGGTTCCAGTCGTTGAATTGGACCAAAAGGATATCCGGGATACGCTTGTACCCATCTGGCACACAAAGGCAGACACAGCCCGGAAAGCCATGAACCGGCTATCAATCGTGATGCGCCACGCTGCGGCGCTCGGCTTGGATGTGGACCTGCAGGCCACTGACAAAGCGAAGGCCCTGCTTGGAAAACAACGCCACAAGGCCAAGAACATTCCCGCAATGCCGTGGCAGGACGTCCCAGCCTTCTATCAAAGCTTGGACGGCGGAACGACAACCGAGCTTGCGCTACGTTTGCTGATACTTACAGCAGTGCGGTCTTACCCTTTGCGAAACCTGCACCTGGATCAGATTGACGGTGACGTATGGACTATACCGGCAGAAGCGATGAAGGGACGCAGGGACGCGACCCAAGATTTCCGGGTGCCACTATCCAATGAAGCCCTTTCTGTCATCGAGAGAGCCAAGCCCATGGCTCGGGACGGCTACCTTTTCCCAAGCGTTCGGCGGGGTGTGATTTCTGATATGACCATGAGCTCTTATATGAAGCGCCGTGGATTGGTCGAACGCCCGCACGGCTTCCGGTCATCGTTCCGAGATTGGGTAGCGGAGACACAGAGCGTTCCGTTCGAGGTCGCTGAGACTTGTTTGGGTCACGTTGTCGGAGGTTCCGTAGAGCGCGCGTACAAACGGACTGACTTTCTGGAACTGCGGCGCGAAGTTATGAACCGATGGGCGGACCATATGCTGCCCTCTTCTTCAGAGGTGGCCCAGTAGCAATGACGCGTTCTTTTCAAATCAATTTGCCAGATGGCAGTATAAGACCGACTACTGTCCAAAGCTTGGATATGTTGGCGTTCTTCGCGGACGATAAGAAAAGCGCACTGCAGGCATTGCAAATTCTGACAATGGAGTTTCATAGCTACAACGTTGATCCTGAAAATTGGGCATTTGGCGAAGTCGCCAAAATACTAATTGATGCTTTGAATAAGCGTTCCGCCCAGGTTTTTGTCTGTGGGTTGGTAACTCTGATAATGGCTCATCTAAACGAAGACGGCAGTCCCGCAAGCATTAACCAGGCCAGCCAAATCGCTTCCCAAATTGCCTATGATACAGGCGACATAAGCTTCAAATTGCTGAAGTCAGACGGTTGGAATGTTAAAACAAAGCCCGTGGTTGGCGATGTTCCAACAATTCAAAGATACTTTCGTAAGTACAGAGCTGCTGCGCACATTTGTGCTGCAAAAGCCGTTATTGGTGCTGACACCAATCAATCGCACCCAATGGTGCAGCCGCTACCTAAAACGCTTAGGTTAGCTTCAACTGTGATGCATTATCAAAAGGTTATTCGGTCCTGGCCCTCCTCAGCTAACTGGAACCTTTGGGATGTTTGGCATGATGGGGATCAGTTTGATGGGGCTTACCCACCAGCCTTACCTGATGAAGAATTTGTTCGCCAAATTCGAGCAATGAAGTAGGCCTAATACTCCGTTTTGCCCGAATATGGGAGTCACGCGCTCCCATAGGGAACTTCATGTTCCCAAATTTATTTCTCGACGCCTAAAGGCAATTCTCTTTGCACCAAGCAACAACACGGTGCACAGCAATGAAACTGCTTTCCTTCCAAGACCTGCAAGCCAAGCTGGGCGGTCGCAGCCGCTCTAGCGTCTACCGCGACGTTGAACTGGGCCGTCTCCCAGAACCCATCAAGTTCGGCTCTCGTCTCTATTGGAACGAGGCCGATATCGACGCTGCAATCGAGAAACAGGTTGCCGCCTAAAAGAAACCCCCACCCGAGGCACGGGCGGAGGCGAATTCTTTTAGGTGGTACTGAGAGAGTAGCCGAAAGCCCGATGTCTTTCAACAAAAGAAGGACAATAAATGGTTACTTTCGAGCAAAACCAAACAATCAAAACTGAACTCCCACCGTCAAACGCACTGCGCGTGTATCGCTGGGCGGACCTTCCCAACTTGACAGCCCCAGCGCTGTATCGGGTCACTGATCCGGGCCAGGAATCGCGCGAAATCTACGCATCCAAGCACAAGCGCCAAGTTCTTGAGGGCCTGATGCGGTCGCCACTCTACGCGGCCAGTTACTGCCGTCTGTCCGACCAGGTGCTGCCCCTGCGGCGCGATGACGGCGTTAACATCGAATGCAAGATGTATCGGGGCGATGCAGACACCGGACGCCAGAAGTTCGGCATCTATTTCCTCGTCAGCAAAGTGGAACTGATCCAGGCAAACGAGGTGGCGGCATGAGAACCCGGGACCTCCAAATCCACACTCTTCGTCGCAAGCACGGCCTGTCAGAGTCCGCTGCACGGCTGATTGCCGCCCTCTACTACGGGGAGCGTCGGTCATGATGGTTGTTGTTCCCTGCAACGGGCGCGAGGAAATCCGCATATCTCGCGCCCCTGTAGACGCAAAACCCCATCCGGGATTAGACATCGTAGATTTCCGAGTCTGGTCGAAAACGAAAGCAGGGCTGCGCCGTACCAATCGCGGCGTCATGTTCGAGGCCTCCTTACTGCCTTTTGTTCTGAGGGCTTTGTTGGATGCGTCCAACAGGGCAAGGGTCGAATAATGGGCCGTGACAAGCGAAACGAGAAGCGCGTCGAGCATTTCACAAAGCTTGTCCGCAACATGATGGAGGAGCCCGCCTGGCGGGCTCTCTCACCCGTCGCACAGGCGCTGTATCCGTGGCTCAAGCTGGAATGGCGTGGTCCACAGGCGAACAACAACGGAAAGATTCAGTTCAGCGTTAGGCAGGCTGCTGAAGCGCTGGGTGTGGCATCGCTGAATACCGCTGCGCGAGGTTTCCACGACCTACAGGCCAAGGGCTTTCTGGTGGTCACGAAACCGGCCCAGCTTGGTCTTGGCGGCGAAGCACGTTCACCCCAGTACGAACTCACAGAATTAGAACTGCCACACAGCGACCGCAGGGGTGGCCGAATGCTGTATCGGCAGTGGGCTCCCGACAACGATTTTCGCGTTCACAAAGCTGCTGCCCACAACCCCACGGGCAAGGGCGGGAAAACAAAACCCTGTCTCAATTTTGAAGACGTGACCGTCTTAGATTTTGAGACGTGTAAGCAAGGGACGTCTCAAAAATGAAGACAGCACGTCGCAATTTTGAAGACGTAAACGGCCATTTTCGGACCCTGCACGTCTCAATTTTTAAGACATCCTTAATCTACCAGGGGGTCTGGGGGAAACGGACACCTTCTGTACCAACAATCCAACACAGCGAGGAACGAGCATGACGGACGATTCCGAACGAAAAAACGTGGCCAATACGTACACAGACGAGAGCGGCAAGTTTGCGCAGGGCAACCCCGGCAAGCCCCGAGGAACCCGGCACAGGGTCACACGGGCGATTGAGGAACTGCTGGAGGGCCAATCTGAGCAAATCACGCAAAAGGCGGTCGAGATGGCACTTGAGGGCGACAGCACGGCCCTGCGTCTTTGCCTGGAACGGATAGCTCCCACGAGGAAGGACGCACCGGTCAGTTTCGACCTCCCACCCATCAAATCCGCTGAGGACGCCTCAGAGGCCGCTCAGGCGGTGCTACAGGCCGTTTCTCAGGGTGAGGTGACCCCGCTGGAAGGGGCAACCGTCATGGCATTGGTCGAGCAATTCCGGCGGGTACTGGAAACAACTGAACTTGAACGCCGGATTACAGCATTGGAGGCAGCAAAATGAGCATCAGGAATAGACTGGCAGCTTTGGAAGGCAGGAAAGCTGTGAGCGCCGTATCGAAGTCGGGCGCATCGGATCAGTTGACCAAGCAACTGCAAAACACCGCAGAACGGATGCGGGATACCCCACTGAACCAACTGACCGCTAAGGCATCACCCGTAGAGGTTGCCGCCCTCATATTGGATGGCCGGGTGGATGAGGAAGTAGCCCGGAAATGTATCGAGCTTTCTAAGCAAAATGCCCCGAGTGCGAAACTGTTCCAATGCTTCTTGGACGCAGCCGAGTGCACCCAAGCAAGCCTGACGGAGGAAGATTGATATGAGCATCAAAAATCGGTTGCGGAAGCTGGAGGCAAAATCGCCGGTCACTCAGGATCATCTCATCACCTTCTTTACGATTCACGGAATCAAGAAGGGCACTGAGGAAACCACCCGAATGGTCGAAAAGTCGCTTGGACCAGCAAGTATCCCTGGCCTCGGCTTTGAACTAATCGCCCCACATGACGGAGAGACCGAAAGGAACTTCAGGCGGCGTGTTCACGCCATTAGGGCGGGTGGCAAACTAACGGAAGACATGAACGCGGAAGAACTTACGGCTGCTTATGCCGTCGCAGACCAGGAACTGAAGGAATGCAGCGATGACGATTAAAAGCAGATTGAAGAAATTGGAAACCGCATCGCCGTCATCAGTTCCGAGCAAGATACTTTTTGTAGCCATTGTGAAGGCAAAGGACGGGCGTGAAGACGGCCCGCCAGATTACCATCATGCAATTGTCGCTGGGACTACCCTTGGGCGCATTATGCGCAATCCTGACGAAACTAACGAGGCATTTGCGCGCCGCGTTAAAGCCATCAAAGCAGGTGGAAAACACATTGAGGACATGACCGAAGATGAACGGATGGCGGCATTCGCTGCTGTAGACCTCGAAATGGAAGGAGGCAATCATGACGATAAGTAAGCGTATCAGCAAACTGGAACAGGCCGCACATGGGGGTACAGTCCTTTACTTCGTGGAAACGCTAGCCGTTGAAGAAGAAACCGACCTGATTGTTCATAGCGCCGCTGTGGGTGGGACGGTGATAGAGCGCCAGCCTGAAGAGACCCAAGAGGATTTCAAACAACGGGTAAATCCTAATTGGAGGCGACACACCTACCTTGAGCTAGACAGTGAGTACCTTTGAGAGCGCCTGAGCAAAAGAGCAGACTTGTGGCTGACAGACATGCTCTGTGGTCAATCTGACACCGGCGGCAAAAATAACAAACAATTTGGCAAAGTTTCACAATCCCAATTTACCCTGCGCCTTCAAAATCCGCGCAGGAGAAGCTGCATGCCCGGACCGAAAAAACCTAAAGGATATTGGAACAAGAAGCGGTGCCACGCGGTTGCCCTCATGTACGCCACCAGAGCAGAGTTCGCGCGAGGTGACAAAACCGCATACAACGTAGCAGCAGACGCGAGTTGGTTGGATGAAATTTGTTCCCATATGCCTAAAAACGTCAAAAGTAGCGGCAACGTCAGCCACGGAAACTAGATGTTTGAGGCGAAGCCAGAAATGGCGGAATCTCGGCAGAATGGGGTGCGACGCGCCAAACTCATACCCCCTCTTGGAAATCGTTAACCCCCTCAAGACGCGCCGCACCGCTTTGGTACCAGAGTAGAATGTTGGAATTGTGTCTGGGACAAGAAAACAAAAGGTCTAAGGGAAACCCCCAATGTCGGAAACATGAATCAGAGAGTAGTGTTTTTCAACGGACCACTTAACCCAATCCGTAGCACCCCCACTATATGAGGGGCTGGCCAAGACCCCCTCATCCAGCCCCTCACCCACCTTCAGTGTCAATTATTTTTGAGACAGTGGGCAACATTTGAAGTGCCGCAAAGGGTGGGCCTCTAGGAAAACACGCTTTCTGAGTTAATTCGCCTCGCCAGAAATGGGGGGGTAACTTCAGAGGAATCAGTCAATCAAAGCCTTTGGAACCCAAAAGCTTGGAAATGGCTTTCTTGCTTGACCACTTTCAGCTCTGTCTGTGCTGGCCTGGCAATTGAGCATGTTGACGTTGTCGAGAACATATTCATCTAAAACCTTTCGAATGGCATGAGCGGTGGCAGTCATACCTTCGGCTTCAAGCCTTAGCACCGCGTCCGTTGCGCGTTGTAAGAACTCATCATCCATTTCGACGGCTCCAATCCCAGTGATGAGGCTCAATCTGGACGGATTTCTTTAACGAAAGGTTAACTTTGTGCGGATGGGTTTTTTGCGAACCAAAGGGGCAGCAGGGAACTCGAAATTGCCCTCAAAGCTCATCCGGGTTTCGACAAAGTGCTTGGTGGATTTAGAGCCATACTCAACGCAGGATCTTTGATTCCGTCAACTATCGTGATCCCGGACGCATAGTCGCCGGGCTCAATCCACTCTTTCTTGAGTGTTCGAAAGTACTGTTTTGATATGAATGAGAACTTAGTCTCTGCATCACAAAGCAGACCACCCGCGAGCCCGCTCAGCTCTTTGTCAATAATGTCTCCAAGTACGACCAAGTTCCGGCACATATCAATGGCAACCGGAAGTCTGTTCCCGCCGCGATAGGGGACAAAAGCTGTCTTCTTAGAACCGCTAATCTCAGGGATCAGCTCTTCTCTAAGCTCGACGCCGTATGCTTCTTCTATCATTCGTTTCGTTTGATAGACAGCGCTGTCTGCATTAACGCTGATGTAGTAACGCGGGGGAACCAAAAACAACTTTAGGTCGGATTGCGTAAAATAGGACAAATAGTTTGCCCAATAGCCAGAAGCTAACCCGCTAATCAGCGCTTTTCTTTGTTTGCAGACAACAAACACGAATGGCCCTGAGAAAAACAACAAGGCGACAAAAAAGTTTCTCAAAAATTCTTCGAGGTCTCGATCCAGGTTCAGAAGAAAACCAAACCTTGAAGTTAGCCACACAAATAGCTGATGATCCGATTGATCTATCATTCTGAGAATGAGCGTACCCACTGTGACGACGGCACCAATGAGCGCAAAGCTGGCGACTATGAGCCACAAAATCTTCTGCAGTTTGAACCACTCAGACGTTGCGCAAAGTTGTTTTCTAACCACTGATTTCGAACACCATGTTGAATTTTCCACCCTGGCCAGTGTCCAAAAAGTAGTTGGCTATTTCCAGGTCAAGTTTGGAAGCCACATGCAAAATCACACGTGATACCGCATCAGCTTTTTCCTCAATCTCTTCTCGTTTGGGCTGTCGAGAACTTGGCAAGATATCCGACACCACGATCAATCGACTTGAAAACAATACGCCGAGCCTTTCAGCTTCCATGAAGGCCTCAGACACCAAATCAGCTTCGCCTTCTTGCCAGTTCAGGTCTGTGATGTTGGTTTTTGATCCCGAGTGCTCAATTCTAATGAAGAAGTGCTCATTGTCCTTACACGCGAACTGACTCGAAAACTCATCCTGCCGGGCCAAGAGAACCGGGCTTTCACCAACAGAGCTCCATCCACCTTGCACCATTGATTGGTTCCTAAACTATGTTGCTGCCGTGTACAGTATTAGTAATTCCTCGAGGTTCCAGAAACAATTTCATTCGTTTACTGAGTTCTTCTGTCAGAGTTCTCATCGTTTTCTATTTTTTTGCAAGAACCACTAGATAGAAGGCCGATGGCAAATCATCCGCGTTTCAGAGATGTTGAAAACAACTGAGGGTTTATCGCGTGCGCAACTCGTCCTCTTTGCCCCTCAGTTTAGTGACAACAGCCCCTGAGGCTCTACTTCGGTTCTTTTTTGGCCAGGACCAACTTGGCTCAGCTTTGCCCTGAAGAGTCATTCGCAATGCATTGAGCCGAGTATCTGACCGGGGTTCTCTAAGGGCTGCAAACCTGCGCGAAATTTCCGCTTCTATCGAGTCACAGCACAGATGGCCGTAGGTTCTGCTGACGGTATCAGTATTGGAGTGTCCGAGTTGCTTCGCGACAATCGCCAAAGGTGTTCCGGCTTGTACGAGCTGGCTGGCGTAGGTGTGCCGTAAGCCATGAAAAACAAACTCGTCTGGTAACCCAGCGCGCCGAACAGCATCTTTAAAGAGGTGCTTTTGGCTTCCAGACCACTGCTTTCCCGAAGACATTCGGAATAAAAGGTCTTCGTCGTCTAGGGACTCGGCTTGATCCAAAAAGAATGACATCCCTTCATCCGGGAGAATTACATAGCGGCTCCGATAGCTCTTTAAAGGCCCAATATATAATCCAAATACATGCCCACCCACATCGCGTGCTTTGAGGTTCGCCAATTCTGAGACTCGACATCCCGTATAGAGAGCAGCCTGAACGAGCAGAGCTAAGTCTGGTCTACAGCAGGCAATCAGACGCTTTGCTTGCGCCCGAGTAAGAAAGAACTGCCTTGGGGTATCCGAATGCGGAATCCTACGCAGTATCCGCCAAGAACGTTCACTTTCGACGTCACCGTTCTCCCAAGACATCTCGATGGCAGTTCTAAGGATGCTGATGACGGAGTTCAGGGTTTTCTTCCGCTTTCTTAGACGTTCGTGATCCAAAGCTTCAATGCGAATTCTTGGACCTTGTTTGCAGTTGCCTCGTTTTGGCGCTGCCTCAAGAACATCGACGCAAAACCGTTGGAAGGTCGCCTGATTGAGTTGTTCGACAGGCAGATACCCCAACCTGGGAATTATGTGGTGGTTTATCAGGGATAGTGATGTCTCGAAGTATGTCCTTGCTGCCGCGATGCGTTTCCATTCGACGAAACCATGCATGGCATCCCCGATAGTGAACGGTTCGCTGGTTTTTGAATAGTTTAATTTCGTATTCGCACCCAAAGGGTAAGGCTGAGCAGCAATTGCTAGGATTTCAGGGCTGTTGAACCATTCGTTGGCACAAGCCAGAGCCCGCGAGTAGTTAAAACCCTTTGGATGGAATGGTGACACTGTCCCCAGTCGCTTTTGGCTGTACTGCCCATCTTTTCTGCGAATTCGAGCCATCCAATTGCAGTCCCCGGACGGTTGTTTTTGCACACCGATGTGCCGACAGTATTCCAGGATGTTCCAATATGGGCTGCGTCTTGCTGGTAACTGGGCGATGTTTTCCAGGGATGACAAATCTGGCGCGTGTTTGGCTTTGTTCATTTGATAACTCACTTTTGTCGGATTTTTACCCCTTGAATGATGCCTTGAGCTGGTCTGGAGTTCGACTTGCTAAAGTCGTGCTGCATCCATCGGCGTTTTGGCTCACGCTCAATCGATTGGCGCTAAAAAGGAGGTGCTATTTTACCTCAATGTTCTGCTTACGAACCCGCTCCGTTCTTGCTTAGTTAGAGGTAATATGATACCTCTATGTCAATTAAACGAGGCGTAGCAGACGGCAATGTTGGACAGAAAACTTCGAGAGATAATGGTCGCGAGCATCCAGAGAGAAAAGGAAGCTCAGGAGGTCTATCGATGGCTGAACGGCGACCGTACGACACCTCTGCCGCCTGAACTGAAATCGCGCCTCGTGGACATGGTGGCTGACGAATTCGGTGACAACGCCGCCGCCGCAGCCATGGACCAAGTTGCCACCCAGAACATGCCGGAGGCAATGCAATGAGCAGAATGGATGCATCGATAGTATTGGCTGGCCGTCAGCCGAACATCATCAACGCGCTGGCCCAGGGTCAGGAGGCCCGCGAACGGGCTGACCAATACCAAAGCCAGAACGCACTGCGTCAAATGTATCAGACACACGGCCCGCAAATCACGGCCGGTGATCCGGCTGCGATGAATGTGCTAGCCCGGCATGATCCCGGCGCGGCGGTCCAAATTCAAGGTCAGCACCAGATTCAAGTGCAGCGCCGCCAAGTGCAGGCCCGCCTGAGCGCAGAGGAGCGGAGAAACGCTGAGGCGCATGTTGCCAGAATGGACGCAGCGGAGCGCGCAGCTACCGCAGAACGGATACAGACAGGCCTCAAGGCCGCGTATGGCGCGCAAACACCGGAGCAGTGGGATGCGATAGTTACGCAGTTCGGTGCGCAAGAGCTTGTAGGCGAGTTCGAAAACCGCGAAGCCCACGTTCGCCGTCACATGGAATTTGCCGAGATTTTGAAGGCAGCACAGCCGGACAAACCGGCAGACGAATATCAACGGTATGTCGCGGAAGAAACAGCGGCGGGTCGCCCACCTCTAAGCCGGATTGAATACGCGCAGGCCAAGAAGGGGCAAGGCTTCAACGTCACTACATCTGACGGCACCGTTGTCTCTTACGGCGGCGGGCAAC